>JARXAK010000029.1 GCA_029865885.1 Rhizobium sp. | reverse complement strand
GGTATGAATCAGATTTCGATTTCTATCCAAAATCGCTAACGCTGATGAGCAGGCATAAAATTCTGCCCAATATCTTCTCCGCGATGGGGGTTGTTGTCTGTGATAAAGCTTTCCTCGATGTTTTGGAGAGTTTTGAAAGCGGTGTTCATCAAGTCAGGCCTGTCCGAATATTTTATAAGAATGGCGAATTGATTGGCGGAAAGTTTTATTACTTAAATATAGTATCAAGAATCGATGCTATTATTGTAGAGAAATCCGAAGTTCGTAAATACTTCGATGAAAAATTTACAAAAAGAGAGTTTTTTGAAATTGAAATCCAATCAAAGAGGGTTTTGAGTAAAGGAAAAATTGAAGGTAAGCATATCTGGAGGGATAGAATCATGCGTACAGATATATATATATCTGATGAATTTTATTCAAAGTATAAAGAATTGAATTTCAGGGGACTTAATGAGTTTTATTATGCTGAGGAGATCTGATTATGTCTGGTTTTCAATGGCATCATCTTCTTCCGGCGCAGGTTTATGTAAGCTTTAGGGGGTATCTAGACAGCTTGGGGCACAAGCATAACTCGCTTGACAATCTAGCTGATCTTCCGAGTAGCTTGGTTGACGCGTTCGATCTGGGTCGGGCGCGGCATGCGGGTTCTCATCCTGCATATAGTGGCGCGACCGAAAAGCTAGCTCGATCCATCGCTAATGCGGTGGATGTGGGTAACCTCGATCTTGCGAAACAACATTATAACATGGTGCAGTCATATCTAAGGACTGGCTTAACCACGGTTTTTGAGGATGTCTCGGGTGCACGCAGACCTGGATTGTTGTTGAATGGCGCAGATGCCCTAAGGTATGGCATTCCATCTCTCAAATATTTCTATTCCGGCTTCGGCTTGCAGTTTGTTGAGCAGAAAGTATATCCTGGTACAGTCGCGGCGCTTGAATTATTGGGTAAAAAGGGCATTTCCGCCGTTGTTGCTGGCGCTCTAGTTACGCCTTTGACCGCGGCTGGATTTATTCTGGAACCGACCGACGTTGCAGCCGCGGAAATACCTGCTGATCCTACGACTGAAGAAGGGCGGCGCAAGAAGGCCTTGCAAACCTTCTGGCCGGACCTGAATCAGCCATATATTACAAAGGTGAATGTTCCTTTCATAGGATTGACCACCATATCGAAGGTTGCAAATCCGGATTTTGTCTATTCCGGAATGCTTGATGCGCTATTTCACAAGCCGGGCGACTATCGTGGCTGGAATACTCCAGCCGAAGCTGGCCCTGGGCCTGGCGTGTTGGCTGTACGGCCTACACAAGAGGTCACGCCCAGGCAGGCGATAGACCTACAGAGAATGGCCGACATCAGCCGTATTTCGTCACCAACGTTTACAGTTGCGGCGCCTCCAATATTCCAACCCGACCAGGTAGCTGACTTTGGGACCATTATTGCGTCTCTTCGTCCGCAAACACAGCCGGATTATTCCCATTTGCAGAGTTTTGCGGCACGTCCAAATTCGCCCTCAGTTCCCGGATTCAGCTACGCAGCCGACGAGCGCGCAGCGTCTGCATCGCGGACAAATACAGCCAATAGTAGCCTCTCTACCACATCAAGGCTGACGGGAGGCCTATCGCCAACGGAGCGGGACGAACGAAATGCAGCTTCGAGAGCCGCAGCCGCCTCCAGAGGGGTTACAAGCGCGACGCAGAGCTACGCTGGCCAGGAGCGTTATTCTTCCAGCTCCTCGTCGAAGACCACCAGCCGTCGCGAGACGCGCCAGCCTATCCTGTTCGATCTCGACAATAACGGCTTTGCCCTGACGACCCTCGATGACAGCGCGTTCTTCTTCGATATCGGCGGCGATGGCTACAAGCATCGCACGGCCTGGGTCGGGGCGGGCGATGGCGTGCTGGTGGTCGATGCGGATGGCGATGGCAAGATCTCGTCGCGCAAGGAAGTGGTGCTGACGGACTGGGATCCCTCAGCCGACAGCGACATGGAAGCGCTGCGCCAGGTGTTCGACACCAACCATAACGGTTTGCTGGATGCCGGCGATGCGCAATGGTCGCTGTTCAAGATCGCGGTGACCAAGCCTGACGGCACCACCGAGATGAAGACGCTGGCGCAACTCGGCATCCAGTCGCTGACGCTGGTGGCCGACGAGACGCGCTATGAATATGCCGATGGCTCGTCCATCGATGGCGAGGCGGTGTTCACCCGCACCGACGGCACGCAGGGCAAGGCCGCAACCGCGACGCTTGCGATCGATGCATCAGGCTTTGCCGTCACCGAGACGCAAGCGACGAATGCTGCGAACGAACGGGTGATCACGACGAAGGCGCTGGCTGCGGATGGGTCGGTGGCATCAGAGAGCGTGCGCACCACCTCGGCCGATGGCAAGACCATCACGACCCGCTTCGACAATGACGGCGATGGCGTGGTCGATCGCATTCTGTCTGACGTGACCATCGACCTCACGGGTGGGGCCAAGCAGCGGACAGAAACGAGCCGCACGGGCGCCGGCGTGCTGATGGCCACAACGGTCACCACGACCAATGCCGACCGGTCCCTGATCCAGATCGACCGCGACCAGCTGGGCGGCGGCTATGTGACCGAAAGCGAAACGCAGCAGCGCGGCGCTGGCAACAGCCTCGTCATCACGGTGGCGGACAAGGCGGCGAGCGGCGCGGTCATCAGCTCCATCCAGACGGAATTCTCCGGCGACCGCTTGACCCGCACGGATCGCATGGATGCTGATGGCAACCTCGCCTATGAGCGGGCACTGACATCGCAGACCATCCACAATGCCGGGGGTAGCCTGAGCAAGCGCGACAGCGTGAATGCCGGCGACGGCACGCTGCTGTCCCGCACGGTGACGGAGATCTCCGCCAATGGCCTCGTGCGCAGCGAGACCGTCGACAGCGATGGCGACCTGGCGGTCGATCGCAACAGCTCCTCGGTGACCACCCGCAATGCGACGACCGGGGCAAGCCAGATCGTTGAGCAGGTGAAGGCGCGCGATCTCTCGCTGGTCACCGCCTCGACCACGACGGTCTCGGCCGATGGCCTGTCGAAAACGATCGCAAGCGATATCGACGGCAACGGCACTGATGATCGCACCAGCTCCGACGTGACGGTGATCGCCGCCGACCAGAGCCGGACGCAGACGGTCGAGGTGAGAAGCGGCAATGGCACGCTTCTGTCGCGCGCGGTGACCACGCGGGCGGTGGACGGGCTGACGGGTTCGAAGACCGTGGATGCCGATGGCGACGGCGTGGTGGACCAGACCGCCACCGTCGTGCGCAATGCGGCCGGCCAGGCGATCGAGACATCGACGAGGTTCAGCGCCAATGGCGTGATGCTGTCGCGCAGCGTGGCGACGACCAGCGCCGACGGCCTGTCGACCACGCGCCAGGTCGACAGTTTTGGGCTCGGCAGTTTCGATGCCGTGACCACTGACGTCGTGGTGCGTTATGCCGATGGCAGCGCGCAGCAGACGCTGGAGCGCTTGAGCGGCAACAACACGCTGCTGGAAAAGACGATCGCCAGCAAGAGCGCCGACGGGCTGCTGATCCAGACCCAGCACGATGTCACCGGCGACGGCGTTGCCGACACCAGGGGCCGCGACCAGACCATGGTCAACGCCGATGGCAGCCAGGTGCGCACCGTCGAGACCCGCAGCGGCGACAATTCCAGATTGCTTTCAAAGGAAGTCATCACGACCAGCGGCAATCGACGCTTGATCGTGCGGACCGTGGATGCCGATGGCGATGGTTATATGAACCTGCGCCAGACCAGCACAATCGCGACTGATGGTGCCAAAGCGATGGTCGAGGAGGTGTTGACGGACAGTGGCAATCAGGCCTCGATCACCACGACGACCACCAGTGCCAACGGCCTCAGTGAGACCGTCGCCAAAGACGTGAATGGCGATGGGTTCTTTGACACGAAGTCGATATCTAACACCGTACTGGCCCTGGACGGTAGCAAGACAGTCACGACAAGCAACACATCGAGGAACAATATGCTGCTCCTTGAGGAGGTCGTGATCCAAAGCGGAAACGGCTTTGAAATCAAGACAACCAAGAACCTCGACGGCATTCCCGGCACCGATGTATCGATCCTCAAGAAGACCGTACTCAATGCCGATGGCTCGTCGACGACAACAGTGACGCAAACCGCAGGCACGACAACCACATCGATTGGGGTGACGCGTGTCAGCGCCAATGGCCTTTCGACGATCATCGAGACAAACGCAGATGGAGTTGGGGCCATTGACCTGCGGGAGGTGACGTTAAATCAGACGGCCGTGGATGGATCTGTGACGAAGATACAGGAGGTCACCTCTGAAAATGGCTCATTAATTTCCAAGCAGACGGTCGTGACTCGATCCGACGGCAAGAATTCCACATCCACCGTGTCGCGGGGGACTCCAAGCAATATTGTCCTGGCGCAGGTTGTAGCGGTTCAGCCCGACGGCTCCGTCTACAATACAATAACCGAGACTCATAACGGCACCACAAGCAAGATGGTGCTGGTCGACCGGAAGACAGCCTATGGTCTTCTGACCGTGCAATCAATCGACGACAACAATGATGGGTCGATCGAGAGGTCTCGTGTTTCTGAACAAATGATCCTCACGGATGGGTCGAAAAAAGTGGTTCTTTCAGAATACGAAGGCGCCACGAAGCTCCTTTCGACGGAAGAAACAACAACGAGCGGAAACGGCCAAAAATCCACGACGGTTTGGAAGGATGGAGATGGCGGCCAGATCCGTTGGCACGAGAAGTTAAACACGATCGCGCAAGACGGAAGTTCGACGGTTATAGAGACCTATCGCAGAGCCAACAACAGTCTTGAAAGTCAAAATATACTTACACGTTCGGCTGACGGCAACACAACTGTGTTGATCCGGGACACGGATGGAGATGGCGTTCGAAACGATTACATTAGCGAGACCTTGGGAAATGACGGTGTGAAGACGGTGCAATCGCAAAAACTCGTGCCGGCAGGCACGGTTGGTGCCGCGATAAAGACCGAAAGGACCAGTGCCAATGGACTCGCGGTCACAACCGACTTTGATCGGGATGGCGATGGGCAGAGCGAAGTCAAACTAACGTCGGTGACGACACTGCTCGATGATGGCAGGACGCATACGGCATCGACGCGCGAAGATCTATTGTCGAACGGAACTTGGCAGGTCAGCCGGGATTGGAAGACCGTATCCGGCAATGGGCTTGTCAAGACTGCTCAATGGGAAGATGTGGGTGCGGGCTATAACCTGTCCCGAAACCAGACCACAGTGTTTCTGGCGAATGGCGCGCGCAAAACAAACGATGTCATCAAGGACAATACAACGATCGTTCGCCAGACCGAAACGACGGTTTCGGCGAACGGCTTGAGGGTCGACACGCTGCGAGACAGTGACGGGGTCGGCGGCTACGATCAGGTGGCTTGGGGCTTGACGACGCTGCTTGCAGATGGGCGCACGCACACAACCGATGAATTCAGGTCGGGCACGAACCTGCTTTTGAGTAGAGCGACGACAATTTCCGCGGATGAGACCGTATCAGTCGTGAGCGAGTCGTCTTATGTCACCGGCTGGACTGCCCGGACCACTACGACAGACAATCGCACCCGGGCTGACGGCAGCAAGGTCGTCACCGCCCTCGTGACGAATTATGGCGGCACGCAAAAACGTGAGCAGACCGTGGTCACGACGTCCGCGGATGGACGGGTGACCACCACCCAGCACGATATTAACGGGGACAATATAAACGATCAGACCAGGGTTCAGACCTTGCACGCCGATGGCAGGCTGTGGGTGGTGGAACGAACGCAGGCTGGAGACAAATTGTTGTCACAGGTGGCGATCTCGACCACAGCTAACGGTCTTCAAACAGTCACGGAAACGGACTGGAACGGCGACACCGTGAATGATCTTCGCAAGACGATGACCAAGGAGATCTACGGCGATGGCAGTTCCAGAACGTCCACCGTGCTCGTGAACATGAGGACAAATTCCAACAAATCTGTGACGCAGGAAACGGTCAGCGCCGATGGCCAGAGGAGGTTGGAGACGACCGATCTCGATGGCGACGGACTGGCCGATCAGACGGTGAGCGAAGAACGATTTATTTCCGGTATAAGGAAGATCACAGTCATCAACAACGGCACCGCTCGCGCCTCGTCGGAGATCCGGCCAGGCGAGCTCTACTGGAAGGAAAAAATTCCTTACCGCGTGGAAACGACAGTGTCGCTTGACGGCGTCAAACGCTCGGTTCGTTTCGACAACGATGGCGATGGTAGCTTTGAGCTGGAGGCGTATTCGGTGACGCAACTTGACGGCAGCATCGTCACCTTGCTGACGGAATCTGGCCAAGACGGCATCATCGCCACGGGGACCATGCACCAAAGCCATGATCAGCGGGTTACGATCCTGTCTGCGGACACTCAAAACGACGGCGTGATCGACCAGGTTTCCAGCACGACAGTGAGTTTGGATGGCTCGGTCAAGAAGGTCCAGACTAAGCTGGACCTGGCGGGTAACTTAATCGAGAACAAAATCACGCATATTGAGGCGACCGGCCATGTAATGCGTAGCGAAACCTGGGATAGTGGCGATAGCGTAATTGAAACGTTCGTCAGAGAGGCGGATCTTTCGGCAACCCGAACCCGGTACGATGTTGCAACCGGCTTCATCACATCTATCGATAAGCTGACCGACGATGAGCAGCTGAAAAGCACTACATACTATGAAAATGGTCTGCTGAAGAGTACTTCCATTTACGATATCGATAAGACCAATACTTGGTATCGGTTTGACCAGTATTTCGATGCCGCGGGGAATTACACCGGTTATCAGATAAACAACGATGATGGCACCCGAACCGTTGGGTGGATCGATGCTGCCAATAGCGAGACTTGGAAACAATACGCGGTGAACTATGCTACCAACGGCGCGGTATACTACGCGCACAAGGTATTCGATGATTTGAACTACGAAATCACGTCAATCGACATATACAATGTGTCTGACTCAGCATGGAATGTTGACCGGTTTAATGCGTCCGGTGTTCTTTTGGGCTGCCGTCAGTTATTCGATAGCGATGCTTACCACGTCACGGCATTCGCGAGCAATGGCGGCATGAGCACCAAGCAGATCTGGGGCCCTGGCGGCATAGACTACACGTATATCGAGGGAGATCCATTTAATGCACACGCATATAATCGCATAGAGTACCTGCATTATTATGATCAGCTATATTCGATCACGACTTATTGGGACCAAGGGAACGTTACAACTCAATTGGTTCAAAACAACGGTGCGAATTCGCTCGTCGCTCGTGGGGATGGTGCACCTGACGCTATAGATCCGGTGTTCCCTAATGACAGTCGGTTGGCAATCGCCCTTGAATCAGGCGGTTCGGCTGGCCTCGACGGTAGCGTCGACGAGACGGGCAAGCTCTTGTTCGCCCGGTGGTCGGAGAATGCGACGACGGACGCTTTCACAAACATGCAAGCTTTGCGGCTGGTGTTAGACACCAATCACGACAACGTGCTCGACAGCTCCGATGCGCGGTGGGACGAGTTCCGTATCTGGCAGGACCTTAATCAGAACGGGATCGCGGAAGCGGGCGAATTGCACGCCATGCCCGATGCGGGCGTAAGCCTTTCCAACCTGATGCCATCGCCGAATGGTGCATTGGCCTTCTCGGACGGATCGTACCTCGTAGCACCGAGCAATTATGATCTGGCGGATGCATCAAGGCACCTGACGGCGGATGCAAGTTTCCGTCACGTCCCTGTGGGCAGCATTGCTGCGTAATCCATTGTGTCTGTCACGCGCCTCCTTGGCACGTGACAGACACAATGCGCGTATGTGTAAAGTAGATGGCTGATCGCGACCCCAAACTTCACCAGCAGGTTGATACCGGGCTTGCGGCGTTGACTGCAATTGCAGGTTACTATCGAATTCCGGCGCGGCCGGATCAGATGGCCCGCGAGATGGCTCTTATGGGCCCGGCAGGGAACGACGACATCTTGCGCGCGTCGAAATCTCTCGGATTGAAGGCCAAGCTGTTTCGGGTGAGGCAGGCGGCTCGCCTTTCGGTCCTGCCCGTGCCGGCGATTGCCGTGCTGGGCGAGAGCTCTTTTGCGGTTCTGGGCGGGGTCAACCCAGATGGCACGTTTCGTGTCATCGATCCCACCGGCTTCTCGGCCCGTAATCTCTCTGCCGATGACCTACAAAGGGAGACCGGCGGTCGGTTCATTCTCGTCCAGCGCCGCGTGGGCGGGGCCGGCGCCGCGCCGAAGCGTTTCGGCTTCAGCTGGTTCGTGCCTTCGATCTGGCGGTACAGGGTGCCGCTTCTGCATGTGCTGGTCGCGTCTCTGTTCGTGCAGCTCTTTGCCCTCATCGCACCCATGTTCTTTCAGGTCACGGTCGACAAGGTGCTGGCCCATCGCAGCTACTCAACGCTCGTGGTCATGGTCATCGGTCTGGCGGCCGTCGGTCTGTTCGATGTCATCCTGCAATATCTGAGAACCTATGCGCTCGCCCATACCGCCAATCGGATCGATGTCGAGCTGGGGCAGCGTCTGTTCCGCCATTTGCTGAGCCTGCCGCTGAGCTACTTCGAGACACGGCCGGCGGGCCAGACCGTTGCCCGGATCCGCGAGCTGGAAACGATCCGCAACTTCCTGACCGGCCAGGCACTGTTCTCCGGATTGGACCTCGTGTTCACCGTGATCTTCATCGCTGTCCTCTTCGCTTATTCGGCAACCCTTGCCTGGATCGTGGTCGCCTCCATACCCTTCTACATCGCGGTCGGCGTTCTGGTCCGCCCTGCCCTGAAAGACCGCATCGACGAGAAGTTCGATCGGGGAGCCGAAAGTCAGCAATTGCTGGTCGAATCCGTCCTGGGGGTGCAGACGCTGAAAGCGGCGGCGGTGGAGCCTGTGGTCGCCGCGCAATGGGAGGAGCGTCTCGCTGCCTATGTGCACTCCTCCTTCGCCGCGACAGTGCTTTCAGCCAAGGGGCAGAATGTCATTCAATACATCAACAAGATCACGTCGGCGGCGCTACTGCTGTTTGGCGCCCAGGCTGTCATCAATGGCGAGCTGACGGTTGGCGCCCTCGTGGCGTTCAACATGATTGCAGGCCAGGTGTCCCAGCCGATCCTACGTCTCTCGCAGCTCTGGCAGGATTTCCAGCAGGTGCAGATCTCGGTCAACAGACTGGCCGACATCATGAACGCGCCGCAGGAGCCGCGGCCGGCCAACAGCGTGATGTTGCCGGCCCCCAAGGGTGCAATTACCTTCAAGTCCGTCAGCTTTCGCTATTCCGCTGATGGTCCTGACATTCTGCGCGATATCGATCTCGACATTCGCCCTGGCGAGGTCATAGGTATCGTCGGCCCGTCGGGATCTGGAAAATCCACCCTGACGAAGCTGGTCCAGCGGTTTTACATCCCGACGCAGGGCCAAGTCATGGTGGACGGTCAGGACATCAGCCAGGTGGATCCGGCTTGGCTGCGATCCAATATCGGTGTCGTCCTTCAGGAAAACATGCTGTTCAACCGCACCATTCATGAAAACATCTGCCTGGTGAACCCCGCCATGCCGCGGGAGGCCGTCATGCGTCTGGCCAAGCTCTCCGGCGCCGATGAGTTCGTGTCGAAGATGCCGAGAGGCTATGACACCCAGATCGAGGAGAGGGGCGCCAACCTCTCGGGTGGCCAGCGCCAGCGGCTCGCCATTGCGCGGGCTCTGGCGACCAATCCACCGCTTCTGATCCTGGACGAGGCGACGAGCGCGCTGGATTATGAGAGCGAGAAGATCATCCTGGAAAATATGCGGGAGATCGTGCGTGGGCGCAGCGTCATCATCATCGCCCACAGACTGGCAACGGTGCGCCATTGTGATCGCATCATCGCCATCAAGGAAGGCCGTATCGTCGAGGAAGGAAGCCACGATACCCTGCTGAACAGGCCAGACGGCCTCTATGCCCACCTATGGAAGCTTCAGAGCGGGTTGAACCAGGCATGACGCCGCCGCGTAAACCGGAGACACCGCGACAGAAGCTGCAACGCACTAGAGGCGAGACGGAATTCCGTCCGGCGGCGCTTGAGATCCTCGAACAGCCGCAATCGCCGGTCCGGGCAGCCGTCATCTGGGTAATCTGTGCTTTCGCGCTCTTTGCTCTCGCCTGGAGCTATATCGGTACCTTCGATATTGTCGCCACGGCGCAAGGCAAGCTGCAGCCCCGGGGCCGCGTCAAGGTCATCCAGTCAATCGAAACCGGCAAGACCCTGTCGGTTCTGGTGTCTAATGGAACGCCTGTGCGGCAAGGCCAGGTGCTCGTCGAACTCGACCCGACGGACCCAGGCGCGGAATTGCAGGCGATCCTCGGCAAGTTGTCCGCATTGCAGGCAGCCATCACCCGGCGGACGGCTTCGCTCGAGACCCTGGAGCGATGGACGATCGAGAGGGTCTGGCTCTCGGACATGGCCATCGATGCCAGTCTGAACTTTGCGGCTGGCACGCCTGATCATGTGGCCAGGCGAGAATATGCCGCCTATTCCAGTGAGATGAAGGAACTGGCGGCCCAGTTGCACAATCTGAAAGCCCAACGGCTTCAGCAGCAGGCGGCCCTCAATCGACTTGAAAAGATGCTGGTAACGCAAAGCGCGTTGATCGAGACCCTTCGCCAGCGGGTGACGATGCGCCAGGGACTTGCGGACACACAGGCTGGTACCAAGGCGGTGCTGCTCGATGCCGTGGAGGCGCAGCAGCAGGAACTGGCAACCCTGGTGGAGTTGGAAGGTCAACAAGGCGAGGTTCGCGCCGCCCATGATGCCGTGAACACGGAAGCAGACAAGACCATGGCAAGCTTCGTCGCCGCGACGCACCGCGAACAGGTCGAAGCCTTCGAACAGCAGGAAGAACTGGAGCAACAGCGCATCCGTGCGGCGAACCGGCTAAAGGCCATGATCATCACCAGCCCCATCGATGGCGTGGTGCAGGCCTCTGCACTGACGACACCAGGGCAGGTGATTTCCGCGGGAACCGAAATCATGCGGATTGTCCCCAGCGACGCACCGCTGGAAGTGGAGGCCTACCTACCCAACCGCGACATCGGCTTTGTCGCGGTGGGCCAACCGGCCGTACTCAAGATCGAGGCGTTTCCCTTCACCCGCTATGGGACGATCGAAGGTGTCGTCACTGCGGTGGGCCGAGACGCCATTCCGGAACCGGATGCGCAGCGACTGGAAGGCCAACCCTCCCAGGGCCTTCAGAGCATGGTGCCCACGGGCAATGCTCAGCGGATGCAGAACCTGGTGTTTCCGGTAACCGTCAAGCCTGATGTCACGACGATCGAGGTCAACGGTACGGACGTGCCCCTATCCCCCGGCATGTCCGTTGCCGTCGAGGTCAAAACCGGCCAACGCCGGATCATCGAATACCTCTTCTCACCCATCAGCGAGGTCACATCCGAGGCCATGCGGGAGAGGTGAGTCTCTTTCTCGTGATTGGGATGACGCAACACTGCTCCCGGTATCATACTAACAAAAGTGCATCGCGCCGTCTTCTGTCTCCCCAAAGAGTTGATTTTTTGAGGTCGGCTGCCACTATAGGTGCAGGGAGACGGGGCGATGATCTACTACGCGCATTCGGGCACGCCCGGCGACAAGAGCGACTGGCAGGGGCTGAGAGACCATCTGCTGGCGGTGGCCAAGCTGGCCGCTGACATGGCGGCTCCCCTGGGGCTGGAGCGGGCGGCCTATCTCGCAGGGCTGATGCATGATCTCGGCAAATACACCGCTGATTTCCAGAAACGGCTCGCCGGCGCCGATATCCGGGTTGATCACTCCACGGCCGGTGCCGCCGCGCTGTTGGGGGACCTGGCCACGGGTGCCGACCGCAGCATCGCCGAACTGATCGCCTATTGCATCGCCGGCCATCATGCCGGGCTTCCGGACCGGCTGAACGAGACCCCCTCCTGCCTTGAGCGGCGGGTGGAGGCCGATCGAACGGTGCCCGATGCGGTATGGCGGCAGGAACTTCCGATGGATGCGCGGGACATGGTGCCGAAGGCGCTCATGGCGAACTTTTCCCGCGACCGGCAGCGTGCTGCCTTCCAGTTTTCCGTCATGACGCGAATGCTGTTTTCGTGTCTCGTCGATGCGGATTTCAAGGACACCGAGCGCTTCTATACGGCCGTGGAGGGACGGCAAGCGGACCGGGACTGGCCGTCGCTGCGCGAACTCCTACCGCAATTCCTACAGGCCTTTGACGCCCACATGGCGGCAAAAGGCGCGGCGACGAGTGAGCTGAACCGCCTGCGCGCCGACATCCTGGCTCATGTCCGCCACGGCGCGGCGCTCAAGCCCGGTCTGTTTACCCTGACTGTGCCGACCGGCGGCGGAAAGACGCTGGCGTCCCTCGGTTTCGCGCTCGATCATGCAAAGGCCCATGGCCATACCAGGATCATCTACGCCATTCCGTTCACGTCGATCGTCGACCAGACCGCCGATATCTTCCGTGGCATCCTCGGCCGGGACAATGTACTGGAGCATCATTCGGCCATCGACGAGGAGAAGGCGGGGCTCGAGGCGCAGCGGGAAAGCCGCGACAAGCTGAAGCTCGCCATGGAGGATTGGGCGGCGCCCGTCATCGTCACGACGAATGTGCAACTGTTCGAAAGCCTGTTTGCCGCCCGCACCTCGAAGGCGCGCAAGGTTCACAACATCGCCGGCAGCGTCATCATTCTGGACGAGGCGCAGACGATCCCGCGCCATCTGCTGAAACCCTGCATGCGCATGCTGGACGAGTTGGCGCTGAACTATGGCTGCAGCATCGTGCTGTGCACCGCCACGCAGCCGGCACTCGCCGCGCCCGACATGCCGGATGGTCTGCCGCTGGATGGCCGGGAACTGGCGCCCGATCCGCACGGGCTGGCACACAGGCTGCGGCGCGCCCGCATCGTCCATGCCGGACCGATGGACAATGCTGCGCTGATCGCCGCCTTGGAGAGGGAGAACCAGGCGCTGGTCATCGTCAACAGCCGCAAGCATGCGCTGGAGCTGTTTCGCGAGGCGCAGGAGCGGGGGCTGCCGGGTCTCATCCACATGACCACCCGCCAATATGCAGCGCATCGTCGGCAGATCCTGGCCGATGTGCGCGCCCGGCTGAAGACCGATGAGCCCTGTTTGCTGATCGCCACCAGCCTGATCGAGGCGGGTGTCGATGTTGATTTTCCGCGCGTCTGGCGCGCCGAGGCGGGGCTCGATTCGGTCGTCCAGGCCGCGGGTCGATGCAACCGGGAGGGCCGGCGGCCTGTGGAGCACTGCATCGTCTCGATCTTCTCGACGCCTGATTACACGCCGCCGACCGAGATCGCCGGGCTGGTCGGCGACATGAAGCGCATGATCAACGGCCATGACGACCTGCTGTCGCTCAATGCCATCAAGGCCTATTTCGGCGAGGTCTATTGGCGGTTGGGCGAAAGGCTCGACGGGAAGGAAAAGAAGAAGGCGATCCTGCCGCGGTTCAGCATCTCGTCGCAAGGCACAGACTTCGCCTTCCGCTCAGTGGCGGAGGATTTCCGCATGGTCGACAGCGCCATGGTTCCCGTGATCGTTGCCGGCGACTCGGTGTCAAAAAAGGTCGTGAGCGAGCTTGAAATCGAGGCGATCTCCTCTGGCTCTCTCGCCAGGAGATTGCAAACCTATTGCGTGCAGGTGCCGGTGAATGCGCGCGACCTTCTATGCCGCAACGGGCATGTCCGTTTCGTCAGGCCGGACCTGAGGGGGGACCAGTTTGCGGTGCTGGAGACGGAAAGCCTGTATCGGGACGATGTCGGGTTGCTGTGGGAGGATGCCGAGTATCTGGCGGCGGAGAGCATGATTATCGGATAGGGAGGGCCCCTGATTGACCTACGGAATCCGTCTCAAAGTCTGGGGCGATCACGCCTGTTTTACCCGCCCGGAAATGAAGGTGGAGCGTGTTTCCTATGATGTGATGACGCCTTCGGCGGCCCGCGGCATCCTGGAGGCGGTCCATTGGAAGCCGGCGATCCGCTGGGTGGTGGATGCGATCCATGTGCTCCAGCCGATCCGTTTCCAGTCGATCCGCCGCAACGAGGTGGGCCACAAGGCGCCCGCCGGCAAGATCAAGAGCGCCATGAAGCGCGGCGATCTGGAGGGCTTGCAACTGCTTGTGGATGAGGATCGCCAGCAGCGTGCCTCCACCGTTCTGGTCAGGCCGGCCTATGTCATCGAAGCCCATTTCGAGCTGACGGCGCGGGCCGGCGCCGAGGACAATGAGGGCAAGCATCTCGATACCTTCAATCGCCGCGCCGCGCGCGGCCAGTGTTTTCACCAGCCCTGCCTCGGCACGCGCGAATTCGCCGCCCATTTCGAACTGATTGCGCCGGACGAAGACCTGCCGCAGGCGATCCCCGAGACGCGCGATCTCGGCTTCATGCTCTGGGATATCGATCACCAGGCCGCCGGCCGCCCCTCGCTGTTCTTCCGCGCCTCCCTTGAAAACGGCGTCGTAAAGGTGCCGGGCCCCAACTCGCCGGAGATCCGCCGATGAGCATTCTGGCATCCCTGGTGAACGCCTATGACCGGCTGCGGGACGCCCCGCCGTTTGGCTTTTCATCGGAAAAGATCGGCTTTCTGATCTCGCTGAATGAGGATGGCTCGGTCGCCCATGTGGTGGACCTGCGGGACGGGGAGGGCAAGAAGAAGCAACCCCTGATGATGCTGGTGCCGCAGCCGGTGAAGCGCACAGCGGGCATTGCGCCCAATACCTTCTGGGACAAGACCTCCTATGTGCTGGGCGTGACGGCGAGCGAGGGAAAGCGCACGGCGGAAGAGCATGCGGCCTTCGTCAAGCGTCATCTCGATCTCCTGCACGACACCTCCGATCCCGGCCTGCTGGCGCTGCGGCTTTTCCTCGAGGCCTGGACATCGGAGCAATTCATCCCGCCCTTTTGGGTGGACGAGATGAAGGACCAGAATGTCGTCTTCGCGCTTGAAAGCGACCGGCTACGGAATATCCGTCTGCATGACCGCGCGGCCGCCAAAACCCTGTGGGCGCGGGTCTCGGCAGAAGGCGACAGCGCGGCACAGATCTGCCTCGTCAGCGGTCATGCGGGGCCGGTGGCGCGTCTGCACCCCTCGATCAAGGGTGTGTGGGGCGCGCAATCCTCCGGGGCTGCGCTGGTCTCCTTCAATCTCGACGCCTTCGAATCCTACGGCCATATCCAGGGCGACAATGCCCCGGTCTCGGAAGCATCAGCCTTCGCCTATACCACGGCGCTCAACCGTTTCCTCGAACGCGACAGCGGCCACCGGGTGCAGATCGGCGACGCCTCCACCGTGTTCTGGGCGGATTCGGTGAATGCGGGCACATCCGGGGATGCCGAAAGCCTGTTTGCCGTCTTCTTCGATCCGAAGATGGACGACGCGGGGGAGGTCAAGAAGATCGGCATTCAGCTGGAGCGCATCCGCAAGGGCGAACCATTGCGGGATATCGAGCCGGACCTGGACAAGGGCGTGCGTTTTTATGTGCTTGGTCTCGCCCCCAATGCCGCGCGGTTGTCGATCCGCTTCTATTTCGAGGATGATTTCGGCGTTCTGACGCGCAACTACCAGCGGTTTGTCGATGACATGCGCATCGAGCCGCCGCCGAGGGAGCCCTATCCGCCGCTGTGGAAATACCTCTCGGAACTCGCCGTACTGGGCAAGCGCGAGAACGTGCCGCCCAATCTGGCCGGCGAGTGGATGCGGGCTGTCCTGTCGGGCACCCATTACCCGCTGACCTTGCTGTCGGGCATCCTCATGCGCATCCGCGCCGATGGCGAGGTGAATGCCTTGCGGGTTGGCGTGTTGAAAGCCGTGCTCAATCGAAACTACAAGAGGGAGGCGCCCGTGGCGTTCGACCCGAACAACAAAAACAGAGGCTACCTGCTCGGCCGGCTGTTTGCGGCCTATGAGCAGGCGCAGACGGCAGCACTCGGCTCCAAGGTCAATTCCACGATCAAGGACAAGTATTACGGATCGGCATCGGCCCAGCCGCGCAAGGTGTTCGCTTTGCTCGAAAGCGGCTCCGCCAACCACTTGTCCAAGGTCGGCAAGCAGTCGCCTGGTCGCCGTGTCAATCTGGAAAAGCTGATCGGCGCGATCATGGACAAGATGGACCCCGGCGGCGATCCGTTTCCCGCTTCGCTTCCCGCCGAGGATCAGGCCCTGTTCGGTCTCGGCTATTACCATCAGCGCAACGAATTCTTCAAGAAGGCGGCCGAGACCGCCGACCACGGGGAGACCGCCCAATGACCACGCTCGCCAATCGCTATGATTTCGCGCTCATCTTCGAGGTGACCAACGGCAATCCCAATGGAGACCCCGACGCCGGCAACCTGCCACGGCTGGATCCCGAAACCAACAAGGGTCTGGTCTCCGATGTCAGCCTGAAGCGCAAGATCCGCAACTATATCGAGCTTGCCAGGGAAGGGCAGGACGGCTTCCATATCTATATACAGGAAGGCGCGATCCTCAACGACCAGCACCGCAAGGCCTATCGCGCGCTGCGGCCTGATGATCCCAAGGTCGAGAAGGACGCCAAGCTGAACCCGAAGGACGATGCCGAGGCGATCAAGCTGCGGGATTTCATGTGCCGCAACTTCTTCGATGTGCGCACCTTCGGCGCGGTCATGTCTACCGGCGTCAATTGCGGCCAGGTCAAGGGGCCGGTGCAACTGACCTATGCGAGTTCGGTCGAGCCGATCATGCCGCTGGAAATCTCCATCACCCGCATGGCCGCCACCAACGAGGCGGAGAAGAAGCAGAAGGTAGAGGGCGACGATTCCAGCGACCGCACCGACAATCGCACCATGGGCCGCAAACACATCGTGCCCTACGGGCTTTATGTTGCCCACGGCTTCATCTCTGCCAAGTTTTCCGAGCGGACCGGATTTTCGCAAGGCGATCTGGACCTGTTGTTCGAGGCGCTGTGCAGCATGTTCGAGCATGACCACGCCGCCGCCCGAGGCCAGATGGCGACCCGCAAGCTGATCGTGTTCAAGCATGAGAATGCGTTGGGCAATGCGCCCGCCCATGCCCTGTTCGACCGCATCAGGATCGGTCGCAATGTCGATGGCGAGTTCCGTGCCATCGACGACAAGCGGATCGGCAACGAGCCTCCGGCGCGCAAGTTCTCGGACTACATCATCGAAGTTGATGAAACCGGTCTCAAGGACAAGGGCGTCGAAGTCCTCTATCCCGGCGGGCTATAGTGGTCATGGCCGCCGGTGCTGCAAGTGATGAAGGTGATGCCGGAGAGCCCATTCCGCTCTCCGCCCTGCAGCATGCCGTCTATTGCCTGCGCCAGGCGGCCCTGATCCATCTGGAGCGGGTCTGGGCCGAGAACCGCTTCACGGCGGAAGGCCAGGTGCTGCATGCGGTGGCCGACAAGGGCGGCAGTCGCAAGGCGCGCGGCCTGCGCCGGGTCATGGCGCTGCCACTTGCCTGCTGCCGGCTCAACATCGCGGGCGTGGCCGATGTCGTCGAGTTCCTTGCCGGTGAGGGTGGCAGCGAGGTCCCGTTCCCCATCGAATACAAGCGCGGCAAACCCAAGCTGCACCGCGCCGACGAGGTGCAACTGTGCGCCCAGGCGTTTTGCCTGGAGGAGATGACCGGCGCTGGCGTGCCGGAGGGCGCCCTGTTTTATGCCGAGACCAAGCGACGGGTCGTCATACCCTTCGATGCGGATCTGCGCGCCCTCACCGAAGAGACGATCGCGTCCTTGGCGGAGATCTTCCGGTCTGGCCGGACGCCGCCGCCGACCATGAAGCGCGATCGTTGCCGCGCCTGCTCGCTGAATGAGCTCTGTCGCCCCGACGCCGTGGCAAAGCCGGCCCGCGCCTGGCGTCATCGCATGGTGGAGCGGTTGCTGGCCGATGAGGGCGCGCCGTGAAGAAGCTGCTCAACACCGTCTACATCACCACCGAAGGCGCCTCGCTGCGCAAGGACGGCGAAAACCTGGTGGCCGAGGTGGAGGGGGCGGAGCGGGCGCGCGTGCCCTTCCACATGCTGGCCTCCATCGTGGTGTTCGGGGCCATCTATGTCTCGCCGGCCTTGATGGCAGCCACGGCAATGGCCGGCATCACCCTGGTGATGCTGGATCGCAACGGCCGCTTCCAGGCGCGTGTCGAAGGGCCCGTCACCGGCAATGTCCTGCTGCGCCGGGCGCAATACAGGGCATCGGACGCGCCAGTCGATATCGTTCGTTCCATCGTCGTCGGCAAGGTGATGAACCAGCGCTCCGTGCTGATGCGCTCCTTGCGCGACTATGGCGACGACTATGCCGAAGCGGACCGCGAAGCGATCACGACTGTCACGGAACGGCTGTCACGGATCGTCAGGCGGGCGGAGCTATCCGACGATACGCTGGACCTCCTGCGTGGATCGGAAGGGGAGGCGGCCCATCTCTATTTCTCGGTCTTCGACCACCTGATCCGCGCGCCCGATGTCGAGCTGCGCTGGACGGGCCGCTCCCGGCGTCCGCCGCTTGATCCCGTCAATGCGCTCTTATCCTTCCTCTATACGCTGCTCACCCATGACTGCCGCTCGGCTTGCGAAAGCGTCGGCCTTGATCCGTCCGTCGGCTTTCTGCACCGCGACCGCCCCGGGCGCCCCTCGCTGGCGCTCGATCTCATGGAGGAACTGCGCCCGGTGCTGGCCGACCGGCTGGCGCTGTCGCTGATCAACCGCCGGCAGCTGCGCGCCCGGGATTTCGAGACCCGCGACGGCGGCGCCGTCATCATGTCCGACGACGCCCGCAAGACCGTGCTAACCGCCTGGCAGGAGCGCAAGAAGGAGGAGCGCCTGCATCCCTTCCTGGAGGAAAAGGCGCCGCTTGGCCTGGTTCCCTATCTGCAGGCACAGATGCTGGCGCGCCATCTGCGCGGCGATCTCGATGCCTATCCGCCCTGGCTCTGGAAATAGGACACGCAAATGCTGGTGCTCGTGACTTACGACGTCGCCACCTCCGAGGGCAATGGACCCGCGCGGTTGCGCGCCGTTGCAAAAGCCTGCCGGGACTATGGCCAGCGGGTGCAGTATTCCGTCTTCGAGATCGAGGTGGACCCGGCGCAGTGGACAAAACTGAAGGCGCGCCTGGAAGGCATCATCAAGCCGCAAACCGACAGTCTTCGCTACTATTACCTCGGCGCCAACTGGCAGCGAAAGGTCGAGCATGTCGGCGCCAAACCCGCAGCCGATCTCGGCGGCACGCTAATCGTCTGATCTCAGGCCGCGCGTCAACCGACCTGGCGCGAACCATAAGCGTGCTGCAAAACCCCTGATGGTTCGCACCGGCGTCAGCTCTTTGAAATCGTGAAGAGATACGGATCGCGGCCTCAGTCGCCGCCATCGTCATTGACAGTTCACGCCGACATTCGCACCACAGCGGATCTTTCCCCATTGTCGCCAGTGATTTACAACCAGCCAGTCGCCCCTTCACGGGGGCGTGGATC
>JARXAK010000025.1 GCA_029865885.1 Rhizobium sp. | reverse complement strand
GGCCAAAGTAATGCCGACCCTCGGTCGCCGCGATGATGCGTGGCTCGACGGACTTTTTGGCGTCGAAGATAACGGCGAAGGTCCCGGGACGCCGGGCAAAGGCAACGGAGAGTCCGTTTTCAGCGCTGTGGCAGAGCCCGTGAATGCGGCCGGGCAGTGCGATTTCGTCGATCAGGCTGCCCGCCTCGCTGACCAGCCCGATGGCAAAGGAGCCATCCGGACGCTTCAGGCCGCTGGCATAGACGGCATCCGTGCGTTCGAGCGCAAAGGCTGCGCGTGGTGTCAGGCCCGCGAGAAAGGCAAGGCCTGCGGAGCGCAGAAAGGCACGACGATCGATGAGCGGCGTTGCGATCATCTCAGTCGCCGTCGGAGAAGGAAAAGCCGGCGGCAAGCCCGATGCCGCCGCCGAGATCATTGTTGAGACGGAGGATCAGGTCGCGGCTGTTGAGCAGCAGGAAGTCGAGCTTGGCGATCTGGGCCGGATCCTCGAAGACCTTCGCCACATCCGGCTTGATGTCGGCTGAAACCCGCGACAGCGAGCGGGCGACGAAATCGGTCGAGGAGACGACCGAGCGATTGTCCTCGGCCAGAAGCTCGGCCATGCCCGAGGTGTCGAGCAGGTCGCGCAGGCCTTCGATATTCGCCGTGATCGAACGGAAGGTATTGCCCGAGCGCCAGTAGATCGCCTGACGCGGCAGGGCCTTTTTCGGGTCGCCCTTGTAGAAATGCTCGATGCGCTGGTCGCGGATCGTCTCGGCTGCATGCACGAGCACGCCGAGCAGTTCCTTGGCGGCCTCCGCCTCGTCGCGGTAGAGCGGGTTGTTGGGTCCCGGCGTCTTCCAGGCGGCTGCCACACCATCGGGGGCATCCCAGGCGGCGGAGAGTTCCGCGCCAAGGCGCTGCAGATTGAAAGATATCGCCGTGCCATACTGGCAGCGATAATGGCCCTCGGCGGTTGCAAGCGTCTCGGAGCCGGTGCCGAAAAGCACGAATTCCAGCGCGCCGAGCCCCTGCATGGCAACGCTCTTGCCCTTCAGCGTCTCGACCGACGTGACGCTCGGATCGGGCTTGGCGAGGGCTGCCTGCACCTGCTTCAGCCCTGTGCCCTTGCGGTCGGGAAAGAACAGGATGCGCTCAAAGCGGTTGTCGTCGAGTACGGGTCCGACCCGGACGATCTCGATGCGCGACCAGGCTTCGACGAGATCGCCGAATGTCGACTGTGCATTCGTGAGGCTCTCGGTCGAGGGGGCGTCGCAAAGCATGGCCATGGATTCTTCCATGGTGTCGGCATCTTCGGTGAAATGGCGGTAGCCGGGCCGGATGAAGTCATCGACGGCCCGCGCCATCACGGCTGGCACTTTGGCGGCGTCGAGCACGCCGACGGTCGGGCTCGATTCCTGCGCCAGCGTGGGCAGGGGCAGCAACATCGTGGAGAGAAGGGCAAGGCGCGCGATTAACCGCATCAGAGGGACTCCAGGAACGTGATCAGGGCCTTGCGGTCCTCGAGGATGGCGGCGGCGAAGGCATTGCGGGCGGCTTCCGCCTCACCGCCATGCCAGAGAATGGCCTCGGTCAGGTTACGCGCCCGACCGTCATGCAGGAAGAAGCTGTGGCCGCTGACCACCTGCGTGAGACCGATACCCCAGAGCGGCGGCGTGCGCCACTCCCGGCCGGTGGCATCGCCCACGGCCTGGCCATCGGCAAGGCCTTCGCCCATGTCATGCAACAGAAAATCGGAATAGGGCCAGATCAGCTGGAAGGCCTGCGCCTTGTTCTCTGCCTTGCGGCTGGTGACGAATTTCGGCCGGTGGCAGGCGATGCAGCCGCTGGCGTAGAAGATCTCCTTGCCGCGCAGGACTTCTCTGTCGTCGACGTCACGGCGTTTCGGCACGGCGAGGTTCTTGGCGTAGAAGGTGACGAGATCGAGCACTGGCTCCGGCCCCTCGGTGTCGCCGAGCCTGGGCTGCACCCCGGTCGCGGCCTCAAGGCAGGCGGTCTGCTTTTCCCTGCAATCGCCGAAATGCCTGGGATCATCTGGCGTCGAAATCCCGATATCACCGGCAAAGGCGCTGGAACTTTGATCGCGCACCGAGGCGTTCTGGGCCTTCCAGCCGAAGCGGCCGAGCTTGATGTCGCTGGTCCGATGATCGCGGGCGCGGGCCGCACGTCCGGAAATGCCGTCACCATCGAGGTCATCGGGATCGGCGAGCGCCCGGATATCCTCTTCCGGGATCGCCTCGATCAGGCCAAGCCCGATCATCGGATTGGCAATGCGCGGAGAGAGCACGGTGGATGGGTCGAGCGGGCCGTAATTCAGGTCGATGACCGAATAGCTGGGGCGGCGCAGCATGACCGTCTCGCCGCCTGATAGCGTCACGGGCTCCTCGGTATAGGTGATGACCATGCGCCCCTCGGCGGAGATGCCCGGCACCGCCTGGTCCTGCAGCTGGCCGCCATAGACGGGGTCGGGCAGGGAGGCGATCTCCAGGCGCTCGAGCTTTACCTTCTCCTCCGCCGTGGCGGCGGGGCGGGCAAGCCGGAAGAACATCGAGGTCTGGTCGCGGTCGCCCTCCGGCGGGTGGCCGCGTCCGTCCTTCAGGTGACAGCTCTGGCAGGCGCGTGCGTTGTAGAGCGGACCCAGACCATCGGAGGCCTGGGTCGAGGACGGCGAGGAGACCCAGAGCTTGCGAAACAGCGCATTGCCGAGCTTGAAATCCTGCTCCTCGGCAAAGGTGATATTCGCGGAAAACTGCGAAAAGGCATCCGGATTGACACCGTGGATGGAGGTGCCGGCACCTCCTTGCATCAACTCGAAGGCTTCGGCCTTGCTGAAATCCTCTGCCGGCTTGGTGACGGCTGCAACGCGGGCGCTGTCTTTGGGTGTGAGGTCGCCGCGTTGCGGGGCATCATCCGCCGCAGCCGGCCCGGTCTGGGCAGCGACGACCAGCAGTGTCGCAAGGCTTAACGTGAGGAGGCGGGAGGATGTCATCGGAGGATCGGGCCGCATCCGGAAGATACGGCCCGCCTTTGCTGCTTACTGGAAGACCGCGCCAGGATTATCAAGGCTGTCGGAGCCTTCAAGCTCGATCGTGCCGAGATCCAGCGACGCAATGACGCGCTGGATGGTCTGGGTCTGGTCGATCAACCCGTCGATGGCGGCCTGAACGGTGGCATTGCCCTCGGCATTGCCTTCGCCGATCATCTGGTCATAGGCTTCCCTGGTCTTGGCGCGCTCGGCCATGGTGTTCATGGCATTGAGCGTCTTCTCAAGCTTGCCCTTCATTTCCGCGTCGAGGGCGGCATCCTTGGCGGCAACCAGTTCCGACAGCGACGGGCCGGTGAGCTTCGTGCCGTCGACGCGGGTGTATTCGCCGGTATAGGCGGATGCGATGCCGATGGCGTCGTTGAGATGCGAGGCATGCGTGTTGTCGGAGAAGCAGTCATGTTCTTCTTCCGGATCATGCAGGAGCACGCCGAGCTTCATGCGCTCGCCAGCCAGTTCGCCATAGGAGAGCGAGCCCATGCCGGTCAGAATGATGGAAATACCCTTCTTCTCGTCGGCGAGGACGTTTTTTGTCGCCTCGCCTTCGGGCGCCCAGGCGGCGACCATTTCTTCGAGGTCCTGGACCAGCAGCGTCGAGGCAGACTTCAGATAGGCGGCGCGGCGGTCGCAATTGCCGTTGGTGCAATTGGCCGTGTCATAGTCGGTGAAGGAGCGATTGCCGGCGCCCGGGCCAGTGCCGTTGAGGTCCTGCCCCCAGAGCAGGAATTCGATGGCGTGATAGCCGGTCGCGACATTGGCTTCCACTTCGCCGGCTTCGTGCAGCGTCTCGGCGAGGAACTCGGGCGTGATCTTGGAAGCGTCGACCTCTTCGCCATTGATCTTGATCTTCGGGTTGGCAATGACGTTTGCCACATAGAGCGAATTGCCGTCGCTTTCGGTGCCGTAGCCGGCATCGACGTAATCGATCAGGCCTTCATCGAGCGGCCAGGCATTCACCTTGCCTTCCCATTCGTCAACGATCGGGTTGCCGAAGCGATAGACTTCCGTCTGCTGATAGGGCACGCGGGCGGCGATCCAGGCGGCACGGGCAGCCTTCAGCGTCTCGTCGCTCGGCTTGGCGATCAACGCGTCGATGGCGGCATCGAGCGCCTTGGCGGTCGAAAGCGCGTCCTGGAACTTGGCCTCGGCCAGCACGGTATAGTGCGTCAGCACGTCCTTCGGGGCAGGCGCAGCGAGCGCCGGGCCAGCAAAGATGGCAGCCGATGTGACCAGCAGCGCGATCGATGCGCCGATAACGGATTTCCGGATCATGGTGTCTCCCTTCGGCGCCGACCGGCGCCTCCTTTTGAACGGATGGCCCTGTCTTCGCGCAAAAGCAAACTGGTGTCAAACAGTCGAGTATAAGAAACAACAGTCGGACTTGACGATGATCAAGTCAGGTCGGGCGACGGCGCATCCGGCAGAAGAAGAAGCCGTCGGTGTCCATGCTGGCGGGGCTGAGCGTCACCGTCTTGCCGTCTGCCGAGCGCGGCTTCGGAGCCGAGGCGCCGAAAAGATGTGTCCAGTCTTCGACCACGGAGACGATCTCGAAGCCTGGATTGGCCGCGCAGAAGGCCTGGACCTGACGGTCATTTTCTTCCGGCAGCACCGAACAGGTGACGTATAGCAGCGAACCATTCGGCTTGACGAAGGTCGAGGCCTCGGTCAGCGCCTCCTGCTGCTGCGCCAGACGCTCCTGCAGGTTCCGGTCGGTCAGACGCCACTTGGTGTCTGGACGACGGCGCCAGGTGCCGGTCCCCGTGCAGGGGGCATCGACGAGAACCTGGTCGCAGCGCTCCCTGAGGCTTGAAAGCCCCTTGGTGCTGTCATGCACCTGAACATTGTGGGTTCCGGCGCGTTTCAGACGCTCGATGATCGGGGCGAGCCGCTTGCGGTCGGCGTCATAGGCGTGCACCTGCCCCTTGTTGTTCATGGCAGCTGCCATGGCGAGCGTCTTGCCGCCGCCGCCGGCACAGAAATCGAGCACCTGGTCGCCTTCGCGTGGGGTCACCAGGTCGGCAACGATCTGCGAGCCCTCGTCCTGAACCTCAAACCAGCCCTTCTGGAAGCTGAGTTCGGCCGTGACATTGGGGAGCCGCGAGGGGCCTTCGCCGGCCGGGACACGCATGCCGAAGCGTGCGATCGGCGAGGCCTGGGCGCCGGAACGGTCGAGCGCCTTCAGCACCTTGTCACGGTTGGCCTTCAGCGTGTTGACGCGCAGATCAAGCGTCGGGCGTGTCGCGAGTGCCTGGGCTTCCGACAGCCAGTCGTCGCCGAAGGCCTGTTCGAAGGAGGGCTGCACCCAGTCGGGGATATCGCCCTGCACATGCAGCGGTGCGTCGGAAAGGTCACGGCTGGTAAAGGCCTGGATCTGGCTTTCGGAGAGAGGCGCGGGCGCAAAATTGTCGCCCTCGAGATCGGCCTGCAATGCCTCAAGGCTCATGCCCCACTGGCGCAGCAGGACGGCCCAGCCGAGGCTATGGGCGCTGTCGTCATCCATCAGCCAGGCATGGGAAAGCTTCATGCGCAGGGCATCATAGACGATGTTGCCGATCGCCGCACGGTCGCCGGAACCGGCGAAACGATGCGAAAGGCCCCAATCCTTGAGGGCATCGGCAACGGGACGGCGACGGGTCTCGATATCGTTCAAGACTTCGATCGCACCGGCAAGACGGCCGCCCAGGCGCATGGTCATTCTCCTCTGAAAGAAGAGAGCGTGGTAACGGCGATCACGGGCAAGAGCAAGCGTCTATAGCCATGAACCGATCGCCGCTCCCGTATGTCGGGCGACTTAGCCAATGATCTCGTAGCAGACCTTGGCATGGCCGGAGCGGACCATGCCGATGTTCTGGGCAGCAGCCTTGGAGAGGTCGAGCACGCGACCGCGGATGAAGGGGCCGCGGTCATTGATGCGGACGACGACGCTCTTGCCGCTGCGCGCATTGGTGACCTTCACCTTCGTGCCGAACGGCAGCGTCTTGTGGGCAGCGGTCATGTTGGCCGGGTTCATACGTTCGCCGGAGGCGGTCTTCGAATGCAGGGCGTACCAGGAGGCGCCACCGCAGGAAGACTTCGCATTTGCACTGTGAGGCGCGAAAGCACAGAGTGCAGCAATAGTTGCAGCGGTGAAAATAGAGCGTCGGTTGATGATCAATGTATACGTCCCTAGTCGTTGACACGAGCGGTTTTTTGCGTGCCGACGCCTAAGCATGGTCAAAAATGGCAAAAACGTGCCTTTGTTCGATCACGAAAGGTTACACTATGTAATGTTTGTGATGCGATCCGACGCGATCTTTACCTTAACGAAAAGTGAATTCCGCAGAAAAATCGTTTGATTCCAGGAGTCTTTGCGGAATGAAAAACTCAGATTGCCGCCTGGAACAGTGTTCACAGAATCGGCGAAGAAAAATTTTGCTCATTCGTCATATTTGCTGCCCGAATTGTGATGTGAAGGAGGCAGAAGGCCTTCGCACGCAAGCCTTTCCAGCCTCGGGACGCAAAGTTTGACCCCGTAAAACGCGCTTTCAGGCCTTTAAGTTCCAGTTGCCGGAGCCAAGTAGATCCTGCAGGGACATATGGTAATTCGGGTACTGGAAGTTGAAGCCGAGCGCCTTGATCTTGGCGTTCGAAACGCGCTTGTTCTCGCCATAGAAGGAGCGCGCCATGGGCGTCAGTTCCGCCGTCTCGAAGGGCTGTTCGGGCGGAGCTTCCATGCCCATCAGCCGGGCCGCTTCGGTGACCACGTCCTGCGGCGGGGAGGGCAGATCGTCAGTGACGTTGAAGATCCCGCCGGTCTTCGGGCCGGCGAGGAAGGCCGTGGCAGTCGCAATGTCCTCGACCCGGATGCGGTTGAACACCTGGTCCTTCTTCACCAGTCGGCGTGCCGTTCCGTTGGCGAGGTTGAGGAAGGTGTTGCGCCCGGGACCATAGATGCCGGAGAGGCGCAGGATCGCAAGCGGCAGGTCGTCACGCGCTGCCACGACCTGCCAGGCCTGCTCGGCCTCCACCCGCTCGACCGAGCGCACCGAGACCGGCTTCAATTCGGTGTCTTCGTTCACCCAGGAGCCATAGTGATCGCCATAGACCCCGACGGTCGAGAGATAGGCGATCCATTCAAGCTTCGGCATGAGGGCCTTGATGCCCGGCTGTCCGCAGAGGCGGATCAGCGGATCGCCCTCGCTGCCGGGTGCGATCGACTGGACGAGATGCGTGGTCTCGGCGAGCTCGGCGATGAGAGGCTCCGACAGGCTCGTGCCATCAAAGACGAAGGGCCGGATGCCGGCCTCTTCAAGCGCTTTGCCTTTTTCAACGCTGCGCGTCGTGCCGGCGACGGATATGCCCTGACCGCTGAGGAGCTTGCCGATTGCCTTGCCCGAATATCCCGCTCCGAAAATCATCATCCGCATGCGTCAGCTCTCCGTCATCCATTCCTGTCGGACATGCTCGTCCGTTTCCGTCGTCAGATGCTCCGTCCGGAGCCTCATGAACTCTTCTCCGGCCAAAAGCCGCGACAGCGCCCAGACCGCCATGCCGCGCACATCCGCCGCACTGTCCGTCAGCAGCGCTGCGCAGGCCGGTGCCAGATCACGGGAGCCGGAATTGCCCGCCGCGATCAGCACATTGCGCACGAACCGATCCCGCCCGATCCGCTTGACCGGTGAGCCGCTGAAATAGGTGCGGAATTGAGGATCGTCCAGCGTCAGGAACAAGGCGATTTCAGGGGCCCTCAGGTCCTCGCGGGCGACAAGCTTCATCTCGCGGGCCGAAGCCGCGAACTTGTTCCAGGGACAGGCCGCCAGGCAGTCGTCGCAGCCATAGATGCGATTGCCGAAGGCGGGGCGTAGCGCCCGGTCGATCGGCCCCTTGTGCTCGATCGTCAGATAGGAAATGCAGCGCCGCGCATCGATCTGGTAGGGCGCCGGAAAGGCGTCCGTTGGGCAGGCGTCGAGACAGGCGCGGCAGGAGCCGCAATGATCGCGTTCGGGTTCGTCTATCTCTAGCTCAGCCGTTGTGAAGAGGCTGCCGAGAAACAGCCATGAGCCGAAGTCGCGACTGACGAGATTGGTGTGTTTGCCCTGCCAGCCCAGGCCTGCCGCCGCCGCCAGCGGCTTTTCCATCACGGGCGCGGTATCGACGAAGACCTTGACGTCGGCCCCGGCGCGAGCCGCAAAGCGGGTCGCCACCTCCTTGAGTCGCCCCTTGATCACGTCGTGATAGTCGCGATTGCGGGCGTAGACGGAGATCGCGGCTTTCTCAGGCTGGGCCTGCAACAGGCGCGGATCCTCGTCCGGGCCATAATTCATGCCAAACATGACGATGGAGCGGACTTCAGACCAAAGCACGCGGGGATCTCCGCGCCGCTCCTTGGTCTCTTCCATCCAGGCCATGGTGCCGTGACGACCGGCCTCAAGGAAGCTCTCGAGCCTTGCAGGGGCTTCCGGAATGGCATCCGGCAGCGTGATGCGACAGAGATCGAAGCCCTGAGCTTCCGCCTCCTGGCGCAAAAACCGTGTGAGGTCTGCCCGCCGCTTCCGGATCTTGTTGTCGATCTGCGGCTCGTCCATGGTAGCGTCAGTCAGAAGTCGAGGTCGGCGTAGTGCGATACCGGCGTGATACCGCGCACCCGCTCGGTCAGCATCGGCCGGAAGGATGGCCGCGACTTGATGCGCTGATACCAATCCTTGGCAACCGGGAACTCGTTCCAGTCGATTTCACCGAGATAATCGAGCACGGAAACGGCGGCTGCGGCCGAAAGATCGGCATAGCTCAAGCGCTCACCGGCGATCCATTGGCGCGAGCCCGAAAGCCAGGTGAGGTATTTCATATGGTGGCGGATGTTGGAGCGCGCCGTGCGCAACACCTTCGAGTCGGGCGCGCCGCCGCCGAGCCCGTTCGGGATGATCAGCTTGTGCACGCGTTCGCGCACCAGCGGCTTGGTCACGTCCTGCTCCATCTTCTGCAGGAACCATTCCGTCAGCCGCCGGATCTCGGCGCGCTGGAACGGGTCTTCGGCAAATAGGCGCCGGTCGCGCTTCAAGACGCCATGCGTCTCGTCGATGAATTCCGAAATGACGATCGGACCGCAAAGCGCCCGCATGTTGTCATCGACATAGACAGGCAGCGTGCCGGCCGGGTTGAAGGCGAGGAATTCCTTGCGCTTCTCCCAGGTCTGCTCCTCCACCAGATCCGTCTGGAAGCCGTATTCGGACAGCACCAGGCGAATGAAACGGGACGCGGTGGACATCGTATGATGGTACAGGGTCGGCATCGGAACTCGGATTCTCGGATTTTTCAGTGGCCGCGACGCAGGCTGTCGAAGCGGCTGGTCATCAGCGCGGCTTCCAAGCTATAGGGTTTCGGCCCCGGCAATACAAGCAAATCACTTTGCCTTCCCCTTGAAGGAGACCTCATGGAAGATCAATCCATTATCAGCGCGCTCGTGCTCGGCCTGATTGAAGGCCTGACCGAGTTCGTGCCGGTATCATCAACCGCCCACGTCCTGCTGGCCGGCCATTTCCTCGGCTTCGAATCACCCGGCAACACCTTTGCCGTTCTGATCCAGCTGGGCGCGATCCTCGCCATCCTCAGCGTTTACTTTGCAAAGCTGCTCGGTATCGCACTGTCGTTGCCGACAAGCGCCGAAAGCCGACGCTTCGTCGGGGCTGTGCTGCTGGGCTTCCTGCCGGCCGCCGTGATCGGCGCGCTGGCCCATGATTTCATCAAGACGGTGCTGTTTGAAACGCCGATGCTGATCTGTGTCGTCCTCATTCTCGGCGGTTTCGTCCTGTTGTGGATCGATCGGTTGCCGCTCAAGCCCCGCTATACCGATGTCACGCAATACCCGCTGTCGCTCGCCTTGAAGATCGGCTTTTGCCAGTGCCTGGCAATGATCCCGGGAACCTCGCGTTCGGGCGCCACCATTGTCGGCGCGCTGCTGCTCGGAGCTGACAAGCGTTCGGCTGCGGAATTTTCCTTCTTCCTCGCCATGCCGACCATGCTCGGCGCCTTTACGCTTGATCTCTACAAGAACCGCAATGCGCTGACGGTGGACGACACCATGATCATCGCGATCGGCTTCGTGGCGGCCTTCGTCTCGGCGCTCTTTGTCGTCCGGGGTCTCTTGGATTTTGTCTCAAAACGGGGCTATGCGCCGTTTGCCTGGTGGCGGATCGCGGTCGGCACAGCAGGCATCATCGGACTTCTCACCTTCGGCTGATGCCGACAGATCCGAGACAAGAAAAAAGGCCGTCCCGAGGGGCGGCCTTGTTCTATCTGGGGAAATCAGTTGGTCGCCGGAATGGACGACGTCGAGCAGGGGTCGATGCCATAGGCCGGCGAGCAATTGTCCTTGCGGGCCGCCACCGTGGTCGGGGCGACGAAGGAGCCAGCGATGATTACCAGTGCCGCACATGCGAAGAACAGTGCGATGGACTTGCCCATGGAAATGCCTCTTGAGACTGTCTGAAAATAAAGGGCCGGCAAGTGCTGCCGGCTGGCTGTTGGGGGCCAGTCTTTACGCATTGCCACGACCGCCATCAATAGGCGAAGTTGCTTTATCTGCGGTTAACGCAGGTCTTTGTTTAGCTGCGTCTTTTGTGCAACGCCGGTCTAGGTTGCAGGAGCCTGAAGACGGGTGAAGGCAGCCTCAGGCTGCCTTGCCGGACCCCGTATATTGGCCGTGCACGCGATACTGCACCAGATAGGTCGGAAGGATCGCGGCCATTGTCACCGGCTGGATGCCAAGGCCTTCCAACGTGCGTCCTTCCGCCTTGGCGGCGGCCGAAACCACATTGTCTTTCTTGAGCAGTTTCACCTGGTCGCTGGTGAGCGGCGGCGTGATCAGCGGCACGGCAGAGGCGATGCTGCCCATCAACGAGGCGATGCCGAAGGGCAGGGTGATGAGTGCCCGCTTGCGGCCAATGATCTCCAGCATCATCTCAAGACACTGCTTGAAGGTCGCGACATCACGGCCGCCGAGCTCGTAGATCTTGCCGCGGGCAATCGATCCGTCGACGGCGCGTGCCACCACTTCGGCGACATCTTCCACATAAACCGGCTGGAACTTCGTCTTGCCGCCGCCGACGAGCGGAAGGGCCGGCGCGAGGCGGGCCATGGCGGCGAACTTGTTGAAGAAGCCGTCTTCGGGTCCGAAGACGATCGACGGGCGCAGGATGGTGGCGTCAGGCAGGATCGCCTGGACGGCCGCTTCCGCGCGCCCCTTGGTGGCGGCGTAAACCGAATCCGACTTGGCGTCGGCGCCGATGGCCGAGATATGCGTCAGGCTGGCACCGACCGAGCGGGCGGCTTCTGCCACCGCGCGGGCGCCAAAATCCTGCACGGCGTCGAAGCCGTTGCGGCCGCTTTCGAACAGGATGCCGACGCAGTTCACGACATGATCTGCACCCTGAACGGCGGCATCGACCGATGAGCGGTAGCGCAGGTTGGCCTGGACGAAGGAGATCTGGCCGACATTGCCGAGCGGCTGAAGGAAGCCGGCGAGGTCAGGGCGACGAACGGCAACGCGAATGCGATAGCCGCGCTTGGCGAGCGCCCTGACGACATGCCGTCCGACGAAGCCCGAGCCCCCGAAAACGGTGACGAGCGGCGGAAGGTTGGACAAGGTCATGGACGGCTCCCCTGAACTATCTGGGCGCACACGATATGCGCGATCTGGCCTCTCTTAACCGAATCGTCCGGCGGGGGAAAGGCCCGTCAGGGCCGCACCCAGGGGACATTCGGCCTCAGGCGAGGCGAGGCTCAGACGCCCTCGACGACCACCATCTCGGCATCCGCCACTTCCTGGCGGATCTTCGCGGCAATCTGGTATTCCGGCGAGTTGTAGCAGTCGACGGCCGCCTGGTGCGACGGGAACTCGATCACCACGTTACGCGTACGCACCTGACCTTCGAGCTGGGTATAGGCGCCGCCACGGGCAAGGAAGGTCGCGCCATATTTTTCGAAAGCCGGCTTTGCGGCTGCGACATAGTCCTTGTAGCGCTCGGGGTCCCTGATATCGACGCGTGCGATCCAATAGCCCTTGGCCATGTCTTCCTCCCGGTTGTTGTCGATTATGGTTGCTTGGACAGCGCCTCGTCCATCTCGGCAAGAATGGCGAGTGCCGCCGCTTTGGGATCGCCGGCCTTGACGATCGGGCGCGCCACGACGAGATGGCTGGAGCCTGCGGCAATCGCATCCGATGGCGTCATTACGCGCTTCTGGTCACCCTTGTCGGCGCCGGCGGGCCGGATGCCGGGCGTGACGATTGCCATCTTCGGCCCGACGATGCCGCGCACGGCGGATGCCTCTTCGGCCGAGCAGACGATGCCGCCCATGCCGGCGATCCGGGCCTGTTCGGCGCGCCTGAGAACCAGCGTATGCGGATCGTATTCGTAGCCGGCATCGGTAAGATCCTGCTCGTCCATCGAGGTCAAGACGGTGACGCCGAGCAGGCAGAGGCCTGATCCCTCAGCGGCTTTCACGGCTGCTGCCATGGCCTTGGGATAGGCATGCAGCGTCAGCATGGTCATGCCCATGCGCGCGATGTTCTCGACTGCGGATGCCACCGTGTTGTCGATGTCGAGCAGCTTCATGTCGAGAAAGACCTGCTTGCCCTGCTTGGCAAGGTCACGGGCAAATTCGAGCCCGCCGGCAAAGGCGAGCTGATAGCCGATCTTGTAGAAGGAGATGCTGTCGCCGAGCGTCGAGACGACGCGCTCCGCTTCCTGGACGGTCGGAACATCCAGTCCGACAATGAGACGGTGACGTGCGCTCAAGTTTAAGACTCCTGCCAGATCTCCATGGCCGTCCAGTCGCATGAGACGCGTCGGTCTGCAAGGGAGAAGCGGAAAAGATTGCCGCCGCCCCCAGGCTGATCCTGCTGCCGTGAGATTGGGATGCCGGTGAAATGGCATTTCAGCAGGGTGCCAACGCCACCGTGACCAACAAAGGCGATCGGCTTGCCTGGGTTATGCCTCGCCAGGATGTTGCTGACCGCCTCGACGATGCGCGCCTGCGCGTCAGCGGCACGCTCCCAACCCCGATAGCTTTCATCGGGATGCGCAAAGAACCAATCGGCTGCCGTCTCGAAATCGGGAGGCGCAAGGAAGCCGGTCGCAGACCGATCGTTTTCATGCGTCGAAGTGTGGATCTCTATCTGTATCCCCGCAGCTTTGGCGAGGATGTCTGCGGTCTCGATTGCCTTGCGTTCACCGCTGCTGATGATCCGCGAAAGCTGTCGCAGCCAAGGCTGTTTCGCACAGGCCTCGGCACGTGCGCGCCCGGCAGCCGACAGACCCCAATCCGGCACAGGGACCGCCGGATCGATCTCGACCTGCGGATGCGTGATGTAGAGGCCGAACATCGGTCGCCATTCAGGCCTTGCGGTAGATCCAGAGCTGGGCGGGCGGGATGTTGCGCACGACGAAGTCGAAATGCTGGATGTGGTAGCGATCCGGCTTGGCGATCACAGGGGAAACCGGGCCGTAGGTGATCTGCATGACCGGGCGTCCCTCTGGAATGCGCGACAGCAGGTCTTCCAGCAGCTGGATGCGGGCTTCCATCGGGAAGCTCAGCATCGGCACGGCTGATATCACGCAGTCGAAAGTCTTGTCGGCGAAGGAGCCGAGCGAGTTCTTGAGATCGAAGGCGTCGCCATGGATGAAGTTGACGCAGGCATAGTCCTCGACCAGGCGGCGGTAGAAGTCTTGCGAATATTCGACGGAAACGATCTTCTCCGGGGCGACCCCGCGCGCCAGAATCTGCTTGGTGATCACGCCGGTGCCTGGGCCGAGTTCGAGAACGGGCAGGCCCGACTTCACGTCAATCACGCTCGCCATGCGCTTGGCGGTGATGGACGACGTCGGCGCGATGGCGCCGACCGTCTTGGGACCCTGCATCATGCCTTTGAAGAAGCGGATCTCTTCGTCGAATTTCTTCCCGAACCGTTCCTTCAGTCGAATGGCCATGATCGTCCCTCTTCTTGTTGCTGCTCGATTGCTGCGAGCCGATTGCGACAATTTTGGGCCTGGCTGTCGCAATTGCAAGAGAGAATGACGCTGGCGGGCCATATGCCCGCCAGAAAGGTTTAGGCTATACGCGCATCGGCATCAGGACATACAGCGCGTCGGCGCCGGCCGTGTCGCGAATGAGCGTCGGAGAGCCGGCGTCCGCCAGCAGGAAGATCGCATCGTCGCCCGACAGCTGGGCAGTGATGTCCAGCAGATACTTGGCGTTGAAGCCGATCTCCATGGCGTCGCTTTCATAACCGACGGCCACTTCTTCCGTGGCACTTCCCGAATCCGGATTGTTGACGGTGAGCATCAACTGGCCATCGGCCAGTGCAAGCTTTACGGCGCGGCCGCGCTCCGACGAGATCGTCGAGACGCGGTCGACAGCGCGCGCAAACGTCTGGCAGTCAACGCGCATTTCCTTGTCGTTCGCCTGCGGAATGACGCGCTGATAGTCGGGGAAGGTGCCGTCGATCAGCTTCGAGGTCAGAACGACCGAACCGATGGAAAGGCGGATCTTGGAATCGGAAATCTCGATGCCGATGATCAGCTCCGGATTGTCGATCAGCTTCTGCAACTCGCCGACCGTCTTGCGCGGGATGATGATGCCCGGCATGCCTTCCGAGCCGGAGGGCGCGTCGACATCGGCGCGCGCCAGACGGTGACCGTCGGTGGCGACCGCGCGCAGCTTCAGCGCGCCCGAGGCCTCGATCGTGTGCAGGAAGATGCCGTTCAGATAATAGCGGGTCTCTTCCGTCGAGATTGCAAACTGGGTGCGATCGATCAGCATCTTGAAATCGGATGCCTTCATCTTGAACGAATGGCTGAAGGTGCCGGCGGTCAGGTCCGGGAAGTCCGACTGCGGCAGGCATTGCAGCGAGAATTTAGAGCGGCCGGAAGCAACCGTCATCGTCCCGCCATCCGGATTGGTGGCGAGCAGAACCTCGGAACCATCGGGCAGCTTGCGTACGATTTCATAAAGCAGATGCGCCGGAACCGTCGTGGCGCCCGCCTGCTCGACCATCGCTGCCGTGCTTTCGGTGATCTCGAGATCAAGGTCCGTCGCCTTCATGTCGAGGGCCGCACCCTCGGCTTTCAGCAGCACGTTCGACAGGATCGGGATCGTGTTGCGGCGCTCGACCACGCGGTGCACGTGGTTCAGAGACTTGAGGAGATTGGACCGTTCAAGAGTTATACGCATGGGATGCTACCGCTTTCGACGTGTCGTCTTCCGGAGTTCCGGATCGGAAAAAGGGGCCGGGCAGTTCCCGGGCCGGACGATGTGGACGGGCAAAATGGCAGCAAAAGAGCGGGAAAAGCAAGAGGCTCCAAGGTTTTCCACGCTCGTCCCACGCTAAGGTTATCGGAATGGTTTATGGCGGCGGCACCCTTGCCGCGAGCATGGGGGTGGAGGATAAAGGCCGCATGACAACAGAAGACAAAAATGCGGCCACAGTGCCGGGTTCCAAGCGCTATCGCCTCAACGACACCCCTGTTGCGGCAAGGCCGCTGGAACCCGCGCTCTATCTGGTGGCAACGCCAATCGGCAATCTCGGCGACATCACGATCCGCGCGCTTGAAACGCTTGCCGGTGCCGATGTGCTGGCCTGTGAGGACACCCGCGTGACGCGCGTCCTTCTGGACCGCTACGGCATCGAAAACCGGCCTTACGCCTATCACGAGCACAATGCCGACGAAGCAGGCGCCCGCCTGCTGGCAGCCCTTGAGGCGGGCAAGTCCGTGGCCCTCGTTTCCGACGCCGGCACGCCACTTGTTTCCGATCCCGGCTATCGCCTCGGCCAGCTGGCCATAGAGGCCGGCCACCGCGTCGTGCCCATCCCCGGCGCCTCTGCCCCGCTCGCGGCCCTTGTCGGGTCCGGCCTTCCCAATGATGCCTTCCTCTTTGCCGGCTTCCTGCCGACCAAGGACAAGGCCAAGCGCGATCGCCTCCGCGAACTCTCCAAGGTGCCGGCAACGCTGATCTTCTTCGAATCGCCGCATCGGATCGGCGACACGCTGGCCGCCGCAGCCGATGAACTCGGCCATGATCGTCCGGCTTCCGTCTGCCGGGAGCTTACCAAGACCTTCGAGGAGTTCCGCCGTGGCCCCCTGGGCGACCTCGCGCAAGACTATGCCGACAAGACGGTGAAGGGCGAGATCGTCCTCGTCATCGGCCCGCCGGCCCCCGATGCCGCCCCCGATGCCGCCGATGTCGACAGCCTGCTCGCCGAACTTTCCGCCTCCATGCCAACGGCCAAGGCAGCGACCGAGGCCGCAAAGCTGACCGGCCTGCCGCGCAAGGATCTCTACCAGCGCCTCCTGGAACTCAAGGGGGCCGCATGAAGCCCAAGGGCGCGGATCAGAAACGTATCCGCGCCGAGAGGCTTGGCCGCTGGTCGGAATATCGGGCGGCCCTTTCACTTCTCTTCAAAGGCTACCGGATCGTGGCGCTGCGCTACAAGACGAGGGCCGGTGAAGTGGACATCATCGCCCGGCGTGGCGACCTCGTGATTTTCGTCGAAGTGAAAGCGAGACGCGATCTGCGCGCCGGTGTCGATGCGGTCGGCCACGCGGCCGAGCGACGCATCGCCAATGCCGCAGATCATTGGCTGCGCAGGCAATCCGACGCAACACGCCTGTCACTTCGCCATGATATCATAGTGGTGCGACCCTGGCGCTGGCCCGTCCATTTTGAGGGCGCATTTTAGCTTCGTTTGCCTTTCACGTGGAAGTTAACGAAACCCACCTATTATGACGGCGCTGACATTAAACATTCAAGTCACTGTCATGGAGCAGCCCTATTGCAGGCCTCACCGCAACAACCGGTGGAGAGGATCTGTCCCATGATCAAGAAGATTTCCCTGGCCGCTCTGGCCCTGACCATGACCGCATCGACAACGCTTGCCGCGACCAACATCACCTGGTGGCACGGCATGGGTGGCCGCAACGGCGAAGTGCTCAACGAGCTTGCCCAGAAGTTCAACGCTGCCCAGACGGCATGCGTTCTGACCCCTGTTTCCAAGGGCACCTATGAAGAGGCGCTCGCCTCCGGCATCGCCGCCTTCCGTTCGGGCCAGCACCCGAACATCCTGCAGGTCTTCGACGCCGGCGCCGCCACCATCATCAACGCCAAGGGCGCAACCGTTGCCGCTGAAGACATCATCCGCGAAGCCGGCCACACCTTCAACGCCGAAGACTACATCCAGGGCGTTCGTTACTTCTATGCAGACGCTGACGGCAAGTTCGTCGGCATGCCGCTCTCCTCGTCGGCTCCGATCATGTATTACAACGTCGATGCCCTGAAGAAGGCCGGCGTTGAGGCCCCGAAGACCTGGGAAGAGTTTGAAGCCATCGCGCCGAAGCTCAAGGAAGCCGGTTATATCCCGCTCGTTCAGGCGCACCTGCCCTGGCAGATGGTCGAGAACTTCCACTCGCGCAACAACCTCCAGTTCGCGACCAACAACAATGGCTACGACAGCGTCGTCGATACCAAGATCCTGATCAACACCGAAGAGCAGCGGATGATGTTCTCCAAGCTCAAGGAATGGCAGGACGCCGGCATGTTCGCCTTCTACGGCGCCGGCTGGAACGACAACCAGAAGCCCTTCGAAGAAGGCAAGGTCGCTCTCTGGGTTGGCTCCTCCGGTTCCTTCGGTGGCCTGTTGAAGACCGCAACCATGCCGTTCGCCGCAACCTTCCTGCCGAACTGGAGCGGCATCGAAGGCTCCGGTACCAACTCCTTCATCGGTGGTGCTGCCCTGTTCGCCATGGCTGGCAAGCCGGCTGAAGAGAACAAGTGCACGGGCGATTTCTTCAACTTCATTGCCTCGCCGGAAATCCAGTACTTCTACCACAAGGAAACCGGCTACGTGCCGCTGACGACGGCTGCCTACGAGCTGGCCAAGAAGGACGGTCACTACGAGCGCACCCCCCAGGCCGAAGTCGGTCTGCAGCAGCTTATGCTGCCGGGTGGCGAGTGGTCCAAGGGTTACCGCATGGGCTTCTACCCGCAAATCCGTGACGTCATGAACCGCGAATTCGTCAAGATCTTCTCTGGCGAAACCACTGTCGATGACGCGTTCAAGACCATCGAAGCCGAGGCCAACGAAATCCTCGCCCGCTTCGCCAAGACCGCCGGCTGATTGCGCCGTCCCGCCTAGTGTCGCTCCCGGGGGCCATCGGTCCCCGGGCTTTCCTTTGAAGGGTCCCAGATGAAGCGCGTCCAGTTCAATTCGCGATTCCTGCCTTACCTGTTTCTTCTGCCGCAGCTGTCGATCATTGCGATCTTCTTCTACTGGCCGTCGGTCCAGGCGATCCAGTCGTCGTTCTATATCGAGGACCCGTTCGGCTTCGGCTCGACCTTCGTCGGTCTGGGCAATTATGCCGACATCTTCGCGGCCTCCCAATATGGGCGCATCGCACGCTTCACGGTCGTCTTCAGTCTGATCGTCACGTTTCTGGTCCTGTCCATCGGCCTGCTGCTGGCGCTCAAGGCAGACGCCGTCATCCGCGGTCAGTCGACCTACAAGACCCTGCTGATCGTCGTCTATGCCATCGCGCCGCCGGTTGCGGGCCTGATCGGGCTGATGTTCTTCGACCAGCATATCGGCCCCTTCGTCACCTTCGTCTCCTGGTTCGGCTGGGACATGAAGATCGGGATCAATTATTTCGACACCGCCTTTGCCATGGTGCTGATCGCCGTCTGGAACCAGATCCCTTATAACTTCATCTTCTTCCTGTCCGGATTGCAGGGCATCCCGGCCTCGATCCGCGAGGCAGCGACAATGGACTGCAAGTCCGGGACACGCCGCTTCTGGACCGTGACCCTGCCGCTTCTCGCGCCGACAGCCTTCTTCCTGCTCGTCATCAACATGACCTATTCGCTCTTCGACACCTTCGGCGTGATCGACGTCATGGTGAAGGACAGTGCGGCGAACAACCCGATCACGCTGGTCTACAAGGTCTATCTCGACGGTTTCCGTGGCAATGACCTCGGCTCGTCCTCGGCCCAGTCGGTGATCCTGATGCTGATCGTCCTGGTGCTGACCATGATCCAGTTCCGTTTCATCGAACGCCGCGTCCATTACGGTTGAGGAGAGCGCCATGTACCGCACCAAATTCTTCGACCACCTGATCCTGATCGCGGGCGTGATCTTCATGCTCGGGCCGCTGGTGGTTGCCTTCACCACATCGACCCATTCCGCAGCAGAGATCCACTCGAACGGCCTGATGCTCTCGCTCGGTGACGACTTCACCAAGACCTATGAAAAGGTGCTCTTCGAGAGCGGTGGCTTCACCGGCCAGGTGACGGGCCTCACCATGGCGATGAACTCGCTGATCCTGGGTCTCGGTTTTGCCGTCGGCAAGATCGTGCTCTCGATGCTCGCCGCCTATGCCATCGTCTATTTCCGCTTCCGCTTTGCGACGCTCGCCTTCTGGCTGATCTTCACCACGCTGCTTCTGCCACTCGAAGTGCGCATCCTGCCGACCTACAAGGTGATGAGCGATCTCAACCTGTTGAACAGCTATCAGGGCCTGATCCTGCCGCTGCTGGCGTCTGCAACGGGCACCTTCTTCTTCCGCCAGTTCTTCAAGTCCGTGCCCGACGAACTCCTGGAAGCGGCGCGCATTGATGGTGCCGGTCCCTTCAAGTTCTTCATCGACGTGCTGGTGCCGCTGTCGCGCACCATGATCGCCGCCGTCTTCATCATCATGTTCGTCTATGGCTGGAACCAGTATCTCTGGCCGATGCTGATGACCACGGAAGAGGGCTTCTACACCCTGATGCGCGGCATCAAGCAGATCCTCCAGGTGTGGATCGGCTCGCAGATCCCCGATTACAACGAAGCCTTTGCCATGGCCGTGCTCGCCATGCTGCCGCCCGTCATCGTGGTGGCGGTGTTCCAGAGCTGGTTCATCAAGGGCCTCACCGAAACCGACAAGTAAGGGAGTGCCGACCATGGCGTCCATCGACATCAACGAGGTCTCCAAGATCTACGACAAGGGCGGCGCGAGAGCCGTAGACGCGGTCGACATCCAGATCGAGGATGGCGAGTTCATCGTGCTCGTCGGCCCCTCCGGCTGCGGCAAGTCCACGCTTTTGCGCATGGTCGCGGGCCTGGAGGAGATCTCCCAGGGCACGATCTCGATCGGCGACAGGGTGGTCAACGAAGTCGAGCCTGCCGACCGCGACATCGCCATGGTCTTCCAGAACTATGCGCTCTATCCGCACATGACAGTCTACGACAATCTGGCGTATGGCCTGAAGAACCGTGGCACGCCGAAGACGGAAATTGCCGCCCGTGTGGCGGAAGCCGCCAGGATGCTGGAGATCGAGAAATATCTCGACCGCAAGCCGCGTGCGCTCTCCGGCGGCCAGCGCCAGCGCGTCGCCATGGGACGCGCCATCGTGCGCAAGCCGGCCGTCTTCCTCTTCGACGAGCCGTTGTCCAACCTCGACGCCAAGCTGCGCGTGACCATGCGCGGCGAGATCCGTAAGCTGCAGAAGCGGCTGAAGACCACGGCGATCTATGTCACCCACGACCAGCTGGAGGCGATGACGCTCGCCGACCGTCTGGTGGTGCTGAACGGTGGCCGGATCGAGCAGATCGGCACGCCGCTCGAGGTCTATAATCGCCCGGCCTCCACCTTTGTCGCAGGCTTCATCGGCTCACCGGCGATGAACCTCGTGGATGCACGCATCGAAGAGGGCCGTCTCCACTTCGGTGATGCGGTTCTCTCGGTGGACGGCGGTTGGCCTGAAGGTCCGGTTCGACTGGGGATGCGCGCAGAGGATCTCGTTCTGACCAACGAAGACGATGCCCAGTTCTCGCTTGTCATCGATTATGTCGAGGAGCTTGGCGCCCAGCGTCTCGTGCATGGGCTCGTCGGGGACCAGCCGCTGACGGCGGTCGTTGCCTCGCATGTCGAGTTGAACGGGCGCCTGCCGCTCAGCATTTCCGCCGCCAAGCTGCATGTCTTTTCAGCCGAAACCGGTCGCCGGCTGGACGCGGGTCTGCCGCCTTCGGATGCGCAGCCGGTCACGCAGGAGACCGAGCGGGTATTCGCCTGATCGATCCCGGCTTCACCGTCGCTTCAGCAAAATTCAAGGCCGGCGGCGTTGCCTTCCCCGCCGCCGCCGCCTAAATCTGCGTGGCAATCGCACGGGGACAGTTCATGGCCAATATCAGAAACGTCGCGGTCCAGATGGACCACGTATCCACGATCAACATCGCGGGCGATAGCACCTTCGCCATGAGCCTGGAGGCCCAGGCACGCGGCTACAAGCTCTTCCACTACACACCCGATCGGCTGTCGATGCGCGACGGCAAGATCTATGCGACCGTCGAGCCGATGGAGCTGCGCGACGTCAAGGGTGATCACTACACGCTCGGCGCTCCGGAGCGGCTGGACCTTTCCACCATGGATGTGATCCTGCTGCGCCAGGATCCACCTTTCGACATGGCCTATATCACCTCGACGCATTTGCTCGAGCGCATTCACCCGAAGACGCTCGTGGTCAATGATCCGGCCTGGGTGCGCAATTCGCCCGAGAAGATCTTCGTCACCGAATTTGCCGATCTGATGCCGCCGACGCTGATCACCCGTGATCCCGAAGAGATCGCCCGGTTTCGTGCCGAGCAGGGCGATATCATCTTAAAGCCGCTCTATGGCAATGGTGGCGCTGGCGTCTTCCACTCGACCCGCGACGACCGCAACTTCTCCTCGCTGATGGAAATGTTCGGCCAGATGTTCCGCGAGCCCTTTATCGCGCAAGGCTACCTTCCAGCCGTGCGCAAGGGCGACAAGCGCATCATCCTTGTCGATGGTGAGCCCGTCGGCGCGATCAACCGGGTTCCGGCCGAACACGACGCCCGCTCCAACATGCATGCCGGCGGCAAGCCGGAGCCGACCGAACTGACGGCACGTGAGCGGGAGATCTGCGCCCGCATTGGGCCGGCACTTCGCGAGCGCGGCTTCCTGCTTGTCGGCATCGACGTGATCGGCGACTACATGACCGAAATCAACGTCACCTCGCCGACCGGTATCCGTGAGGTCAGAAAGTTCGGTGGCGCCGATATTGCTGCCCTTCTTTGGGATGCCATCGAGCGCAAGCGCCCCTAAGCCATTGAAGCGGGACCAAAAGTTCCCTTCCTGTTCCGAAAATGCAACCGATCGCAACCAGGCGCCTATCTGAAGCTGCGAATGTTCCGTAAATGTTCTTGCGTTTTGTTGCCTCCTATGCGAGATTGTTCCTGTCGCCACACGCAATATGAAGTTGCAAAGGCGACCATCGGTCGATCGGCGAGGGCGGGCAATGGTGGCGCGTATCAGTACGGTTGCATTCCAGGGCATAGAGGGCGTGCCCGTCGAGGTTCAGGTCATGGTGGCGCCCGGCAAGACGGGCATGCAGATCGTGGGCCTGCCCGACAAGGCGGTCGCCGAGAGCCGTGAACGGGTCCAGGCGGCGCTGCATGCCTCGGGTCTCTCCCTGCCGGCCAAGCGCGTGACGGTCAATCTGGCGCCGGCAGACCTGCCGAAAGAGGGGTCTCATTTCGACTTGCCCATTGCGCTCGGCCTGATGGCGGCGCTTGGAGCGATCCCCGGAGACGCACTCGCGGGCTTCCTCGTCATCGGCGAGTTGAACCTCGATGGCACGATCGCTCCCATCGCCGGCGCGCTTCCGGCCGCAATCAGCGCCAACGCCATGGACAAGGGTCTGATCTGCCCGGCCGACAGCGGCGCCGAAGCGGCCTGGGCCGGCAGCGAGATCGACATTCTCGCGCCGCGAAGCCTGATCGCGCTCGCCAACCATTTTCGCGGCACGCAGGTCCTGTCCCGACCGGAGCCGTCGATCCGGGCGCTCGCGGCCAACCTGCCGGACCTTGCCGATATCAAGGGCCAGGAAAGCGCCAAGCGGGCCCTGGAGGTCGCAGCAGCCGGCGGCCATAATCTGCTTTTTGTGGGCCCGCCGGGTTCGGGCAAGTCGATGCTGGCGGCGCGCCTGCCCTCGATCCTGCCGCCACTCTCGGCGCCCGAACTGCTTGAAGTGTCAATGATCCATTCGATCGCTGGACAACTGTCGGGCGGCAAACTGTCTGATCGCCGCCCCTTCCGCACGCCGCATCATTCGGCCACCATGGCGGCGCTGGTCGGTGGCGGCCTGCGCGCCAAACCCGGCGAGGCCTCGCTCGCCCATCACGGCATCCTCTTCCTGGACGAATTGCCCGAATTTTCGCCCCCCGTGCTCGATGCCCTGCGCCAGCCGCTCGAAACCGGCCAATGCATCATCGCCCGCGCCAATCACCGCGTGTCCTATCCCTCCGACTTTCAGCTGGTGGCGGCCATGAACCCGTGCCGTTGCGGCATGGCGGGAGAGCCCGGCCATGTCTGCGCGCGCGGAATCCGCTGCCAGACCGAGTATCAGGGGCGCATTTCCGGCCCGCTGATGGATCGTATCGATATCCGCATTGATGTGCCCGCCGTGTCGGCCACCGATCTGATCCGACCCCGTGCCGCCGAAAGCAGCGCCGAGGTCGCAAAGCGTGTCTCAGCCGCCCGAGCCCGCCAGCGGGACCGGTTCGAGCGGCTCGGTCTTTCCTTCAGCTCAAATGCCCGATGCTCGACGGCGCTGATCGAGACGCTCGCCGAGCCGGATGCCTCCGGGCTGCAATTGCTGCGCGATGCGGCAGAAAAGTTCCGGTTCTCGGCGCGCGGCTATCACCGGGTGCTGAAGGTGGCGCGCACGCTGGCTGATCTCGATGGCGTGGAGACGCTGGGGCGCATTCATCTGGCAGAGGCCATCTCCTATCGGATTGCATCCGAACGGCTTGCAGCGGCGGCGTGACGGACGGGGCAGCCAGGGCGGCGGGAGATCGTCAAGTGTCCGCAGATGGCGCGGCTGTCGGGCGCAGCATGTCGGTGGGAAGTGTCAGGCGGATCACGGCACCCGTCTCAGGATAGGCAATCTCGGTCTGTCCCCGCACACCGGCGATCACGCGCTTCATCAGGGTGGAACCAAAGCCGCCTGCGCCGGCGAGCGGTGGGGTGGGTGGAGGTCCGCCGGTCTCGCGCCAGGTGATGACCAGTTGCTCCTCTGCCTCCGGATCCGCTTCGATCGACCAGGCGAGGTCAACATGGCCACCCGAAACGCTGAGGGCCCCGTATTTTGCGGCATTGGTTCCGAGTTCATGCAGGATCAGGCTCAGGACGACCACTGTCTGGCCACCGATCGGGACACGCGGACCACTGGCGTGAAAGCGGGCCGTGCCAACGATTGCGAAGGGTTCGAGCGCCCGGAACACCACACTCTGCAGCGACGCATCCTCTCCGTCGCGCAGGCCGCGCAACAAGAGGTTGGAGCGACCGAGTGCTGCCAGCCGGTCGCGCAGCCGGGCGGCGAGTTCATCGGCGCTCGGGGCGTTCTTGAGGGAGAGGCTGATGATCGCGTTGATGGTGGCGAAGATGTTCTTCAGACGATGGTCCAGCTCCTGCGCCATGACTTCCTGCTGCTCGGCAAGCCGCTGGATCTCCTCGCGTGTCGTGATCTCCTGGCGATAGGCACGCGTCACGAGATAGATCATCGTCAGTTCGGTCGTCACGACGAAAAGGTAGAGCCCCATGGCAAGCAGGGTGCCCATGGAAAAGTCGAACCGCCCTGGGCTGATGAAGAAGTACCAGGCGGACAGGCCGGACAGTATCGCAACGAGAAGGCCCTGGCGCAGCCCGAAGACGAAGCCGCAGATGATGACGGCCGGGAAGAAGGTGAGGAAGGGAAAGCCAGCCGGCAGAACGGGGTCGAACCACGCCCGCACCGCAAGCGCCACGGCAAAGACGATGAGGCTTGCCGCATAGGTGGCGATCAGCCCGCCGACAGACAGTCGCTCTTTGACGGAGGCGAAGGCTGGAAGGCGGTGAAAAAGTTCGCGCATGTGCCCCCGGAACTGGACTTGATTAAAAAGTATTCAGTTTGCCGAGAGGCAATCTAGCCGGGGAAAGAGACGCCCGCAACGGAGGAAG
>JARXAK010000213.1 GCA_029865885.1 Rhizobium sp. | reverse complement strand
GTCGATCGATATGGAAGATGCGACCGGTGAGAAGCGTGGCGGTAACGGCCATATGCCCGACCTCCCGTCGGTCGTCGTATTAGCCTCCGATGCGGATGGCTATGAGCGTCTCGTTGACCTGGTCAGCCGCGCCTATCTCGGCGGCGATGTGGGGCAACCCGTTCATGTGAAGCTCTCCTGGTTCGAAGAGAGCGGCACGGACGGTCTGATCGTTCTGACCGGCGCCGGCGGTGGACCCGTCGACCGCATTCTGAAGGACGGCCACAGGACGCAGGCCGAGAGCCGCCTCGTTGCCCTGAAGCGCCTGTTTGCAGACAGGCTCTATGTCGAGCTGCAGCGTCACGGGGAATATGACCGCGCGCATGAGCGGCGCATGGTGCAGTTGGCTTATGACCACGACCTGCCGCTGGTCGCGACGAATGAAGCCTTTTTCCCGACCAGGGACGATTACGACGCCCATGACGCGCTGATGGCTGTTGCCCACAACGCCATCGTGTCCAACGACGACCGCTTCCGCCTGACACCCGACCATTATCTGAAGAGCCGGGCGGACATGATGAAGCTCTTCGCCGATCTTCCCGAGGCGCTGGAGAACTCGGTCGAGATCGCCCGCCGCTGCTCCTTCGTGCTCGACACCCGCAAGCCGATCCTGCCGCGCTTCACCAGCGGCAGCGACGATCCGGAAGAGGCCGAGCGCGAGGAAGCGCTAGAACTGCGCCGTCAGGCGGAGGAGGGGCTCGACCAGCGTTTGGCGGCCCTTGGCATGGCGCCGGGTTACGAGGAGAAGGAGTATCGCGAACGGCTGGAATTCGAGCTCTCGGTCATCGAGCGCATGAAGTTTCCCGGCTACTTCCTGATCGTTTCGGACTTTATCAAGTGGGCGAAGCAACATGATATTCCGGTCGGCCCGGGCCGTGGTTCGGGTGCGGGTTCGCTGGTCGCCTATGCGCTGACCATCACCGACGTCGATCCCCTGCGCTTCTCGCTGCTCTTCGAACGCTTCCTCAATCCGGAACGCGTCTCGATGCCCGACTTCGATATCGACTTCTGCCAGGAACGCCGCGAAGAGGTGATCCGCTACGTGCAGCGCAAATATGGTCGCGAGCAGGTGGGCCAGATCATCACGTTTGGATCGCTGCAGGCGCGTGCAGCGCTCCGCGACGTCGGCCGTGTGCTGGAAATGTCCTATGGCCAGGTCGACAAGATCTGCAAGCTCGTGCCGAACAATCCGGCCAACCCGACGCCGCTTTCCAAGGCGATCGAGGAGGAGCCCAAGCTGCAGGAGGCCGCCGCCGAGGAGCCGGTTGTCGCACGCCTGCTCGAGATCGCCCAGAAGATCGAAGGCCTCTATCGCCACGCCTCGACCCACGCCGCCGGCATCGTCATCGGCGATCGCCCTCTGTCGAAGCTGGTGCCGATGTACCGCGATCCGCGCTCCGACATGCCGGTCACCCAGTTCAACATGAAATGGGTCGAACAGGCCGGTCTGGTGAAGTTCGACTTCCTCGGCCTGAAGACGCTGACCGTCCTGAAGACGGCTGTTGATTTCGTCGAGGAGCAGCGCGGCATCAAGGTCGATCTGGCGGCCATTCCGCTCGATGATACGCTGACCTACGAGATGCTGTCGCGCGGCGAAACGGTCGGTGTCTTCCAGGTGGAAAGTGCCGGCATGCGCAAGGCGCTGATTGGCATGCGCCCCGACTGCATCGAGGACATCATTGCGCTGGTGGCGCTCTATCGCCCCGGCCCTATGGAGAACATCCCCGTCTACAACGCCCGCAAACATGGCGAGGAGGAAGTCGCCTCGATCCATCCGAAGATCGATTATCTGCTCAAGGAAACCCAGGGCGTTATCGTCTACCAGGAACAGGTCATGCAGATCGCCCAGGTGCTCTCGGGCTATTCGCTCGGCGAAGCTGACCTTCTGCGCCGCGCCATGGGTAAGAAGATCAAGGCGGAGATGGACCAGCAGTCCGCCCGTTTCGTCGACGGCGCGATGAAGAACGGCGTCTCCAAGCCGCAGGCGAACAACATCTTCGAACTCTTGGCCAAGTTCGCCAACTACGGCTTCAACAAGTCGCACGCCGCAGCCTATGCCATCGTCTCCTATCAGACGGCCTATATGAAGGCGCATTACCCGGTCGAGTTTCTCGCCGCATCGATGACGCTTGATATGTCGAACACCGAAAAGCTGGTCGACTTCCGCCAGGATGCCGGCCGCCTCGGGATCGAGGTCGTACCGCCCTCGGTGCAGACGTCCTATCGCCATTTCCAGACCGGCCCAAACCGCATCTATTATGCGCTGGCCGCGCTGAAAGGTGTGGGCGAAGGTGCCGTCGATCACATCGTCGAGGTGCGCGGCGACAAGCCGTTCGACAGCATCGAGGATTTCTGCCTGAGGATCGACCCGAAGCAGATCAACCGCCGTGTCTTCGAAAGCCTGATCGCCGCCGGTGCCTTCGACTGCTTCGGCCGCGACCGTGCCGAACTCGTCGGCAGCATTGATCGTATCATGGGTTATGCCCAGCGCGCCCAGGAAAATGCCGTCAGCGGCCAGTCCGACATGTTCGGCTCCGGTGGCGCAAGCGGCCCGGAAAAGATCGCCTTTGCGCCCTATACGCCCTGGCTCTCCTCGGAAAAGCTGATGCGCGAGTTCCAGGTGCTCGGCTTCTATCTGTCGGCCCATCCGCTCGATGCCTATCGCCAGCTGCTCGACAAGCTGCGTGTGCAGAATTTTGCCGATTTCTCGGTCGCGGTGAAGCAGGGAGCATCAGCCGGTCGGCTTGCCGGCACTGTCATCTCGCGCCAGGAGCGCAAGACCCGCACCGGCAACAAGATGGGCATCGTCACCTTCTCGGATGCCTCGGGACAATACGAGGCCGTGCTCTTTTCCGAAGGGCTCAACCAGTATCGTGACCTCCTGGAGGCCGGCAAATCGCTGGTGCTGACGGTTCAGGCAGAAGAGCGCCCGGAAGGCATCGGTCTGCGCATTCAGACGGCCCAGTCCCTGGAAGAGCAGTCGATCCGCATGCAGAAGGCCATGCGCGTCTTCGTTCGCGATTCAGGCCCGCTGCGCGCCGTCGCCGCCCATCTGAATGCCAGGGGCGACGGCCTCGTCTCCTTCATCGTCATCAAGGATGACGGCAAGCGTGAGATCGAGGTTGAACTGACCGAGCGCTTCCGCATCTCGCCCGAAATTGCCGCCGCGATGCGCTCAACGCCGGGCGTTCTCGACGTCGAATTGGTCTGACCGTCAGGCCCTGGGCTTCTCACGGGTGACGGTGACGAAGTCGGTACCATCACCGGTTTCCGGGCCGATCCCTGTGTCGGAAATCGTGATCGACGATCCCTCGCTCAGCATCGTCTCGATCCGTGCCCTGAGCTCGTCGGGAATGACGATGCGGGAGAGGGCGGCCTCTGCCGTGAAGGTCGCCGGATCGTCCGCTGGTATCGTGATCCCGAGACGCTTTTGCGTCGAGGCTGGCAGATGGTCGTCGAGCGTCACCCCGCGCCAATCCGCCTTGCGCTTGAAGCGATCAACGTCGGTCGCTTCGATGAAATGCGTGCCGAGCGCCTTTTCCGGCTCCCTGATGTCGACGGGGGCGGAAAAGAGCGGCGAAAACTTCTGCCGTATCATCAACTGGCCCATCGGCGGATGGTCTTCGCCGGCCTGGGTGTAGAGCGCCGCCAGGAAGGGTTTCGACAGGATCTCCGCATCCTTCTCGATGACGTTCTTCTCCTTGAAGGCCTTGATCGCCGAAATGGTCTGCGAACCGAGCAAGCCGTCCGGAATGCCGGCATCGAAGCCAAGCTTGTTCAACAGCCGTTGCACGTCCATGGCGACGTCCTGCTGGGTGCGCCGCGTGATCAGGATGCGCAGCGGCGGTGGCTCGTCGATCGTAAGCTTCGCCTCGGCGCCACTGCGCGGCGGCACGGCGTTCATCGCCACTTCCACCGGCTTCAACCCGGCCTCCATGCGTCCCGGGCGCAGTTCGACATCGGAGAGAATGCCGCCATCGTCGATCGGCAGCCGCGGTGTGAAGAGCGTGGCGTGGGTGACCTGTCGCGGCATGACCGGCAGATCGGTGATGATCACATGTGCCCCGCGCTCGGTCATCGAGAACAGCGTCTTGGCAAAGCCGTTCGGCAGCCGGACGCAGCCATGCGAGGCCGGGTGGTTCGGTACCTTGCCTTCGTGCAGGGCAATCCCCGACCAGGTCAGCCGCTGCATGAAGGGCATCGGCGCGTTCGAATAGAGATTGGACTCGTGATATTTGCGCTTTTCGAGGATCGAGAAAATGCCCGATGGTGTCGTGTGGCCGGGTTTCCCGGTCGAAACCTTCGTCGTCGCCACCACCTCGTCGCCGTCATAGACGGTCAGCGTCTGGTCCGCTTTCGAGACGTAGATCTGCAGAGGGCCGTCAGCGGCAAGCGCTGTACTGGCCGTGAGGGAAAGGCTGAGGGCGAGGGCGATACGCTGGAACATGGTCGACCACTTGAAACGCAAGACACAAGATCAGGGAAGTCTATTCGATGATGTTTAAGAAAAGTTTCGCGAAAAGCCAGTGAATCCGCTCTCACGCTGCTGTGATCATCTTTCCTCGGATGTCACGCGAGCGCTTGTTTCACGGCGTGGAGGTTTGCCGCGGCCGCAGTTGTGGTGAGGCGACCGCCAGAAGCAGTGCTGCGATCGGTAGCGAGAAGGCGTGGCCGAGATGCTTGAAGCCGAGCGCGCCGACAAGACCGCCGAGAAAGAACATGCCGACAACAGGCAGGAGGATGGCGAGCTTTCGGCCGTCCGTCGGAAGGGGCGGATGGCCGAGCAGGCGCGCCACGAGCGCGTAGGCGAGCTTGCCGAGCTCGATGCCGACATCCGTGATCATGCCGGTCAGGTGGGTGGTGCGGATGCGGGCGCCCGAGATCTTGGTGATGGTCGCATTTTGCAGGCCCATCACGAAGCAGAGAAGAAGGGCGGTGACCGGAACCGCCGAAGCCGCCGGCAAAACGGCGCCGATCCCGGCAAAGGCGATCAGCAGACCGGCTTCGAGCGCCAGCGGATAGGCATATTGCTGGCGGCGTGCATGGCGCCGTGCCCAGTTGATCAGGATCGCCGAGCAGGCGGCCCCGAGCAGAAAGCTTGCCAGAAGCGCGATGCCGGCGCCCACCAGGCCGAAGAGGCCGAGCGCCAGATTGTCGGCGATTGCAGAGACGATGCCGGTCATGTGCGAGGTGTAGTGGCCGATGGCGAGAAAGCCGCCGGCATTCATGGCGCCCGCGACAAAGGCAAGGATTGCCCCGAGCATCAGGTCATTGCGCCGCGTCCGCCGATAGGCGGCAGCACCTCGGAAGAGCCGAAGCGGTCTGCCCTGGCTCGCAGGGCGCCGGCTTTGATCCTTGATGATGGCAGGAGCATGCGTCACGAATTGGCCTATCGTTTGGATGGGAAAGTATAACCCGTCTGAACCGTACCCTTGCCGAACTTGTCGCGCAATTTGTCCATCGCCGCTTCGGCAGCGGCCCGCCGCGCTGCCTGGGCGTCGACCAGATCGGGCGGATCGGCGAGCGCTGGATCCTGGAGATCGCTCACACCGATCCCGATCAACCGGAATTTCGTCCCGTCCGTTTCCTTCTCCAGCAGTGACATGCCCGTGCGGAAGATCCGGTCGGCAAGCTGTGTCGGGTCGTCGAGCCGCCGGTTTCGGGTCCTGAGCTTGAAATCGGCAGTCTTGAGTTTCAGCACCACGGTCTGGCCGGCGATCTCGTGTCGCTTCAGCCGCCAGGCCACCTTTTCCGAAAGCGCCCGCAGGTGAGTGACGAGATCATCGAGCTTGTGGATGTCGTCGAAGAAGGTTGTTTCAGCCGAGACGCTTTTCGCCGGATCATTCGGATGCACCGTGCGGTCGTCGATGCCGCGAGACAGTCGCGCCAGGCGCTGCCCCATTGAGCCATAGCGGCGCATCAGGGCGGTTTCCTCCATCACCTGCAGCTGGCCGATGGTGCGGATGCCATCCGCCTGCAGCGTCGAGGCGAAGGCCTTGCCGACACCCCAGATC
>JARXAK010000143.1 GCA_029865885.1 Rhizobium sp. | reverse complement strand
GGGCTTGGATTTCTTGGCCCCCGACCGCGCCTGGCGTCCGCCCACCACGCGATCATCCGCGTCGAGCCGAAAATCCTCCTCGTCGCGCTCGTCGTCGAAGCTCGGCTCAATGCGGTCGCGGGATTTTCCTCGGCTCACCATTGCGGTGATCTTGCTCCAGATGTTCGTTGTGCGGCGCCTGCGGCTGGCACGCACGGAAATTGCTTCAAGAAATCTCGGTCGATCACACCGGCGCCCGGATGGATGATCGCGCAATTGCACAGTAAATGCGGCGATTTAAGGGGTGGTTAAAGCCCCGTAAACAAGCCTTGAAGGGATCGTGAGCTTACTGGCAGAGATCCGCCCATTCGCCACCGACGAGCGACAGCATGCGCTCCGGCGCAATGCGGACGGCCGCATTCGTCGCGCCAGCTGCCGGCACCACCTCGTCGAAGGCTTTGAGCGAGAGATCGCAATAGACCTTGAGCGGCGAGGGCAGGCCAAAGGGGCACACGCCACCCACCGGATGGCTTGTTGCCTCGACCACCGCCTCGGCATCAAGCATCCTCGGCTTCACCCCGAAGCGGTCCTTGAACTTGCGATTGTCGAGCCGCTTCGTGCCCGCCGTGACCACCAGCACCACATCTTCGCCGATCCTGAGGCAGATGGTCTTGGCGATCTGGTCCGGCTCCACGCCATGCGCCTCGGCTGCAAGCGCCACGGTCGCAGAACTCGCTTCGGTGACGATGACGGAGATGTCGGGAGCGTGGTCCCGGAAGAACTGGCGGACGGATTCGAGGCTCATGGGAGAAGTCTATCCGCAGCACTTGCAGCTTTTCAAGCGTAGGCCTCTTGAAAGCCGGTTCGAGGGTACCCATCTACGGATCACCAGACGATAGAGCGTTTGCGAGGATCCTGTTTCAGGAACTTGTCTGCGCTTAACCGGTTGTTAAGCATCCAGGGTGATCATCAAGATCCGGGATGCGGTTCGCGAAGGCGGGCCAACATCCGAGACATCGAATGGCACGTTTCCGTCCCTGACCACGGATGTACTGGCAGGAAAGCGTTGAAGCGTAAAGGAAAGGCCGGTTTTCACCGGCCTTTTTGCTTTTTTGCCTCAGCCGTTCGCCAGCCCGTCGAGGATACGGATCCACGAGCGAATGCCCTTGTGGAACGAGTTGAGGTCATACTTCTCGTTCGGAGAATGGATGCGGTCGTCGGTCAGGCCGAAACCGACCAGCAGCGAATCCATGCCCAGCATCTTCTGGAAATCACCGACGATCGGGATCGAACCGCCCATGCCGATGATCACGGCAGGCTTTGGCCATTCGTCCGAAAGCGCGTTCTTCGCCTTGGTCAGCTCCGGCGAATCATAGGAGAGCTGGATGGCCGGCGAACCGCCATGTTCGTGGAACTCAACCTTGCAGTCGGCGGGAATACGCGCCTGCACGAAGGCCCGGAAACTCTCGCGCACCTTGGCCGGATCTTGGCTACCGACCAGGCGGAAGGAGATCTTCGCCGAGGCCTTGGCCGCGATCACGGTCTTGAAGCCTTCACCGGTATAGCCGCCGATGATGCCATTCACTTCCGCCGTCGGACGCGCCCAGGTGAGCTCCAGCACGGAACGGTCCTTCTCACCCGCCGGGATCGACAGGCCCACCTCGCCGAGGAAGCTCTCCGCCGTCCGTCCGAGGCTATCCCAGGAGGCCTTGATGTTGGCGGGCGTCTCTTCGACGCCATCGTAGAAGCCCGGAAGGGTTACCTTGCCGGTCTCGTCATGCAGGTCGGCGAGGATTTTCGTCAGGATATGAACGGGATTGGCAGCAGCGCCGCCGAAGAGGCCGGAATGCAGGTCGCGGTCGGCGGCAATGATCGTGACCTCTTCGCCGACCAGGCCGCGAAGCGCCGCCGCGATCGCCGGTGTCTCGCGATCCCACATGCTGGTGTCGCAGACCAGCGCAAAGTCAGCCTTCAGCTCGCCGGCATTGGCGTCGAGGAAGGGTTTGAGCGACGGCGAACCGGATTCTTCCTCGCCCTCGAACAGGATGGTGATCCTGACCGGCAGCGAAGCCTTCACTGCCTTGTAGGCGCGGCAAGCCTCGACGAAGGTCAAAAGCTGCCCCTTGTCGTCGGACGTGCCGCGGCCGGTGATGACCTTGCGGCCATCCTTCTCCTTGATCGCAGGTGCAAAGGGATCGTCTTCCCACAGATCGAGCGGATCGACCGGCTGCACGTCGTAATGGCCGTAGAACAGCACATGCGGCGCATCGGCCCGGTCGGCCGCGTGATGCGCAACCACCATCGGGTGACCGGGCGTGTCCCGCAGCGAGGCGTCGAAACCCAGTTCGGAAAGCGCCGAGACCAGCCATTCGCCGGCCTTGCGGCAATCGGCCTTGTAGGCCGGATCCGTCGAGATCGACGGAATCCGCACGAGGTCGAACAGCCGCTCAAGGCTCTGCGGCAGGGCCTCGTCGGCCTTGGCAAGGATAGGAGAAAGATCGGTCATGGTCATGTCCTGCAAATGTGAAAGTGCGGCGGACGATAGACCAAAGCTCATGATGTTTCGAGGCATTCCCACCGCGAATTCTTCGTCAAAGGCGCATCAAGATCCGTTCACAGCTTGCGCGCATTGGCGATTGCCCAGCGGATATATTCTTTCAGCAATTCCTTCTCGAAACGCCGGAAACCCTGAAACACCGCCTGCTCGGCCTCTTCCGCCGCCGCAAGCGCTTCCTCGCGCATGTCGCGCGCCTTGTCGGTGAGGAAAATCTGTTGTGCCCGCTTGTCGGTCGGATGAACCCGGCGCTCGATCAGCCCGTCGCGTTCCATGCGGGCAAGCGTGTTGGCGATCGTCGCCTGCTCCACGTCGACCCGATCGAGAAGCTGTCTCTGCGTCAGCCCCTCTTCCTCCCAGAGTTCGATCAGAATCGGAAACTGCCCCGGCGAAAAACCGAGTTTCGCCGCCCGTGCCTGCAGTGCCCGCGTGAAACCGCGCGCCAGCTGGCTCGCCAGCCAGGTGGCGGATTCGGAGCGGTCGGGGATCGTACGGTCATGGGCCATGGCGCTCGACACGTCGTCGCTGTTTCGTCTTTCGGGAATGATCGCATGCGATCCATTTCCGAGGCTGACTAATTTTGGATTCTCGGCTGAGGGAAATGGAGGCCGTCGTGGCTTTAGGCGGGGACTGCCACGACGGCTCCGGATTATGGGGACAAAGGCCCGGAGAGGGGGATAAGGCCTTTGCCCGAGTCTGAAGCGGCGGGGGACGAGCCTCTTTCAGACTACGGCGTGATCAGTCGCCGATGACTAGGATTTGTGATCCGGAATGTGGTTTTTCAAGGGAAGCCCGGATTACAAATCGGTAAGCTTTTCGTGATGATCCATGGGTGATCCGATCGCGGAACCCGCCCTTCCGCGCCGCGCGATTTTGCGGCAGTAGGGCCAAACCGTCATGGACGTTTCAGCCGCCCCGCGCTATCCATGCCGACATGAAAAAAGGCGATCATCTCTTCCTCGTCGACGGCTCGGGTTTCATCTTCCGCGCCTTCCACGCAATCCCTGCCCTGAACCGCAAGTCGGACGGCCTGCCCGTCAATGCGGTGTCCGGCTTCTGCAACATGCTGTGGAAGCTGCTGCGTGACGCGCGCAACACCGATGTCGGTGTCACGCCGACGCATCTGGCCGTGATCTTCGACTACTCGTCGACGACCTTCCGCAAGGAAATCTATCCGCTCTACAAGGCCAATCGTTCCGCCCCGCCGGAAGATCTGATCCCGCAGTTCGGCCTGATCCGCCATGCCACGCGCGCCTTCAACCTGCCCTGCATCGAGACCGAAGGGTTCGAGGCCGACGACATCATCGCCACCTATGCCCGCCAAGCTGAAGCCGTCGGCGCCGATGTCACCATCGTCTCCTCCGACAAGGACCTGATGCAGCTCGTCACGGCGAACGTGCACATGTACGACGCGATGAAGGACAAGCAGATCGGCATACCCGATGTCATCGAGAAATGGGGTGTAGCTCCGGAAAAGATGATCGATCTCCAGGCGTTGACCGGCGATTCGACCGACAACGTTCCTGGCATTCCCGGCATCGGCCCGAAGACCGCAGCCCAGCTCTTGGAAGAGTTCGGCGATCTGGAAACGCTGCTCGCCCGTGCCGGCGAGATCAAGCAGGTCAAGCGCCGCGAAAACATCGTCGCCAATGCCGAGCTCGCCCGCGTGTCCCGCCAGCTCGTCGAGCTGCGCACCGACGTGCCGCTCGGCATGAAGCTCGAGGAACTGGTGCTCGAACCGCAGAATGGTCCGAAGCTCATCGCCTTCCTCAAGGCCATGGAATTCACCACGCTGACCCGCCGTGTCGCCGAAGTCTGCGACTGCGATGCTGGTGCCATCGATCCCGCCGCTGTTCCGGTCGAATGGGGCGATGCTGCCCGTGGCCCCGATCTTGATGCCGGCGACGTGCCGGCTTCGTCCGCAGCACCCGCCTCAGCGACTGCCGCCGTATCGTCCTCGACAGCGACAGGCAGCCCCGACGGCAAGACGCCCGGCGATCTCGTAGCAAGCCGGGCCAACGCCTTTGCCGGCAAGCCGATCGACACGAGCACTTACGTGACGATCCGCGATATCGAGACCCTCGAACGCTGGATCGCCTCCGCTCGTGAAACCGGTCTCGTCGCCTTTGATACCGAGACCACCTCGCTCGATCCGATGCAGGCCGAACTCGTCGGCGTTTCGCTCGCCATCCAGGACAATGTCCGGTCGCCCGGTTCCACCGACATCCGCGCGGCCTATATCCCGCTGACCCACAAGACAGGCGTCGGCGATCTGCTCGGTGGCGGTCATGCCGAGGGACAGATCCCGATGAAGGAGGCGCTGGCCGCCCTGAAGGGACTGCTGGAAGATCCTTCCGTGCTGAAGGTCGCGCAGAACCTGAAATACGACTATCTGGTGATGAAGCGCCACGGCATCGTCGTGCAGGCCTTCGACGATACCATGCTGATGTCCTACGTGCTCGACGCCGGCAAGGGCAATCACGGCATGGACGGTCTGTCGGAGAAATGGCTCGGCCACACGCCGATCGCCTACAAGGATGTCGCCGGCTCCGGCAAATCCTCGATCACCTTTGATCTCGTCGATATCGATCGCGCCACGGCCTACGCCGCCGAAGATGCCGACGTGACCCTGCGCCTCTGGCTGGTGCTGAAGCCCCGCCTTGCCGCCGAGGGTCTCACCCGCATCTACGAGCGGCTGGAGCGCCCGCTGGTGCCGGTGCTCGCTCATATGGAAGAGCGCGGCATCACCGTCGACCGGCAGATCCTCTCGCGCCTGTCAGGCGAACTCGCCCAGAAGGCCGCTGCCGCCGAGGACGAGGTCTATCAACTCGCCGGCGAGCGCTTCAACATCGGCTCGCCCAAGCAGCTCGGCGATATCCTGTTCGGCAGGCTGGGCCTGCCCGGCGGCTCCAAGACCAAGACCGGCCAGTGGTCCACCTCAGCCCAGGTCCTCGAAGACCTCGCCGCCGAGGGCGCGCCGCTGCCGCGCAAGATCGTCGACTGGCGGCAGCTGACCAAGCTGAAGTCCACCTATACCGACGCGCTTCCCGGCTATATCCATCCGCAGACCAAGCGCGTCCACACCGGCTATTCGCTTGCCTCCACGACAACAGGCCGCCTGTCATCGTCGGAACCGAACCTGCAGAACATCCCGGTCCGCACCGCCGAAGGCCGCAAGATCCGCACCGCCTTCATCTCGACGCCGGGCCACAAGCTGCTCTCGGCCGACTACAGCCAGATCGAGCTGCGCGTGCTGGCGCACGTCGCCGAGATCCCGCAGCTGCGCCAGGCCTTCGCCGATGGCATCGACATCCATGCCATGACCGCGTCGGAAATGTTCGGCGTTCCGGTCGAAGGCATGCCGTCGGAAGTCCGCCGCCGCGCCAAGGCGATCAACTTCGGCATCATCTACGGCATTTCCGCTTTCGGCCTCGCCAACCAGCTGAGCATCGAACGTTCCGAAGCCGGCGACTACATCAAGAAGTATTTCGAGCGCTTCCCCGGCATCAAGGACTACATGGAGAGCACCAAGGCCTTCGCCCGCGAGCACGGCTATGTGGAAACCATCTTTGGTCGCCGGGCCCATTATCCGGAGATCAAATCGTCCAACCCCTCCATGCGCGCCTTCAACGAGCGCGCCGCGATCAACGCCCCGATCCAGGGTTCGGCCGCCGATGTGATCCGCCGCGCGATGATCAAGATAGAGCCGGCACTCGCCGCTGCCGGTCTGTCGGAGCGCGTCCGCATGCTCTTGCAGGTACACGACGAACTGATCTTCGAAGTCGAGGACGAGGCGGTCGATGCCGCCATGCCCGTGATCGTCGACATCATGGAAAATGCCGCCATGCCGGCCGTCTCGATGCGCGTGCCGCTCAAGGTCGACGCCCGCGCCGCCCACAATTGGGACGAGGCGCACTGAGTATTCCGGCTTCGGCCTACACCACAACAATGGGGCGCAAACGGCCCCGCAGGAGTATGAGATTTGGCCTTTACCACCATCAACGGCAATGTCGTCCACTACGAGCTGATCGGCGAGGCGAAAGCCAAGAACCTGATCGTCTTCTCCAACGGTCTCGGCACCGATTTCCGCATCTGGCTGCCGCTCTTCGACGAACTCGGCGACGACGTCTCGGTGCTCTTCTATGACAGCCGCGGCCACGGCCTGTCCGGCGGTGCCGACAAGCCCTTCGGCATGGCCGATCTCGTCTCGGATCTCGCCACCCTCTGCGACGAGCTCGGCATCCGCAAGGCCACCTTCTGCGGCCTTTCCGTCGGCGGTCTCGTCTGCCAGGGCCTCTGGCAGGAGCGTCCGGATCTCTTCCGCAAGCTCATCCTCTGCGACACCGCACCCCGAATCGGCTCTGCCGAAATCTGGGCCGAGCGCATCGCCGGCATCGAGAAGGGCGGCCTGGACAGTGCTGCTGATAGTGCCATGGCACGCTGGTTCACGCCGGCCTTCCATGAAGACCGCGCCGATGAACTCGCCGGTTACCGCCTGATGATGACGCGCCAGTCTCTCTCCGGCTATCTCTCGATCTGTGCTGCCCTGCGCGACACGGATTTCACAGACGTGCTGCCGACCATCACGGTTCCCACCCTCTTCGTAGTTGGCGACCAGGACGGCTCGACACCGCCCGCCACCGTGGAGGCCGGCTCGCAACTCGTGCCCGGCGCACGCTTCGAGGAAATCGCGGACTGCGCCCATATCCCCTGCGTCGAACAGCCGGAAGCGCTCGCCGAACTGATCCAGGGCTTCATGCGCAAACAGTAAACTTCTACCTCCCCCTTGAGGGGGGAGGTCGCCGCAAAGCGGCGGGTGGGGGTGCCACGTTTCCGACTGGCTCGAAACTCACCCCACCCCGAGCCCATGGCCCGTCCCTCCCCCTCAAGGGGAGGGTAGTCTGCGCTCAATGGGCGCCGGACATGTCGCCCAGCACTTCCTTGGAAGCCACCGTCGAATCGGCTTTCAGCTTGTAGACCATGGGAACGCCGGTCGCGAGATTGACGCCGAGGATCTGCTCCTTGGTCAGCTTGTCGAGCACCATCACCAGCGAGCGTAGCGAGTTGCCGTGCGCTGCCACCAGCACCTTCTCGCCACGCAGCACGCGCGGCAGGATTTCGGTCAGGTAATAGGGCCAGACGCGCGCGCCGGTGTCACGCAGGCTTTCGCCGCCCGGCGGCGGGATGTCGTAGGACCGGCGCCAGATATGCACCTGCTCCTCGCCCCACTTGGCGCGGGCGTCGTCCTTGTTGAGGCCGGAGAGATCGCCGTAGTCGCGCTCGTTCAGCGCCTGGTCCTTGATCGTCTCCAGACCCGTCTGGCCGACGTTGTCGAGGATGATGTTGCAGGTCTTCTGCGCACGGGTGAGGACGGACGTGAAAGCGATATCGAACTTGATGCCGTAATCGGCAAGCGCCTTGCCGCCGGCATTGGCTTCCTGAACACCGAGCTCGGTGAGGTCAGGATCACGCCAGCCGGTAAACAGGTTCTTCAGGTTCCAGTCGCTCTGGCCATGGCGCACGAGCACGAGGGTACCGGTCATCGACAATTCCTCTCTTGACGATCAGGGGGTGGAGTTGAGCCCGAGCACGTCGAGCATGGTATAGCGGCCGGGCTTCTTGTCCCGGGCCCAGGTGGCGGCCTTCAGCGCGCCACGCGCAAACAGCGAACGGTCGGCAGCGCTATGCGAGAGCGTAACGATCTCGCCTTCGCTGGCAAACAGCACGGAGTGTTCCCCGATCACGGAGCCGCCCCGCAGCGTGGCAAAGCCGATCGAGCCTTCCTCGCGCGGTCCGGTATGACCATCGCGCACGCGGACCGAGTGATCGGCAAGCGAGATGCCACGGCCCTCGGCTGCGGCTTCGCCGAGCAGCAGCGCAGTGCCCGAGGGCGCGTCGACCTTGTGCTTGTGGTGCATTTCGAGCACCTCGATATCCCAGCCGGCGGCATCGAGCGCCCGCGCTGCCTGCTTGATCAGCACCGAAAGCAGATTGACACCGAGGCTCATATTGCCCGACTTCACGACCCGCGCATGGCGTGCTGCCGCGTCGATCTTCTCCTCATGCTCCGGCAGGCAGCCCGTCGTGCCGATCACATGCACGATCCGCGCCTGGGCCGCGAGTGCTGCAAATTCGACGGTCGAAGCCGGGGTGGTAAAATCGATGACGCCATCGGCATGCACGAAAGCCGCCAGCGGATCGTCGGTGACGGCAACGCCCAGTTTCGGCACGCCCGCCAGTTCGCCCGCATCCTGGCCGACAACGGCAGAGCCAGCCCGTTCGACCGCTGCATGCAGGACAAGACCCGGCGTTTCGCTGATGAGTTTGATCAGTGTCTTGCCCATGCGACCGGCGGCACCGACGACGACGAGCTTCATGGGTGTATCCATAGGGGTTTATTCCTGAATGCTGAGCTGACCGTTGGGCGCGGCCTGAAGGTTGTTGAGGCGAGCGTAAAGACCACCCGGCTGCTGTGCAAGGCTCTCATGGGTGCCTTCTTCCGCCACCTGGCCGTCCTGCATGACGATGATCTTGTCGGCATTGACGACGGTTGAAAGCCGGTGCGCGATGACGATCACGGTGCGCCCCGCCATCGCTGCATCGAGCGCCTGCTGTACGGCGGCTTCCGATTCGGTGTCCAGCGCCGAGGTCGCTTCGTCGAGCAGCAGGATCGGCGCGTTGCGCACCAGCGCGCGGGCAATCGAAAGCCGCTGCCGCTGGCCGCCGGAAAGCGTGATGCCGTTCTCGCCGACGGGCGTGTCGTAACCCTGCGGCTGCGCCAGGATGAAGTCATGGGCATTGGCCAGCCGCGCCGCATCCTCGATTTCGGCATCGGTCGCCTCCGGGCGCCCATAGCGGATATTGTCGCGGATCGAGCCTTCGAACAGGTAGGGCTGCTGCGAGACATAGGCGAGATGCTGGCGAAGCGACGACTTCGTCACATCGGCTATGTTCTGCCCATCGATCAGGATTTCGCCTTCCTCCGGGTCATAGAAGCGCGGCACCAGCGTGATCACGGTCGACTTGCCGGCGCCCGACGGGCCAACCAGCGCGGTTGTCTTGCCGCCTTCCGCCGTGAAGCTCAGATTTCGCAAGGTCGGCTCGTTCGAACCATAGGCGAAGGTGACGTTGCGAAACTCGATCTTCGCCTCGCCCACCGCAATCTGCTTGGCGCCATCCTTGTCCTGCTGGTTGGGCTGCGTATCGAGGATCTCGTAGATCATCCGCGCATTGACGGCGGCGCGTTCCATGAACACCTGCAGGCGCGCCAGGCGCTTGGCCGGCTCATAGGCGAGCAGCAGCGCGGTCACGAAGGAGAAGAAGGCGCCCGGCAAAACGCCGCCATAGATGGACTGATAGGCTGCATAGACCATGACGCCGGAAATCGAGAGACCCGCAAGGCTCTCGGTCAGCGGGCCGTTGCGTTCGCTGAGGCGGGCGATCCTGTTGGCGCGCCCCTCGGCGGCATCGATCGTCGACTGGATCTTGTTCTCCAGCTGGCTTTCCATGGTGAAGGCCTTGACGATCGCAATCCCCTGCACCGCCTCCTGGATGGCCCCGAGCACATGCGAATTCAGAATGACTGATTCCTTCGTCGCGCTGCGCAGGCGACGGGAAATGTAGCGAAGGCCGAGGAAAAGCGGCGGCGCCACGGTGAAGACGATCAACGACAGGACGATGTCCTGATAGAACATCACGCCGAGAAGCGCGATCAGTGTCACGAGGTCGCGGGCGAGCGACGTGATCGTCATGTTGAGGACGTCACGGATCCCGTTGATGTTCTCATTGATCTGCGCTGCGAGCCGTGCGGATCGTGCTTCACTGAAATAGCCGATGGAGAGCGACATCAGATGGGAAAACAGGCGCAGCTGGTAGCGCGCCACGATGTTGTTGCCGATCCGCGAGAGCGTCACGGCCTGACCATAGCCGGCAAAGCCACGAAGCACGAAAGCCGCAAAGATCGAGCCGCAGATGATCCAGACGAGATCGGCGCGCCTGTTGGCAAAGGCCTCGTTGATGACGGCTTCCATGATCCAGGCGGTAAATGCGGTCGTCAGCGCAACCGTCAGCAGGCAGACGATGGCAAAGGCATAACCACCCACATGCTGCCGCCCGTTCTCGGCGATGACGCGCTTCAGGACGGCGGAGACGCTGTCCATGTTGGGCTTCTGGGTTTGGCTGTCCTGGGCGTCCAAAAAAGAGTGTCCTGTGCTGTTGCCGTCCATGCCCCTGCCGGGCGCCGCCGCTCTATAGCCAGTCGCGGCGCCTTTGACCATAGAGGGCCGTCAGGCAGGCGCTTCAGCGCCAGTGGCGCCCCTCGGTCGCAAGCCCGAAATCGGCAGGCGCGGTCGCAAAGGCGGCCAGCCCATGCAGGGCTGCCTGCGGATGGGTAACGACAAAGGTAGGGATGCCGTGCATCACCGCCTGATGCGGCGCCTTGTCTTCGAAGGCGGCGCGGAATTCGCCGCTCTGCAGCGCCGGCAGGATCTTCGGCGAAATGCCGCCGGCCAGGAACACGCCGCCCTTGGCCATGAAGATCAGCGCCAGATCGCCGGCAACCCGGCCGAGATAGGTGGCAAACAGGCTGAGCGCCTCGCCCGCCAGTACATCGGCCCCGGAAATGCCGGAGGTCGACACCTGCGCCGGATCCTCATAGCGTGGCGTCCGGTTGCCGTCGGCCTTGCAGAGCGCGCGGTAGATGTTCATGAGGCCGCGCCCGGACAGAAGCTCTTCCGCCGAGATCCGGCCGAGGGCTGCATTCGGGTCACGCACCGGCGTCAGATGCGGCCAGATCTGGTGGTCGCGTGCCGTGCGCGGACCGACATCGACATGCCCGCCTTCGCCCGGAACCGGGAACCACATGTCGCGCGCCCGAACCAGGCCTGCAACGCCGAGCCCCGTGCCGGGGCCGAGCACGACGCGCGAGCCGATCGGGGCTTCGCTGAGCGAGCCGAGATGCTGGCGGTCATCGACCCCAAGCGTCGCGGCGGCCAGCGCCTGCGCCTCGAAGTCATTGAGCAGCAGAACCTCCGAAAAGCCGAGATCGGCCATCAGCACCTTCGGCCGCACGATCCAGGGGCAATTGGTCAACGGCACCTCATCGCCCTTGATCGGCCCGGCCAGCGCCAGGATCAGCGACCGCGGCTTGTGGCTAGTCGTTTCGAGCACGCAGCTGCGGATCGCCTCGTCGATCGTGGCGAAATCCTTGTTCACCACATTCGGAAAGCTGATCGTTTCGCCGCTCTCGTCGATCAGGATCGAAAAGCGGGCATTGGTGCCGCCGATATCGCCGATCAGGATCGGGAAGGGCAGGGTGTCGTCACGCTGTGTCTGGGCCATGGTCTGTCCGGTCTAGGGCCCTGCTGCTCAGGCAGTCAGGGTCTGCATCAGGATGTCGGCGGTTGCGAGGTTGAGCGCCATCGGAATGTCGTAGACGGTCGCAAGCCGCATCAGCGCCTTGACATCCACATCATGGGGCATCGGAGTCAAGGGGTCGACGAAGAAGACGAGCATGTCCACTTCCCCCGTCGAGATCAATGCGCCGATCTGCTGGTCGCCGCCAAGCGGCCCGCTTTTCAGGCGGGTCACGTCGAGTTCGGGCACGGCATCCTTGATCCGCCCGCCTGTCGTTCCCGTCGCCACGATCCGCCAATTCATCAGCTTGGCCTGGTGACGCTTGGCGAATTCCGCCATGTCGTCCTTCTTCTGGTCATGCGCGATCAGGGCGATGCAACGGGTGCGGCTCACGACGGGTCCCCAACTGATTTAAATCGATTTGATCCACCCATCTAGCGCAGGCAGCCGGACTTGAAAAGGCACCCTTGGACGTGTCGCGATCACCAACCGGCCGGTCGGGCGGCGGGCACCGGAACCACGGCCGGCAACTCGAAGCCTTGCTCCGACGCTTCAGCCGGAGCGACGAAAGCCGAAGCGGAAGTGCTGGGCATGGCACCGCCGCTGGCCTGATAGGTAGCCTCAAGCTCGCTCGACGGCCCGCGTGCATCCAGAACCATGGCGCAGGCCTTCGGCAGGTCGGAGACCTGCATGGAGCGTGGCTTCGGCGCGGGCTTTGCGTTCGGGTCTTTCTTCGGCGCCGCCCAGGGCTCCTTGGTAAACCACCAGGCCAGTGACTGATCACAGCCGTCGCCGGGCGGCACGGCCGCCTGCGGCTTGCAGCCGCTGGCACCCTCGGGGCAGCGCATGCGGATATGGAAATGCGCGTCATGTCCGTAAATCGGCCGGATCTTGCCGAGCACCGCCCGGTCGCCTGTCCAGGTATCGCAGAGCTTCTTCTTGATCGCCGGATTGACGAAGATGCGCTCGACCTGCGGATAGCTCGCCGCCTGCACGACGAGGCGCGCATGGGTATTGGTCCAGAGCCTTCTGTCGACGGTCAGGAACTTGTCCTTCTCCAGCATCGAGGTGAAGGGCATGTCCTCGCGCTGCTGCGGGGACAGCGGATTGAGAGGTTTCGGCGTAAACCAGATATCGGCATCAAGCCCGATCTGATGCGAGGCATGGCCCGACAGCATCGGCCCGCCGCGCGGCTGCGAGATGTCGCCGATCAGGATCCCCGAACCCCAGCCGAGCTGCACCGCATCTTTCGAGAAGCGCTCGAGCAGCGCGATCATCTCGGGATGCCCCCAGCGCCGGTTGCGCGACAGCCGCATCGCCTGCCAGGTCGGCCCGTCCGTCGGAATGGCAACAGCGCCGGCGATACACCCCTTGGCATAGGAGCCAAACGGGGAGGGAGCGGCTTTGGCCGGCAGCGCCATGCCGCCAAACAATTCCTTGGCAGGTCGTCCTTCCGCAAAGGCCGTATCGCTGACGGCGCCGGCAAAGGCCGCCGCAAGCATCAGGGCCGTGGCCATTGGGCGCGTGCCCCAGGTCTTCTTCATTGTGCGCATGTCCCCGGTCTGTCCGAACCCCACCCGCGCATCGCCGCCGGGTGAATCACTTGTCAGTCTAGCGTGAAACGGAAATGGGGTGAATCTGCGGAAGCACGGATGCTCACATCTGTGTCAGTCACCTGTTTTTTGCCAGCATTTGCCTTATTCTGCTCTGCAACAAAAGCAAATCAGGGGAATTGGGCAGATGGGTCTGAACAGGACGGGTGTTGCAGTCTGGGGCTTGGTGGCGTTGCTGGCAGGGCCGCCGTCGCTGGCCGTCGCGCAGGAGCCGACCGAGCCCTTCCGGCATGGCGTGGCGATTGTCGGCGATCTGAAATACCCCGCCGGCTTCGAGCGCTTCGACTACGTCAATCCAGATGCGCCGAAGGGTGGTTTGCTCCGCATGTCCTCGACGGGCACCTTCGACAGCTTCAACCCCGTGCTCAACAGAGGTGAACTTGCACCTGGAATCCTTCCCGTGTTCGACACACTGCTGAAGGATTCGAGCGACGAAGTGTCGGCCGCTTACGGCTTGCTGGCAGAAGGCGTCTCTTTCCCCGCCGATTTTTCCAGCGCCACCTTTCGCCTGCGCCCCGAAGCGCGGTTCGCAGACGGCGAGTCGGTCAAGCCCGAGGACGTGATCTTCAGCTTCGAGAAGTTGAAGGAGCTGAACCCGCTCTACACCAGCTATTACAGCCATGTGATCTCCGCCGAAAAAACCGGTGACCGGGATGTGACGTTCCGCTTCGACCAGAAGAACAACCGCGAACTGCCGATGATCCTCGGACAGTTCCCCGTCGTGCCGAAGCATTGGTGGGAAGCCAACGGCCCCGACGGCAAGCCGCGCGATATCTCCCGCACGACGCTGGAGGCGGCACTCGGGTCCGGCCCCTACAAGATCGCCGAATTCAAGGCCGGCGCCACCATTCGCTACGAGCTGCGTGACGACTATTGGGGCAAGGATCTCAACGTCAATCGCGGTTACAACAACTTCAAGACCGTCACCTACACGATGTTCGGCGACCGCGACGTCGAGTTCGAAGCGTTCCGGTCGGGCAACACCGATTTCTGGCAGGAAACGCGCGCTGCCCGCTGGGCGACCGGCTTCGATTTCCCCGCCGCGCAGGATGGTCGGGTAAAGAGGGAAGAGTTCGAAAATCCCTTCCGCGCTACTGGCGTGATGCAGGCGCTGGTGCCCAACATGCGCCGCGACCTCTTCAAGGACCAGCGGGTCCGCGAAGCCTTGAACTACGCCCTTGACTACGAGGAGCTGAACCGAACCGTCTTCTTCAACGCCTACCAGCGCGTCGACAGCTTCTTCTTTGGCACCGAACTCGCCTCCACCGGTCTGCCCGAGGGCAAGGAGCTGGAGCTGCTGACGAGCCTCAAGGACAAGGTGCCGGCTTCGGTCTTCGACACCCCGTTCAAGAACCCGGTCGGCGGAACGCCGCAGGCTTCGCGTGATAATCTGCGCAAGGCGGTCGAACTCTTCAAGCAGGCTGGCTACGAGCTGCGCGGCAATGCCATGGTCAATTCGAAGACCGGCGAGCCCTTCCGTTTCGAGCTTCTGCTGTCTAGCCCCCAGCTCGAGGTTGTGGCCGTCCCCTACCAGCAGCAACTGCGCAAGATCGGCGTCGAGATGGCGGTCCGCACCGTCGATGACAGCCAGTATACAAACCGTACCCGCGCCTTCGACTATGACATGACCTGGATCGTGTGGGCGCAGACGCTCAACCCCGGCAACGAGCAGCGCGATTACTGGGGATCGGCGTCGGTCAATCGCGAAGGCTCTCAGAACTACGCCGGCATTTCCGATCCGGCTGTCGATACCCTGATCGAGAAGATCATCTTCCCGACCGACCGCGCCGAGCAGATCGCCGCCACCAAGGCCATGGATCGCGTTCTGCTTGCCCACGACTACGTCATCCCGCTCTACTACGGTCGGACCGCTCGCTATGCCTATTGGGACAAGTTCGCGCATCCGCCCGAGCTGCCGACCTACAGCACCGGCTTCCCCTCCATCTGGTGGGCCAAAGCTCCGTGATGTCGCCTCGGGGCTTGCGCCGCCTGCATGAGACTCTAGGAATGAAGGGGACGAATCGCGGTGAAACGGAGCGGCTGATATTGGCGGACGAAACGAGACTGGACATCGTGGGCAGACCTGACCGGAAACGGGAGCGCCTCGCATGACCGCCTATATCCTCCGGCGTCTGCTTTTGATGATCCCGACCATGATCGGCATCATGGGCATCTCCTTCATCGTCATCCAGTTTGCGCCCGGCGGCCCGGTCGAGCAGGTCATTGCCCAGCTGAGCGGCCAGGGCGACAGCGCTGATGCCCGGCTTTCCGGCGGCGGCGACATGTTGGGCCAATCCGCCGGCGCGGAGGAGGGCGGTTCGACCTATCGCGGCGCCCAGGGCCTCGATCCCGAACTCATCGCCAAGCTCGAGAAACAGTTCGGTTTCGACAAGCCGCCGCTCGAGCGATTCCTCGAAATGATGTGGAATTACATTCGCTTCGATTTTGGCGAAAGCTTCTTCCGCAACACCTCGGTCATCGACCTGATCATCGAAAAAATGCCGGTGTCGATCTCGCTCGGGCTCTGGGTGCTGCTGATCTCCTATGCCATTTCGATCCCGCTCGGCATCCGGAAGGCCGTGTCGGATGGCTCGCGCTTCGACGTCTGGACATCGGGCGTCATCGTCATCGGTTATGCCGTCCCGGGCTTCCTCTTCGGCATCCTGCTGATCGTGCTCTTCGCCGGCGGTTCCTTCTTCGACTGGTTTCCGCTTCGCGGCCTCACCTCTGACAATTTCGCCGAGCTCTCCTGGTGGCAGAAGATCCTCGACTATTTCTGGCACCTCGCTTTGCCGCTGACTGCCCTCCTGCTTTCGGCCTTCGCGACGACCACGCTGCTGACGAAGAATTCCTTCATCGACGAGATCAAGAAGCAGTATGTCGTCACCGCCCGCGCCAAGGGGCTCGGTGAGCGCCAGGTTCTCTACGGCCATGTCTTCCGCAACGCCATGTTGATCGTGATTGCCGGCCTGCCGGGTGCCTTCATCTCGGCCTTCTTCACCGGCTCGCTGCTGATCGAAAACATCTTCTCGCTCGATGGCCTCGGTCGCCTCGGCTATCTCGCGATCGTCAACCGCGATTATCCGATCGTCTTTGCCACGCTCTACATCTTCTCGCTGATGGGCCTTGTCGTCGGTCTGATTTCCGACCTCATCTATACCTGGATCGATCCGCGCATCGATTTCGACCGGAGGGACGTCTGATGTCCGCCGTCGACACGTCCACAATCGCCCCGCCGAAAAAGGGTTGGCTCAATCCGACGAACCGCCGCCGCCTTGAAAACTTCAAGGCGAACCGCCGCGGCTTCTGGTCCTTCTGGATCTTCATGGTCCTCTTCGTCCTCAGCCTGTTTGCCGAGTTCATCGCCAACGACAAACCTGTTATCGCCTCCTACAAGGGCGAAATCCTTTTCCCCGTCGTCGTCGATTATCCGGAAGAGAAATTCGGCGGCTTCCTTGCGGTGACGGACTACCGCTCGCCCTTCATATCAGATGAGATCAACGCCAATGGCTGGATGGTCTGGCCGCCGATCCGCTATTCTTACCGCACGGTGAATGCCGAGGTGCCGCATTCCGCACCGACGGCCCCCTTCTGGCTGATGGACCGGGAAACCCGCTGCGCCGCCTATCCTTTGAAGGCCGAAGATCCGAACTGCGTGCTTGGCAACATGAACTGGCTCGGCACCGACGACCAGGCCCGCGACGTCATGGCCCGGATGATCTACGGCTTCCGCATCTCGATCCTCTTCGGTCTGGCACTCACGCTCGCGTCTGCCGCGATCGGGGTGACGGCCGGTGCCGTCCAGGGCTATTTCGGTGGCTGGACGGATCTCCTGATGCAGCGATTCATCGAGATCTGGTCCTCCATGCCGGTTCTCTACATCCTGCTCATTATCGCCGCCATCCTGCCGCCCGGCTTCTTCGTCCTGCTCGGCATCATGCTGCTATTTTCCTGGGTCGGCTTCGTCGGCATCGTGCGCGCCGAATTCCTGCGCGCCCGAAACTTCGAATATGTGAATGCCGCCCGGGCGCTTGGCGTCGGCAACGGCACGATCATGTTCCGCCACCTGCTGCCGAATGCCATGGTGGCCACCCTGACCTTCCTGCCCTTCATCCTCTCGGGCTCGATCACGACGCTCACCTCGCTCGACTTCCTCGGCTTCGGCATGCCGCCCGGCTCGCCCTCGCTCGGCGAACTGATCGCGCAAGGCAAACGCAACCTCCAGGCCCCCTGGCTTGGGCTGACGGCCTTCTTCACCATGTCGATCATGCTCTCGCTGCTGATCTTCGTCGGCGAAGCCGTGCGGGATGCCTTCGATCCCAGGAAGACCTTCCGATGAGCGCGGGTTCGTCATGGAGACGCATCTGTGGCATGATGCGAACAGCCCGATCAGGAGCGTGATGCCATGAACAAGATCGTCAGAGAGCATTATCCGGTTGAGAATTTGCCCGCCGACCTCAGAGAAGGGCTCGGTGATGGTGCGACGGTGCGGGTCGTGATCGAGGTCGACGGGGTAACACCCGATGACCATAGACGGCGCTCGGTCAAACAAACTCTGGAGCACTTGGAAAATATACGCCAACGCCGCGTTCCCGACACCGACATTGCCGAGGCAGTTTCAAGGATCCGGGCGCTTCGAGATGAATGGGAAGATTGATGACGGCCGTTGAACGTGTCTATCTGGACACCAACGTGTTCATCATGCTCTCTGAGAAGGACCATCGTCTGCAGCAACTGCTAGTGCAGATGATTTCGTCGCAACCGTCTGAAAAGCCGCCGAAATTCGCGACCAGTGAGCTGACGCTGTCGGAACTTCTCGTAAAGCCGTATCAAGCCGGCGACGACACTCTTATCAATGGTTACGAGTCGCTGATACTGAACAGCGACTGGCTCGATGTGCGCCCGGTGGATCGCGCCGTACTTTCCTATGCCGCCGCCCTTCGCGCTCAATACCGCCACTTGAAGCTGCCGGATGCGATCCATGTGTCCAGCGCGATCGGGCAAGATTGCTCACATTTCCTGTCTGATGATCATGGCATCAAAGATCGCTACGATCTCGTACACAGACGAAATGGGTTCACTCGCTCTGGACCCACCCTCACCGTTCTCCGCCCCGACGAACCCACGCTCACCTCCCTGATCGAAAGCCTGTCCGCATGACCGAACCCCTGCTTTCCGTGCGCGATCTCTCTGTCGTCTTCCACCAGGGTGGCCGTGAGAGCCTGGCGGTCGATCGCGTCTCCTTCGACATCGGCCGTGGCGAGATCGTTGCCTTGGTCGGCGAATCCGGTTCCGGCAAGTCGGTCTCCGCCGCCTCGATCCTGAAGCTCCTGCCCTATCCGGCTGCGAGCCACCCATCCGGCCAAATCCTCTTCGACGGACGTGATCTGATGACGGCGAGCGAGCCTGAGCTCCGCGCGGTGCGCGGCAACGACGTCACCATGATCTTCCAGGAGCCGATGACCTCGCTCAATCCGCTGCACACGATCGAGCGGCAGATCGGCGAGATCCTGGCCCTCCATCAGGGCCTTGAAGGCGCACCCGCCCGCGCCCGCGTGCTTGAGCTTTTGCATCAGGTCGGAATCCGCGAGCCGGAAAAGCGGTTGACGGCCTTCCCGCATGAACTCTCGGGCGGCCAGCGTCAGCGCGTGATGATCGCTATGGCGCTGGCCAACAGGCCGAAGCTCCTCATCGCCGATGAACCGACCACGGCCCTCGACGTCACCGTCCAGGCCCAGATCCTGGAACTCCTGGGCCGCCTCAAGTCCGAGCATGGCATGTCCATGCTCTTCATCACCCATGACCTCGGCATCGTCCGCAAGTTCGCCGATCGGGTCTGCGTCATGACCAAGGGCAAGATTGTCGAGGCCGGAGCCGTCGAGGACATCTTCGAACGGCCACAGCATGCCTACACGAAGAAGCTGCTCGCCTCCGAGCCGCGCGGCGAACCGCCAGTCCTGGACGAAACAAAGCCTGTTGTCATGCAGGGTGAGGACATCCGCGTCTGGTTCCCGATCAAAGCCGGCTTCCTGCGCCGCACCGTCGACCACGTAAAGGCCGTCGATGGTGTGGATCTCACGCTGCGCGCCGGCCAGACGCTCGGCGTCGTCGGCGAATCCGGCTCCGGAAAGACCACGCTCGGTCTTGCCCTCTCGCGCCTCATCTCGTCGAAGGGCCGAATCAGCTTCATCGGCAAGGACATCCATGCCTTTTCCTATCGCGAGATGCGCCCGCTTCGCGATCGCCTGCAGATCGTCTTTCAGGATCCCTTCGGCTCGCTCAGCCCCCGCATGTCCGTGGGTGAAATCATCGCCGAGGGCCTCAAGGTCCACGAAAAACAGCTGTCCGCAGACGAACGAGATGCTCGGGTCGCCTGGGCGCTCGAGGAGGTCGGCCTCGACCCCGCCACCCGCTGGCGCTACCCCCATGAGTTCTCCGGCGGCCAGCGCCAGCGCATTGCGATCGCCCGTGCCATGGTGCTGAAACCCCGCTTCGTCATGCTGGACGAACCGACCTCGGCACTCGATATGACCGTCCAGGCCCAGGTCGTCGATCTCCTGCGCGATCTGCAGGCCAAACACGATCTCGCCTATCTCTTCATCAGCCACGACCTGAAGGTGGTGAAGGCGCTCGCCAACGAGCTGATCGTCATGCGCGGCGGCAAGGTGGTCGAAAAGGGCCCGGCCGCAGAGGTCTTCGCCGCGCCAAAGGCCGATTATACCCGCGCCCTGATGGCTGCCGCCTTCAATCTCGAAGCCGTCGAGGCCGGCGGCATCCGCCAATAATGTGAGCTCTCCATGTCCGAAAAACGCCCCGTCGTCGTCGACCTCCGTTTCGCACGCGAAAGCGTGGTCTCCGCTCTCCGTTCCGCCTTGCAGGATCGCCTGGTCATCGACATGGGCGATCCGGCCAATGCCGACCGGGATCTCTCGGATGCCGAATTCGCCGTCGTCTGGAAGCCGGATCCGGCGCTCTTCCGCCGCGCCACGGGGCTGAAGGCGATCTTCTCCGGCGGGGCTGGCGTTGATCATATCCTCTCGGCTTACGAACTGCCGGATCTCCCCATCGTCCGCTTCGTCGACCGCAGCCTCACCGACCGCATGAGCGAATGGGTCCTGTGGCAATGCCTGCATCACCTGCGCAACGGCATCCGCTATGCCGGTCAGCAGCGGGATCGCCTGTGGCACGAAATCGCCGAACAGCCGGAAGCCCGCGATGTGACGGTCGGCGTCATGGGTCTCGGCGTCCTCGGTGCCGATTCCGTCCGCAAACTTGCGGTCATGGGCTTCAACGTCATCGGCTGGTCCCGACGGCCCAAGGCGATTGAGGGTATCGAAACCTTCGACGCCACAGGCCTCGATGCTTTTCTCGCGCGCACGGACATGCTTGTCGGCCTGCTGCCCCTGACAGACGACACGCGCGGCATCTACGACCGCGCACTCTTCTCCAGGCTCCGCCGCACCGGTCCGCTCGGCGGTCCCATCTTCCTCAATGCCGGGCGCGGTGGCAGCCAGAAGGAGAGCGAACTGATCGAGTGCCTGGCTGATGGGACGCTGAAAGCTGCTTCTCTCGACGTCTTTGAGAAGGAGCCGCTTTCCTCCGACAGCCCTCTCTGGTCCCTGGCGAATGTGATCGTCACCCCCCATGCGGCCGCGGCATCCGACGTGCGGGCTCTCTTCCGCCATGTGGAAATGCAGATCGCCCGTCTGGAATCCGGCAAGCCGCTCGAATTCGTCGTCGACCGCACGACCGGTTACTGAGCAGCCGTCGAATTCGCGGAACAAACCGCCGGAGCCCCCGTTTGTCCTGAGAAACGGCGCTGAACGCGCCTCGGAACAAGGGGAGTACCGACATGAGCAGCAGAACCGACCTGCCCGACACGACAGACCGCCGCACCCGTGGACTGAAGCCGGAGCCGCTGACTGCGACCGAGGCGCGCCAGGGGTCTCGCGGCAAGCCCGTGTTGATCGTTCTCCTGGGGGGTCTCATCCTCGCCCTGCTGGTCTGGATACCCGCTGAATGGTGGGGCAACGCGATTGCGCCGGAAAACCCCGCCAATCAACCGGCGCAGACCACGGCACCCTCGCCGGCAGAAACGGGGAATGCGGGTCAGGACATGCCGCAGTCCAACCCCAAGCCGGGTCAGTGACGGAACCTGCCCGTGAGTGCAAGTCGCTCACTGGACAATCCGATAGTGATTGCCGATAACTGCAGCGGAAGCGGCCGGAGCGTTTCGGCCGTCCCCCGCAGCGCCCGCTGTGGATGACAAGGCAGTCGATCATGACCAAGACAGATATTGCGACCAGGGTCTACAACCACGCCTGGAAGCTCGATCCCATCATCCGCAGCCTGATCGACACCGATTTCTACAAGCTCCTGATGCTCCAGATGATCTGGAAGCTCTATCCGCAGGTGAATGCCACCTTCACGCTGATCAACCGGACCACGTCGGTCCGTCTCGCGGATGAGATCGACGAGCAGGAACTCCGCGATCAGCTCGATCACGTCCGCTCGCTGCGCCTCACCAAGAAGGAAATGATCTGGCTCGCCGGTAACACCTTCTATGGTCGCGCCCAGATCTTCGAGCCCGAATTCCTTGCCTGGCTCGGCAATCTCCAGCTTCCCGAATACGAACTCGCCAAGCGCGACGGCCAGTATGAACTGACCTTCCACGGCACCTGGATGGAGACGACGCTGTGGGAAATCCCGGCGCTCGCGATCATCAACGAACTGCGCTCGCGCGCCGCTATGCGCTCGGTCGGCTATTTCACCCTTGATGTGCTCTATGCCCGTGCCAAGGCGAAGATGTGGTCGAAGGTCGAGCGCCTGGGCGAACTGCCGGGCCTGCGCATTTCCGATTTCGGCACCCGCCGCCGCCATAGCTTCCTCTGGCAGCGCTGGTGCGTCGAAGCGCTGAAGGAAGGCATTGGCCCGGCGTTCACCGGCACCAGCAACGTCCTGCTTGCCATGGATTCCGATCTCGAAGCGGTGGGTACCAATGCGCACGAGCTGCCTATGGTGGTTGCCGCTCTCGCCAAGACCGACGAGCAATTGGCCGCAGCACCCTATCAGGTCCTGAAGGACTGGAACCGCCTCTACGGCGGCAACCTGCTGATCGTCCTGCCGGATGCCTTCGGCACCACGTCCTTCCTGGAGCATGCCCCCGAATGGGTGGCAGACTGGACCGGCTTCCGCCCGGATAGTGCGCCACCGATCGAGGGTGGCGAGAAGATCATCGACTGGTGGAAGAAGATGGGTCGCGACCCCCGCCAGAAACTTCTGATTTTCTCCGATGGCCTGGATGTCGATGCGATCATCGACACCTACCGCCACTTTGCCGGTCGCGTGCGCATGTCCTTCGGCTGGGGCACCAATCTCACCAATGATTTCGCCGGCTGCGCACCGCGCGAAATTGCCGGCCTGAAGCCGATATCCATCGTCTGCAAGGTCTCGGAAGCCAATGGTCGTCCGGCCGTGAAACTCTCGGACAATCCCCGCAAGGCGACGGGCGATCCGGCCGAAGTGGAGCGCTATCTCCGCTTCTTCGGTTCGCAGGACCGCGTCGAGCAGGCTGTCCTCGTCTGATGGCATCTACAGGATCGGCGTCTTTGATGCTTTAGCAGTCTTGCATCTGGAAGGCAGGCCATGCAGTCTTCGTCCTGCGGGAGGGAGCCCGCAGTCTGCAAGGGAGGAACGCCGGATGGATATGCAAGGCAGCGAGCGCATCGAAGCGCCGGTCGAGACCGTATGGCGTGCGCTGAACGATCCCGAGATCCTCAGGCGGGCAATTCCCGGCTGCGAAAGTCTGGAAAAGACCTCTGATACGCAGATGAGCGCCAGGGTCGTTCTGAAGATCGGCCCGATCAAGGCAAAATTCGAAGGGGCTGTCGAGCTGCAGAATCTCAATCCGCCGTATTCCTACACCATCTCCGGCGAAGGAAAGGGTGGCCTTGCAGGTTTTGCCAAGGGTGGCGCTGATGTGACGCTGACGGAGGAAGAGGATGGCGCTACACTCCTCACCTACACAGTGAAGGCCGAGGTCGGCGGAAAGATCGCCCAGCTTGGCAGCCGCTTGATCGAATCGACGTCCAAGAAGCTCGCAGGCGAGTTTTTTTCCAACTTCAGTTCAGCCGTGACGGGTGGGGTCGAGGCAGAGGCTTGACGGAAGCCTTCCGATGGGGTGAAAGCCCGGCACAAGGAAGCGGCGGCATCGTGGAACCAGCCGAGATGATTCGGCCTTAAGGGGACATGATGATGAACGAAGGACCTGATCAGTATTTCGAGCAGCAGGATATGGCGGTCAAGCTGATGCTTCTCGAGAACAAATCCGACGAACTGACGGATATCCTGGTTGAAGCGCTGCAGGATGCGCTGAAGCTCCTCGAAGAAGAACTCGCGACCGTTCACTGACGCCGATCGATCCGAAAATCAGAACCGGTCGGAAACCTGAATTCCGGCAGGGCCGAGAATGACTGCGATCAGCACCGGCAGGAAGAACAGGATCATCGGAACGGTGAGCTTCGGCGGCAAGGCTGCGGCCTTCTTTTCCGCTTCGTTCATGCGCTCGTCGCGTCCTTCCTGTGCAAGCACGCGAAGCGCCTGGGCGACGGGCGTGCCGTACCGATCGGCTTGAATCAGCGCCTGAACGACGTTCTTGACGCCATCGAGCTGTGTTCGAATGCCAAGGTTTTCGAGTGCCTGTCGGCGATCCGGCAGGAATGACAGTTCAGCCGTGGTCAGAACCATTTCCTCGGCGAGTTCGGGAGACTGTTCCCCGATTTCTTCCGAGACGCGCCGCATGGCAGCTTCCAGCGAAATGCCCGATTCCACGCAGATCAGCATCAGGTCCAGCGCATCCGGCCATGCACGCTTGATCGACTGCTGGCGTTTCGTGATCCGGTTCGAGACGTAGATGTTGGGCAGGTAGAAGCCCACATAGCCGCCCACGATGGTAGCGAAGAGCCGGATCGGCAGCGGCTTTTCTGCGAGATTGCCAAGCACGAAGATCCAGAAGGCCGTGAGCGCCAGGGTCGCAAACGGCAACAGGAAACGCGCCACAAGGAACATGTTGAGGGCGTTTTGCGAGCGAAGGCCGGCAGCCTTCAGCTTGTCCACCGTGGTGTCGTCCACCAGCGCCTTGCGCAGGTTGAAACGTTCTACGATGTTTCGCACCGACTTGTTGTTGGTCGTGCGCAGGGATGCACGTCCCTGGACCGCTTCCGCATTCAGCTTGGCCCGCTCGCGCGCGCGGATGATATCGCGCTCTGTCGAAACCGCCTTCATGCGTTTGTTGAGGTCGCCGCGTTCGAGATAGGGCATGGCGATCGTGTAGAACGTACCGAACACCGCAAGCGCCACGAGGACGGCAATCAACAAGGCTGGATTGGTAACTTGTGCGGCCCAGTCTTCTGTCATCTCGCCGGTTCCTCAGATCTCGAAGTTGATCATGTTGCGCATGACCAGCAGCCCGATACTCATCCATACGGCCGAAAATCCGAGGATCAGGTGCCCTCGGGAGTCGGTGAAGAGGATCATGATGTAGTCTGGTGAAGTCAGATAGACGAGGAGGGCGACGATGAAGGGCAGGGCGCCGATGATCGCGGCTGAAGCCTTGGCTTCCATCGAGAGTGCACTGACCTTCGCCTTCATCTTCTTGCGGTCGCGCAGCACGCGTGAAAGGTTGGCGAGCGCCTCGGAGAGGTTGCCGCCGGCCTGACCCTGGATCGCGATAACGATGGCAAAGAAGCTGACTTCGTTCAGCGGCATGGTCTGGTTCATGCGGGCCACCGAATCGGACACGCTGAGGCCGAGCTGCTGCGATTCGACGATCCGGCGGAATTCTGTCTTGACCGGCTCCTGGCCGTCAGAGGCAATCATCCGGATGGCGTCGTTCAGCGGCAGACCCGAGCGAATGGAGCGCACCATCACGTCGAGCGAGTTGGGAAATTCTTCCAGAAACTTCTTCTGTCGGCGGCTGACCAGAAAGCCGACGATCCAGCGCGGCAGTCCGAGGCCCGCCACAAAGGATGCGCCGACCATGATGAGTGGTGGCATGCCGCCAAGGAACGTCATCGCCAGCACCACCACGCCCAGGACGGCGCTCATCAGGTAAAATTGCGTCAGCGAGAGCGAAAGCCCGGACTGGACGAGCTTGGCCTTCAGGCTCGCCGCATTGGCCTTCTTGGTCTTTTCCTGCTGCTGCTTCTTTTCGAGTTCTTTCAATGAGTCCTGAACCGATTTGCGGCGCTTCGAAATCTCCTGAACGCGGTCGCGTGCCGCCTTCATTTGCGACATGTCGGTCTCGGCCGATCGCACCCTGTTGATGCGGTTGGCGGTCTTCTTGTCGGTTTCGATCCTGGAATAGAGAACACCATAGGCAATCGCACCCGTCGACACGGCGACGAGAAGCACGATGGCCAGGATGGTGGGATCGATGCCGAACATGATGATCAGATCCCCTTCGATTTCTGTTCCATGGCGTCGAGGGCGGCTGCCAGACGGCGATCTTCGTTGTAATAGCGTGCGCGATCCCAGAAATGCGGCTTGCCGATACCGGTCGACATGTGGCGACCGATAATCTTGCCGTTGGCGTCTTCGCCTTCCATCTCGTAGCGCATCAGATCCTGGGTGATGATCACATCGCCTTCCATGCCGATCACCTCAGTGATGTGCGTGATGCGGCGCGAACCATCGCGCAGGCGGGCGGCCTGGATGATCACGTCGATCGAGCCGGAAATGATCTCGCGCACGGTCTTGGCGGGAAGCGAGAAACCACCCATGGCGATCATCGATTCCATACGGCTCAGGCATTCGCGCGGCGTATTGGCGTGGATGGTGCCCATCGAGCCGTCGTGACCCGTGTTCATCGCCTGCAGGAGGTCGAAGACCTCGGATCCGCGCACTTCACCGACGATGATGCGTTCGGGACGCATACGCAGGCAGTTCTTGACGAGATCGCGCATGGTGATCTCGCCTTCCCCTTCGATATTCGGCGGGCGCGTTTCCAGGCGTACCACATGCGGCTGCTGCAACTGCAGTTCGGCTGTGTCTTCGCAGGTGATGATGCGCTCGTCGGTATCGATAAAGCCGGTCAGGCAGTTCAAAAGCGTCGTCTTGCCCGAGCCCGTGCCGCCGGAGATGACGACATTGCAGCGGACGCGGCCGATGATCTGCAGAACCTCGGCACCCTCTGGCGTGATCGCGCCGAACTTGACGAGCTGGGCGAGGTTCAGCTTGTCCTTCTTGAACTTACGAATGGTCAGCGCCGGCCCGTCGATCGCAAGCGGCGGGGCGATGACGTTGACACGGGAACCATCTGGCAGACGCGCGTCGCAGATCGGGCTCGATTCATCGACGCGTCGACCGACCTGGCTGACGATACGTTGGCAGATCGACAGAAGCTGGGAATTGTCGCGGAAGCGGATTTCCGACTCGATCGTCTTGCCGCCCACTTCGATGAAGGTCTGGCCGGCCCCGTTGACCATGATGTCGGCGATGTCGTCGCGTGCCAGCAAGGGCTCGAGCGGGCCGTAGCCGAGAACGTCGTTGCAGATGTCTTCGAGCAGTTCTTCCTGCTCGGAGATCGACATCGCGAAATTCTTGATCGTGATGATGTCGTTGACGATGTCGCGAATTTCTTCGCGCGCGCTCTCGCCGTCGAGCTTGGCCAGCTGCGACAGGTCGATCGTGTCGATCAGCGCCGAGAAGACCTGGCTCTTGGTGTCGTAATAATCCTCGGTGCGCGGCGGCTTCTTGCGGCTCGGCGTCTGCATCGAAGGCGGCGTCACCTGCTGCCGGCTGCTCGCTTCAGGGCTGCCGGGTTCGATGAGCGTGCTGGAGCGTGCCGCAGGCGCGGCAGCAGCCGGCTGTGTCGGGATCGTGCCGACGCCCGCCCCGCCTTTGCCGAAACCGTCGTTTCCGCGTTTGCCAAACATGAGCTCTACCTGTTCCTGTTACCGGTCTTACTTCTTGCGCAGTTTCTCGATCAGCGAGCCGAGGCCCGCCTTCTTGGGTTTCTTGATCGTGGCACGGCCCGTCACCAGATGGGCGAGCTGGGAGAAGGTCTCGGCCGTCGGAGACTTCGCGTCCATCTCGCTGATCATCCGGCCACTGTTGGCAGCCGTTCCGAAGAGCTGGGCGTCGAAGGGGATGATTGCGACCGGATCGAGTTCGAGCGGTTCGAAGAAATCAGACGGTGCGATCTCGGGCCGCTTCGGCATGCCCACCTGGTTGAGAATCAGATGCGGAGGCTTGTCC
>JARXAK010000038.1 GCA_029865885.1 Rhizobium sp. | reverse complement strand
GGTTGGCATGGCACTCTCCGTATTTGTGTAATCATCACTATTACAGTTATTTTTGCCCGTCAATCGTCCTCTGACGATGTTTCTTCCGAGCACTGCTTGATCCGGTCAATCAGCCAGCGTCCAGCGGGTCCTGGTGGAGCATCGACCCGGTAAACTGCATTCATTGGCTGCTTCAACCCGCCAGCAGGTACATCTTCTATGGACAGCTCAACAAGACGACCGGCAGCGAGGTCCTTCCTGACCACATGAAGTGGCATACCGCCCCACCCCAGCCCCAGCCCAAGCTTCCAAGGAGAGGTGGAAGCATCCTGTTCGAGGTAGCGTTTCACCGGGACAATTCATTCCAGTCGCTGAGGAATGCGGGGCTATCATACCCTTAGGCGAATGGGTGCTCCGCAGAGCTTGCCAGGATGCAGCGAACCGGCGAAGCGGTCACAAGGTTGCAGTAAATTTGTCTCCAATCCAGTTCGCCCATGCCGACATCAAAAGCCTCGTCGAAGGCGTCCTGCGGTCGACAGGTTTGGATCCCAAGCGCTTTGAGCTGGAAATCACGGAATCGTCCATTGTCGTCGACAAAGAGCGGGCAATGACCGCACTGATGAGCCTTAAGGCGCTAGGAGTATCGATCGCGATTGATGACTTTGGGACCGGCCACTCGTCGCTTGATACCTTCAGGTCATTCCCGTTCGACAAAATCAAGCTCGATCGGAGCTTCGTAGCCGACCTCGATGGCGTCAGCAGTTCGAGGGCGATGGGCAGAGCTGTCCTTGCCATGGGACACGGATTGGGTATCCCAATTCTGGCTGAGGGAGTGGAAAACTCGACCCAACTTGACATCCTTAGAGAGGAAGGGTGCCACCAAGTGCAAGGATATCTCCTTGGAAGGCCCAGTTCCATTTTTACAAACGGCAAAGACGTCGCCTAGCCTTTGCGTGGCGTCGATCCGCACAATAGTGTCGGACGTCGATACCGCTCTATGCCAAACGGAGCGCCTGCGCCTGCGCCGAGGTCAGCGGCCTTACATCTTCTTTCCGCAGCATTAGGAATAACTTGGCAGTCTCTTCCAGCTCCTCCATCGCATACTGTGCTTCTTTCAACGTCTTGCCCGCCACGACGGGGCCGTGGTTGGCCAGAAGTACCGCATGGCTATGCCTAGCCCTTTCGCGCACGGCTTCGGCGAGCGCTGCATCGCCTGGCGGAAAGTAGGGCGCCATAGGCAAGCGCCCGACCCTCATCACGTAATAGGCCGTCAGTGGGGGTAGGACGTCATCGGGATCAAGGCCGTCAAGAATGCTGACAGCGACTGCATGGGTGGAATGCAGGTGCACGACGGCGCCTGAGCTTTCCCGCGCGCAATACATGCATTGGTGCAGAAAGGCTTCCTTGGTCGGTTTGTCGCCGCCGATATGCACGCCCTCGGCCGTGAATTTCGACAGTCGGCCTGGATCGAGCGACCCCATGGAAGCGTTTGTCGGCGTCATCAGGATCTCGCCGTTCGAGAGCCGCGCGCTGATGTTGCCGGTAGAGCCGAAGGTGAAGCAACGATCGAAAAGGGATTTGCCGACCTCGGCGATCTCGTCGCGCAGGCGGCTTTCCTCGGAGAGAATTGTTGTCATGGCAGGATGTCCCAAGCCTTGAGGAAGAAATCGGGCGCGCCGAAGTTGCCGGACTTCAGCGCCAGCGCCATCGGCTCCGTCTGTCCGAGCGTCAGCGTCCAGGGCACACCGGGATCGATCTCCGGTCCGATGAAGAGGGCATCGGGTGCCAGCGCACCGACGACGGCACCCGAGGTCTCGCCACCAGCGACGATCAGGCGCCGGACGCCAGCGGCCTTGAGGCCGAGCGCAGTCTCGGCGAGGAATTGCTCGATCAGCGATCCGGCGCTGTCGCGACCGAGGGCAGCCTGGGCTGCCTTTACCTCTTCCGGTTCGGCACTCGAATAGATCAGTGGCGCCCGTGCCGACTGGGCCAGCGCCCAGGAAAGGGCCTCCTCGACCCGGAAGTGACCTTCTGCAATCGCTATAGGGTCGAGCTTGAGGGTCGGGACCCCCGCCTCAGTCGCGGTGCGGATCTGGCCGCGGGTCGCTTCCGAACAGGATCCGGCAAGGATCATCGCCCGGCCCGCTGGCGCGGAAAAAGCGAGTGTGTCGCCAGTAGGGCGCAAGCGCCCGGCGCGGCGGAAATTCTCCGGCAAGCCGAGCGCGATGCCAGAGCCGCCGGTGATCAGGGTCAATCCGGCAGCGGCCTCGCCGATTACCCGGAGATCGGCATCGGTCAGCGCATCGACGACCAACGCTTGTTCGCCCCTGCCACGCGCCGCCTCGAAGGCTTGCGCGACGGCTGAAGCTCCCTGCCCGACCGTCTCGCGGGTCACCAGCCCCACCTTGAGCTGCGATTGGTCAGCCATCAGGCGAACCAGCGAGCTGTCGGTCATCGGGGTCAGCGGATGGTTGCGCATCGGGCTGTCGGAAAGCAGCTGGTCGCCGACAAAGAGATGGCCCTTGTAGATGGTGCGGCCATTGGCCGGAAAGGCCGGGCAGACGATCGTCAGATCCGTGCCGAGCGCCTGCATCAGGGCTTCGGTGACGGGACCAATATTGCCGGCGGGACTAGAATCGAAGGTCGAGCAATACTTGAACAGGAACTGTTTCGCACCCGCCGTCTGCAGGAAGGAAAGCGCCTCGAGCGACATGGCGACCGCTTCAGCTGCAGGATTGGTGCGCGACTTCAACGCAACCACCACCGCGTCGACGTCCGAGAGATCAAGGTCGGTCTTGGGAACACCGATCGTCTGGATGGTCCGCATGCCCTCCCGTGACAGCATCAGCGCAAGGTCGGTGGCTCCGGTCAGGTCGTCGGCAATCGCGCCCAAAAGCATGGCAGTCTCCGGTGAATTGGCGCGCGGTCAGGCCGTTGCGCCGTCGATTATGGCAAATCCTGTGTCGATGATCTGTGCCTCGCCCGGCCGTTCGGCCTGAGCGAGAAGCGCCTCAACCGCCGTCTTGCCGATGTTGAAGCGGTTCGAGCGGACCGTCGACAGAGGCTTCGGCAACGCCTGGCCGATCTCCAGCCCGTTGAAGCCGAAAAGGGCGAGCCGCTCCGGCACCGGGATACCGGCGCCCAGACAATGCATGAAGCCACCGACCGCCATGTCGTCGTTCGAGAAGACGACGGCATCGGCCACAGCGCGATCGGCCAGCAGACCGGCCAGCGTGTCGCGGCCGGCAATCGTCGAGCTCGGACCGTCATGGCGTTTCTCGACGGAGAGCGACAGGCCGGCTTCAGCCAGCGCTTCGCAGAGGCCGTCATAGCGGGCGCGGGCGCGGCGGTCGGCTGTCCAATCGTGACCGACATAACCGATACGGCTATAGCCGCGCCGCACCAAATGCTCGGCTGTCGCGCGACCGGCCCGGCGATGGGACAGGCCAACCGCGAGATCGATCGGCGTATCGTCGATGTCCATAAGTTCGGCAATGCGAATGCGGCTGTTCTCCAGCATGCGGCGCGCAGCGTCTGTGTGTTCGAAGCCAGTGGTGATCAGGGCTGTCGGCTGCCAGGCGAGCAGCGAGGAGACGAGCTGCTGCTCCTTGCCGAGATCATAATCGGTGACGCCGATCATCGGCTGATAAGGCGTTTCGGCGAGACCGGCATGGATGCCGCGCAGCACCTCGGGGAAAACGATGTTGGAGAGAGAAGGCAGGATCACGCCAATGATCAGCGAGGCAGAGGAGGCGAGCGAACCGGCCGCCCGATTGGGCACGTAGCCGAGCGTGTCGATGGCGTCGAGAACGCGCTTGCGGGTTTCCTCTGCAATCGAGCCCTTGTTGCGGATGACCCGTGACACGGTGTTCTCACTGACATTCGCCAGGCGAGCCACATGAGTGAGCGTCGGCGTCTCCGGCTGCATTCGTTTCGTCTCCTCCCCTGCCGCATCGCCCGATTGGCCAAGACGGCGACACGCGATCTGCTGTGCAGGACCGTGCCATAAACTTTATCTCAGCGCTAACATATTTCGCTTGATCGTGGCTAGGGGATGTGCTTAAAAAATTATGTTAGCGCTGAGATTAGCGCTTTCTGGGAGATTACACTTCGGGAGGAGTTCACCGTGAGAACCTTTAACAAGGCCGCGCTTGCCGCGTCGGCCGCGATGCTCTGCGTCTTCAGTTTCACCTCGGCCGTCCGCGCCGAGGATACCCACCGTCCGGAGTGCTTCTCTGCAGCACCCGACAATGCCAAGGTCATCAAATACGAGAAGCGGGATGGCCCTTACAAGGTTGCGTTCGTCAACGGCTTCGCCGGCAATGACTGGCGCGTGACCGCCATCCAGGGCGCCAAGGCCTGGGCAGCCCGCGAAGAAAACAAGGCAAAGCTGTCCGAATTCACTGTCGTCTCGGTTGGCAATGACAGTGCCGCCCAGATCGCTGCGATCGACAACTTCATTGCCGCCGGCTATGACGCGATCACCTTCATTGCCGTCAACCCGACCGCCTTCTCCTCCGTCATCAAGCGCGCCGAACAGGCCGGCACGGTGCTCGTGCCTTTCGACAACGTCCTTGACACCGATGCCATCGTGCAGGTGAACGAAAACCAGTTCGAACTCGGCGCAATGAAGGCGGAAGCCGTCGTGCGGGAAATCGAGAAGGCGAAGGGCAAGGTCGAGGGCAGCGTGCTTGAAGTCTCCGGCCTGCCGGGCAACGCGACAGACCGCGACAACCATCTCGGCATGCGCTCCGTGCTCGACAAGCATCCGGGCCTCAAGGTCGTCCAGGTGGTGGGCAACTGGGATGCCGGCACTGTGCAGAAGGTTACCGCCGATGCCATTGCCACAAACGGCAATTTCGACGGCGTGATGGTCCAGGAAGGCACGATCGGCGCATTGAATGCGATGAAGAATGCCGGTCACCCGGTCGTTCCGATCGGTGGCGATGCCGGCAACGGCGCCCGCAAGCTGATCGCTGAAGGCAAGTATCCCGGTCTCACCGCAGCCCAGGCGCCTGTCATGTCGGCCGTCGCACTCGAAGCCGCTGTCTCGCTGCTTGAAGGCAATGCCTTGCCGCAGAAGGTGTTCCTGCCGATCCCGAACAAGGACAATGCAGAGCTGAAGGAAGGCACCGACTACTTCCCGAACCTACCGGACACCTTCTACACGACAACCGGCTATCCGAATTGCTTCCCGGTCTTCACCCCGGAAGAGCTGCTCGGCCAGACCCCCGACAATACCTGATCCTCCCGGCTGGGCGGCGGTACCTGACCTCTGAAGGCGCCGCCGTCCGACCCATACCAGGACATGCCAGAATGACGACAGCTCCGCTCATCGAGCTTTCGGGGATTTCGAAGTCCTATGGGCCGATACAGGCCCTGAAGACAATCGACTTTTCCGCCCGACCCGGCTCCGTGCACGCCATCCTCGGCGAAAACGGCGCCGGCGAATCGACCCTGATGAAACTGCTTTCCGGAGCCATTCAGCCGACAACCGGCGAGATCCGCCTCGATGGTCGATCGATCCGGTTTTCCGGAACGCGTCAGGCCTCGGCCGCCGGTATCGTCTGCATGTTCCAGGAGCTCTCGCTCCTGCCGACCCTCTCCGTCGGCGATAACATCACGCTTGCCCGCCCCCAGACGAGGCTCGGCTTCATGCTTGCCAAAGCCTATGAAGAAGCCCGTGCAGCCCTCGACCTGATCGGGGCAGAGAGCATTTCCCTCGACACACCCGTCGAGGAACTCTCTCTCGCCGATCGGCAGCGGGTGGAAATCGCCAAGGCGCTCTATCAGAAGCCCCGTCTTCTCATTCTCGACGAGGCCACCTCCGCACTCGGCGCCTCAGCGGTCGAGAAAGTGTTCACCGTCATCCGCAAACTGCGCGACGAAGGCTGCTGCATTCTCTTCATTTCCCATCGTTTTCACGAGGTCGAGGCGCTCGCCGACACGATCTCGGTTTTCCGCGCCGGACAGCATGTCTGCACCTTCCCGGCAGGCACGATCGACAACCAGAGCATCGTGTCGCTGATGATCGGCGAGACCATGGACCGGCTTTTCCCGCCACCGCGTTCGGCCGTGTCCGCAAATGTTGTGCCTCTTCTTTCCATCAAGGACTTGTCCTTCGCCGGTGAACTCTTCGATGTCGGCTTCACGGTACGCCCGGGCGAGATCTATGGTCTCGGTGGCCTCGAAGGCCAGGGCCAGCAGCGCGTGCTCGAAGCGATCTTTGGCACACTCTCGGGCGTCAGCGGGTCGATCGAGCTCTCCGGCAAAGTCTATGAGCGCCGCTCGCCGCATCGGTCGAAGTCACCGGAGATCGGCATCGCGCTGGTTCCCGAAGATCGCAAGACAGAGGGCATGATCCAGCCGCTGTCGATATCAGACAATATGCGGCTTGCCGGTATCGGGCTTCAAGGCGACAGCGAAGCGCTTGACGCGCGCTGCCTTGCCCTCCTCGAACGCCTCGAACTGACCTATGGCCAGCTCTCCGATCCCGTCATCTCACTGTCGGGTGGCAACCAGCAGAAGGTGCTGCTTGCAAAATGGCTGGCGCTTGGACCACGCTGCCTGCTGCTGCTCGATCCCACCCGCGGCATCGACGTGAAGACCAAGGCACAGATCTATCGCCTCCTCACCGACCTTGCCGGACAGGGCATCGCGATCGTCATGCAGTCGACGGATTACGAAGAGCTTGTGCATCTCTGCGACCGGGTCGCAGTCTTCTATCGTGGCCGCATCGCGCGCGAACTCAGCGGAGACACACTGACGCCTGAAAACCTGATTTCAGCCGCCATGGGCCTGAGCTCTGCCACACCAGCGCCGGAGACCGTGCAATGACTGCGCTCTACATCCGACGCAACCTGCGCGTAGTTATCCCGACTATCGCCTTCATTGCGCTCTTCGTGCTCTACATCGCCACCCATCCGCGCGGGCTCTCCACCTATGTACTGACGATCTGGTCCAACCAGTCCGCGCTCCTGGTGTTTGCCGCCTTCGCTCAGTTCTTTGTTGTCCTGGTCCGCGGCATAGACCTCTCGGTCGGTGCCGTCGTGGCACTCACCAATGTCACGGCTTCCTTCGCACTGGCCGGCGACGGCGGATCGCTTGTTTTCGGCATGGCTGCCGTTCTTTTGGTCGGCATGGCCTGCGGGCTCTTTACCGGCCTGTTCGTCTGCTTCGGCAATGTGCCGCCAATCGTCGCGACCCTGGCCACCGGCGCTATTTATTCCGGTATCGCACTCTATCTGAGGCCGACGCCGGGCGGGAGTGTAAACTCCGAGCTCTCCGATGCCTTCACCTACGCAATCGGCCCTATCCCGACTTCGCTGCTGCTGATCATTGCCACCGTGCTGGTGATCACAATCGTGCTGCGCAAGACGAGTTTCGGCATGGCGCTGAAGGCGCTTGGAGCAAACGAGCATTCCGCCCAACTGACCGGCATCAACACGACCTCGATGCGCATCTGCGCCCATGTGCTGGGCGGGCTGATGGCCGGCATGGCCGGGCTCTATGTCTCCATGGTCACGATGACCGGTGACGCCGGCATCGGCCCGACCTACACTCTGAACTCGATTGCCGCGATCGTGCTTGGCGGCGTGTCGCTTGCCGGTGGCATCGGCACGGCTATCGGTGTCGCCGTCGGTGCCATGCTGCTGAAGACCGTCGCCTCGCTGATGTTCTTCTCCGGCCTTCCTCCCCTCGCCCAGCCCTTCTTCGAGGGCCTGATCCTGGCGCTCGCGATTGCCTTCGGCTCCGTCGGCGTGCTGCGTGTCCGCAACAAACTGAAGTTGTTCGCCCAATGACAGACCGCGCGATATCAGGGCCATCAAGGCCAAGCCTTCCCGTTGATCCTGCCGTTCTCGTCGTTGCCATTGGCTGCAGCCTGCTGCTGGCCGCCGGCGGGACCATTCTGCCGACATTTCTGACGGCGGGTTATCTCCTGCAGCAACTGCAGATCGCTTCGTTCCTCGGCATCATTGCCGCAGGTGCCACGCTGGTCATCCTGCTCGGCCATATCGACCTGTCGGTGCCAGCCGCAATCACGGCAATTGCCATTGTCACTACGACGGTTGCCGGCTCGCAGGATCCGACGCTTGCCACACTCGCCATCCCGATCGGGCTTGCGACCGGCGCCCTGATCGGCCTGATCAACGGCATCGGCGTCGCCTTCCTGCGCCTGCCGTCGATGGTCTGGACGCTGGCGATGAACTCAATGCTGATCGGATCCGTGGTCTTCTTCACCGGCGGCTTCAAGCCGCGCGGCATGGCTCCACCACTCTCGATCTCGCTGTCACTCGAGCGCAGTTTCGGCATCCCCAACGCCTTCCTGTTTTGGCTGGTGGTGATGGCGGCGATGTTTTACCTGCTGCACCGGACAGTCTACGGCAAATATCTGATCGCCATGGGTAATTCGGAAAAGGCCGTCTACCTTTCCGGCATTCGCGTGCGGCTCGTTACCACCCTCACCTTCGTGGTCGCTGGCGTCTTTACGGCCCTCGGCGCCATCCTGCTCGCCGGCTATGCCAACCAGGCCTATCAGGGCATGGGCGACCCCTATATGCTGCCTGTTATCACCGCCGTGGTCATCGGGGGAACCTCGATCATGGGAGGCCAGGGTGGTTATGGCGGCACGATCGTCGGCGCCATCTTCATCACCCTCCTGTCCTCTATCCTCTCTGTGCTGCAGATGCCGGAAGCCTTCAGGCAGATTGTCTTCGGTGTCATCATTCTGGCCATGCTTTTGATCCGTGGCTACAAAAGGAGCTTTCGCTGATGTCTTACCTTCCGTCCGTAGCCGTCGTCGGCCTCGGCTCCATGGGCCTCGGCATGGCGCGCTCGCTGATCCGAGCCGGACATGCCGTGCGTGGCTTTGACATCAGTTCCGATGCGCTGAATGCGCTAGAGGCGGCCGGCGGCACCGCGGGCACCAGTCCGGACGATGCTGTAGCGGGCGCCGATGTCGCCGTTATCGTGGTGGTGAATGCCGCCCAGACAGAGACTGTGCTCTTTGGCGAAAATGGTGTGGTCGCTGCCATGAAGTCCGGTGGCGTCATCATTGCCTGCGCAACCATCTCGCCGGCTGAGGCCAAGGGCTTCGCAGCCCGCGCCGAAGAAGCAGGTCTCCTCTATGTCGACGGTCCGATCAGCGGCGGCTCGAAGAAGGCCGAAGCCGGCGAGTTGACCTTCATGGCCTCTGGCTCATCAGCCGCTTTCGCCGCTGCCAAACCAGCGCTCGATGCGATGGCGGGAACAGTCTACGAACTCGGTGACCAGCCCGGCATCGGCTCCTCGTTCAAGATCGTCAACCAGCTGCTGGCAGGCGTACACATCGCTGCTGCCTGCGAGGCGATCACCTTCGCCAAGAGCATGGACCTCGACATTTCACGCGTCTTCGACGTTATCACCAAGTCTGCCGGCAACAGCTGGATGTTCGAAAACCGCATCCCGCATGTGCTGGAAGGCGATTACACGCCGCATAGTGCCGTCGCGATCTTCACCAAGGATCTCGGAATCGTCTCCGATATCGGCCGACAGGCGAAATTTCCCCTGCCCATTGCAAGCGCCGCCCTGCAGCTCTTCATCATGACGGAAGCCGCCGGCATGGGACGCGACGACGACAGCTCCGTCGCACGCCTGCTGGCAAAGATTGCCGGGCTGAAGCTGCCAGGTATGGAAGACGAGGACTGACATGCCGAAATTTGCCGCCAACCTGTCGATGATGTTCAACGAGGTTCCCTTCCTCGACCGTTTTGCAGCCGCAGCCGAATGCGGATTCACGGCCGTCGAATATCTCTTCCCTTACGATCACCCGGCTGAAGTCGTCGCCGAGCGGCTGCAGGCGGCAGGCCTTGCCCAGGCGCTGTTCAACATGCCGCCCGGCGACTGGGCGGCAGGCGAGCGCGGCATGGCAGCACTGCCGGACCGCAAGGCGGATTTTGCAGCCGCACTGGACACGGCAATCGCCTATGCAAAGGTGATCGGGACTCCGCTGCTGCACATGATGGCAGGCCTGGCGTCGGCAACCGATCCAGCTGCGATCGCCACCTATCGCGATAACCTGAAGCGCGCCGCCGACGACACCGGCGAGGCCGGCATCGGTCTCGTTATCGAGCCAATCAACAGTCGCGACATGCCGGGCTATTTCCTCAACGACTTCAACCGCGCGGTCGACTTCATCGCCGAAATGGATGCGGCACATGTGAACCTGCAATTTGACGTCTATCACCGGCAGATCCTGCATGGGGACGTGATTATGGCGCTTCGGCAGATGGGACCGCTCATCGGCCATATCCAGATCGCCTCAGTGCCGGATCGTCATGAACCCATGACTGGCGAACTCGACGATTGCAGGATCTTCGCTGAGATCGATGCGATCGGCTACCAGGGCTATGTCGGCTGCGAATATCGTCCGGCAGCAGGCACCCGTGAGGGGCTGGGCTGGATGAGTAAGCTCTAACCTTGCGGGGAGTTGGGTGTTATGCGTTACACAGATTGGTTCGAGATCATTGACCCGGCGTTCAAATCGCTGATCCTGCCGAATGTGCATGTTGACCTGCTCTACACAGGCGGACGCTGGCTGGAGGGACCAGTCTACGTGCCGGCGGCCCGTCATTTGTTGTTCTCGGACATCCCGAATAATCGAGTGATGCGATATGACGAGGTCAACGACACCGTCGCAACCTTCGAAGCACCATCGAATTTTGCAAACGGCCATACCCTCGATCGCGAAGGGCGGGTGATCGCTTGCGAACACCTAACGCGACGTGTGACCCGGCGCGAACATGACGGTAACCTGACAGTTCTTGTCGATCGTTTCGAAGGCAAGCGGCTGAACTCACCGAACGACGTGATCGCGGACAGTCAAGGCAATATCTGGTTCACCGATCCAAGCTACGGCATCTCGACCCCATATGAGGGGTCTCTGGCGGAAAGCGAAATCGGAAGCCAAAACGTTTATCGGCTGACACCCGACGGGCAGTTTGAGGCAGTGATCACCGATCTGCAGCGGCCGAACGGGCTTGCCCTGTCGCGTGACGAAGAGACCCTGTACGTGGTCGACAGCGGCGTGCAGCCGGCTAAGCTCATGGCCTATGCTTTGGATACATCGGCGATACCGGCCTCAGCTCTTGCGTTCTCCGAGTGCCCGAACGGCATGTATGACGGCCTTCGCATTGATTATGCTGGACATGTATGGACGAGCGCGGGCGATGGCGTCCATTGCCTTGGGCCTGATGCGAAGCTCCTCGGGAAGATCCTGATTCCCGAGACAGTGAGCAATGTCTGCTTTGGAGGACCGGAGAGAAACCGCCTCTACATCACAGCCACGCGCTCGTTGTTCGCGGTCTATCTCAATGTGAGAGGCTAGCTCGAGGAGTTGACGCACCGGCCATAAACGCAAAAACCGCCCCGGTCATACCGAGGCGGTAGTTGATTTGTATGATTTTGGTTGCGGGGGCAGGATTTGAACCTGCGGCCTTCAGGTTATGAGCCTGACGAGCTACCGGGCTGCTCCACCCCGCGTTACCAGATTTTTGCCGAAGGCAAAATATCGTAGCGACCGTTTGGTCGCCTGTGCCGGTTTTT
>JARXAK010000255.1 GCA_029865885.1 Rhizobium sp. | reverse complement strand
GTCGATGATGTCGGCGGTGAGGCTTCGTTCGCGCTTGCCGAGTGGCCGGTCGGCGGGAAGGTCCGGCAAAGCGGGCTCGGTCGGCGGTTCCGCGACGGGTGCCGGTGGTTCAGTTGCCGCAATCGGGCTCGCGGGTGGTGCCTGCGGCGGTTCTGCCGCCTTGGGAGCAGGCGCAACCGGTTCCGTGCGCAGCACGGGCGGTTCCGATGGCGTCAGCGACTGCTCGACCCTGGCCCTGAGGCTCAGCGGATCAAGCTTGCGGGCAATCTCCTGAAAGGCCGCCTGTTCGCCGGGGGTCAGGCTGTCGCGTTGGCGGGCACGATGATCCTGCAGCTGCACGACCTTGTCAGGCTGGCTCGGCTTGCGCGGCTCCATGATCCTGAGCACCGGCGGCTCGAAGCCGATCGGTCGCACGGGTGGAAGATCCCCGGCGGTTTCGGTTTCTTCGTCCTGACCGGTCTCGTCATGAGCGTCGTCGCCGCTCTCATCATGCAGCGCGTCGAGTGTCTGCTCGCCCGCCTCGGCGATCTGGTCTTCGACGAAATCCTCCGGCGGATGGCTCTCGCCTTCGCTGAGTTCGCTCAGGAACTCCTGGAGTTCCTCATCCCGGTCGCTGTGGTCGCCGGTCAGCAGTTCGTCCGGCGCGTCAAGTGTCGGTTCCTGCCGGACAAAGGTCATGCCGATCGAATCGGGGTCTTCCTGCGCGTCGGCAACCCGCACGATGCCGAAGCCTCGGAAGCCGTCGAATTCCCGGTTGCGCGTATAGGTCGGAAGCGCCGCCAGATCGACGGGCACGACCAGACGGGTTCCCTGCACCGGCCAGTAGATCGTCTTGCCGGACCAGGTGTCGCGCTTCTTCAGAAGTTCACCGATCTTGCCTTCCGGGTCGAGATTGAACAGGGCGGCAAGGTCGGAAAAGGCCACGCCTTGAATGTCTGCGGCGCGCGGGCCGACGGCCTGGGCAAACTCCTGGGAGACCTCGCTGAAACGGCCCTCGGCATCGATCTTCCAGACGAAACGTGTGGCGCGGCGGTCCTGGCGGAAGGAGAAGTGCTCAGCGTCCGACACAGTCTCTGCGGACACCGTGGCAGGGGTGGGAGGCACGACATCCGCCACGTCGGCCGCAGGGGCGTCAGCCGGAGACTCTGCCCCGACACTCACTGGTTCTTCGTCTGCAATCTCGGTTGTCTGCAGGGAAGCAATCGCCGTCTCGTCTGCGAGCGCGTCGTCCCCCTCTGCAGCTGTCTCGGTGAATTCCAATTCCGCGCCTTCTGCTTCGTCGCCTTCGGCTTCCTCGGCTTCCGAGCTCTGGGCTTCGTCGCCTTCGTCGAGTGCGTCCGTTTCCGGCTCGATTTCCTCGATGTCGCCGATTGCGGCGATCACGCTGTCGAACGGTGCGACAGGCGAGAGGACTTCCGCCGATTCGATCACCGGGTCTTGCGCCAGGAGGTCGACGTCGGCTGTCTCAGTCTCAGTCTCAGTCTCGTCTGCGAGCGTTTCATCGGACCGGACGGGCTCTGCCACGGCCACCGCCGCCGCCACCGGCAGATCATCCTGTTCATCCTCGGAGAAGTCGTCGCTCGGATCCATCTGGCCGAGGATCGTTTCCACGGCAAACAGGAGATGCAGGGCTGGTGCGTCGGAGATCTTGCCAATGGCTGCGGGCAGATAACCCCGGCCGGTCGGGATCGGACGCTTGACCAGCCGGTCTGCATCAGCCTCGACCAGGTTGATCAGCATGCGCGCTGTCTGAGGTGTCATGCCAAGGCCCGAGAAGCCCTCGGAGCTTGCGACCAGACTGCCTTCGCCATCGAGCACCGCCATGTGCGTGTCGGGATCGTCGAAGCCGCTCAACAGTTCCTGTGCGAGCTCGCGCATGTCCCCGTTCGCACGCTTCAGCGCCGGTACGGCGAGCAGGATGACCGGCTCGCCCTTGCGGATCTCGATCGAGTCCGCCGTCGCCGTCACCGGTATCTTCTGGAACCCAGAGGTAACGCGAAGCATCAGGCTTCGGCTGTCGCCGATCGCGCTCAGCTGTCGTGCCGCCGTCTCGATCTGCCGAAAGGTAATGTCGCTGCGGACGGGACCTTCTTCGAGAAAGTCATAGATCGAGGCAGCACCGAAGAAGCGCGCGCCGGCGCCGTTGCACCAGAGGACCCGCTCCAGTCCCGGCGCAAACAGCACGAGCGCCTCGCCGCGCGCAAGGCGCGGGCGGATGAGGTCGTGCACGGCGACGTCGATGAATGGGTATTGAGCGGGCATTTCCGGACCTGTCGCTTCATGGCCTGCAAGTAAATTAACAGATTTTTAATAGCTAGGCAGTGCCTTCGGGTCCAGAAAGTCAGGACCCTTTCGATTGGTAAGGTTAATCCGGCCGGATTATCAACATGCAGAAAATCTAATTGTGCAGCGCACAATGATGTTGCAATGCACAATGCTTGGTGTTATATAGGGTTCATGAATGAAACAAAGGGGTCGCAGAGATCCCGCCACAAGAGGAAATGCGCCATGAACACCAAGGATGTCTTCTCTTTCTCCTCCTTCGATCCCTCGAAGATGCAGGAAAGCTTCCGTGACTTCGCCGAAAAGGGCGCAGCCCAGTCGAAGGAAGCCTATGCCAAGATGAAGTCTGCCACGGAAGAAGCCACGAAGACCGTGGAAGCCACCGTCCAGACCGCCCAGGCCGGCACCGTTGAACTCGGCCTCAAGGCCATCGACGCCATGCGCACCAATGCCGATCTCTCGCTCTCCCACATGGAAGCGCTTCTCGGCGTGAAGTCGGTTGCCGAGCTCGTCGAGCTGCAGACCGCCTTCATCCGCAAGCAGGCTGAAGTGACGATCGAACAGGCCAAGGCGATCCAGGAAACCGCCAAGAAGGTTGCCGAGACCGTGACCAAGCCGGGCAAGGAAGCCGCCGAAAAGGTGATGTCCTCGCTCAAGGTCGCCTGATCTCCTGATGCGACTTTAGAAATCCTCCCAAGGATATTGGGCCGGGCGCCTTGCCCGGCCTTTTCATTATTCAAGCCTTTTTACCCAATGCGCAGAAAGGGCTTGAAAAAAAATCCGTCTGCTCGTATGTGACCCCTCGACGGCGTCAGCGACGCGGTCATGTGCGGTTGTAGCTCAGTTGGTTAGAGCGCAGGTTTGTGGCACCTGAGGTCGGTGGTTCGACCCCACTCAACCGTACCATTTTCTTTCGAAAACAGACGTTTACGTGAAGCTAGGGAAGCCAACAGCCCCTAGCTTCACGTCTGTTTTGCTGGCCATACCGTCACCATGACGAACTCCAAAGCCTGCATTATCGCTGTGTTTGCCCAAAGAGTTGGGATCACGTCGAATGCAAGAGCAGGCCAGGACACACGCTCCCGAGGCGATTCGAGCACAGATACCTGCAAGATTCGATGGAAGGTGACGCAAGTCACCGGCTACCTGCTCAGGACTCTCTCCTGACAGGCCAGCATTCGCATGAGCGACTCGTCACTTCCGTACAAGGAGTAGTCGGTGACGTTCATGGAGTGCAGATTCTTCAGAGCCGAAGTCTCTCTTCACGGGTTGCAGAGCGGGCAATAGGCCGGATCGGCCAGCGATCCGGGTGAACGGTCCCGATATTCCTCCTGATCACAGGAAACGCAGCCATAGACATCCCGACGGGGCAGGGATGTCGGGCTGCCGCAGAGGCTGCAGGGCAGGCCGAAATCGGTTCTGACCTTGCCCCAGCCCGGATGCCGGCAATGCGGACAGGCGGCGGAAAGCCGCGCCGTCAGCTGCGCGCCAAGCGCGCCGATCACCTCCATCCGACGGGGGTTCATGAAGGCCCGCATGTCGGTCTCAATATGCGCCCGGCGATCCGGGGAATGCCCAGCCGCCACCGAGATCGCGTCTTCGAGCGCCTGAAGGCTGCGGATCCCCTTCGCGACCGGTTCGGTGAGGCGCCCCGCCGGCGCCACGATCACCCCTTGCCGTGGAAATCCGATCCTCTCGAGAAAGGCTTTAGCATCGGCAAGCGAAGCGGCTGGGCAATGGCCGAATGTCGGCTGTTCGTCGATCGTCATTTCAACGATCTCGAAACCTTGCGCGGCATCGATGAACAGCAACAGCTCGCGGCCAGCCGCGAGAAACGGGATCGTCGGGTGAGGCCCGTAGGCCCCTTCGCTGGCAAGCGCGGCCTGTAGCCCCGTTTCCCGCATCGCGGCCTGCGCCTTGGCGCGGGCGGCATCCAGCATGGTGCCTGCACGAGGACGATCCCGGGTGAAGGTGCCGAACTGGTCCGTATCGAAGGCGGCCGGTGTTACAAGTTCAACGCCGATCGCCGCAAAGGACGCCTGCAACACGCGCTCCTTCCCGTGCATCGTCGCCATGGCCACGCGGCGCGACAGCGCGATGTCCGAACCTGCAGTCACATCCTTCATTTCGTTTCCCCAAGTCTTCGTGCATCAGGCACATGCCGCATGGAAGCCAGTTTGAAAAATTCATTGTTCGCGCTCAACCGTTCCATTTTCTGAAACAGTCGCGCAAACGACAAACCCCGCCATGCTGCCATGACGGGGTTCGCAGTCATTCAATCCTGAAGGCTCTCAGACGCGCGTGACGTCCTTCACCCAGCCATGGGTATCGGCGACGGAGCCGCGCTGGATGCCGGTCAGCTGGTTGCGCAGCTTTTCCGTTTCGATCCCGGTGCCGGCATTGCCGATGACGAATTCGCCGCCCGGATGGCGCACGGTACCGATCGCTGCAACGACCGCAGCCGTGCCGCAGGCAAAGGCCTCGCGCAGTTTGCCGCTGCGGGCATCCGCCATCCATTCGTCGAAGGAATAGGGCCGCTCGATGACCTCCAACCCGTTGTCGCCGGCAAGCTTGATGATCGAGTTGCGCGTGATGCCCGGCAGGATCGTGCCGGACAGCGGCGGCGTGACCACGGTGTTGTCGTCCATGACGAAGAAGACATTCATGCCGCCGAGTTCTTCGATCCACTTGTGCTCGGCAGCATCAAGGAAGACGACCTGATCGCAGCCGCGGCTCGACGCTTCCTTCTGGGCGAGAAGGCTGGCCGCATAGTTGCCGCCGCACTTGGCAGCACCCGTGCCGCCGGGGGCTGCGCGCGTGTAGTGCTCGCTGACCCAGAGCGTGACCGGCTTGCTGCCGCCCTTGAAATAGGGACCAACAGGCGAGGCGATGACGCAGAAGACGTATTCGCGCGAGGGGCGAACGCCGAGGAAGGCTTCGCTGGCAAACATGAAGGGGCGCAGATAAAGGCTGCCTTCGCCTTCCGGAACCCATTTGGCGTCGATCTTGACCAGGTCCTCGACGGCTTTGAGGAAAAGCACTTCCGGCACATCAGGCATCGCCATGCGCTCGGCCGACTTGTTGAAGCGGCGGGCATTTTCTTCCGGGCGGAAGAGCGTGATGCGACCATCCGCCCCCTTATAGGCCTTCATGCCCTCGAAGATTTCCTGGGCGTAGTGCAGCACGCTTGCGGCCGGATCGACCTGGAAGGGCTTGCGGGCCGAGACTTCCGCACCGTGCCAGCCCTTGTCGACATGCCAGTGGACCACCGCCATGTGGTCGGTGAACAGCGTTCCGAAGCCCAGGTTTTCAAAGGCCGCCAGCCGCTCGGCTTCCGGCATGGGCGAGGCATTCGGAACGATCTGAAAGTCGGTGAGTGCAGTATTCGTGGTCATCGAGAGCCTATGCCTGAGCTGTTCACGGTTGCGCTGGCCGCGCCGCAGATGGCGGTCGCGACCGGTGCCGTCGTTTGTGCGGTTTGATCGCGATTTGTCAACAGAAACCATGCTATCGCGATGCAGCAAAACGCCTGTCTCGCAGGGCCGACAGCCGGTTCAGGCCGCCACGAGCCTAAACAGGAACCAGAAGCCGGCGAGCGAAATGCCGGCACCCATCGCCTGCACCAGCCGCCCGCCGCCGATCGGCTTCAGCGAAGCGCCGATTGCAATGCCGATCACATGGATGACACCGGTCGACACGACGAAGCCGACGGTAAACGCCGCCGGGTCGCTGGCGCGGGGGGCCAGCACGCCGTGCGGATAGCCATGCATCAGCGCAAAGGCCGCAATCAGCACCAGCGCCACCCATTCCGGCGCCCGCCAGGCGGCGGCGATTGCAGCGCCAAGCACGATGACGGAGAACGCGATCCCGTATTCGATCGGCTGGTCGGGGAGAATGCCCGTCATGCCGATGATGCCGCCCACACACATGATCATCGGGAAGGTCGCCGGCAGCGTCCAGACCGATCGGCCGCCCATCTGCGCACCCCAGAGCCCGACCGCGAGCATGGCGAGCAGATGGTCGAAACCGGCCAGTGGATGGCCGAAGCCGGACCCAAACCCGCCCAGCGGCCCATCCATCACATGCGCCTGAGCGGGAGGACCGATCAGCGTGGCGAGGGCAAGGACTGCCAAGGCGACGGGAAGTCTGCGCGTTTTCGTTGCCGGTAGCGTAAAAGTCATCTGAGTTCTCTGCGTCGCAATTGGGAGGGGATGCCAGAGGCTTTCGCCTTCGATCCCGGTTTAATCCCGATCAGGTCAGCCATCAACGCCGGCATTCCGAAAGATTATTGGTCCCAGATTTGCGTTTAAGCAACTCTGGATAGATTCGGATTGACTATGGTTGCAAAATCACTCGTCAGTACAGCGAGTTCGAGTTTGCTTCAGAGCCGGGGTTCTCGGCATCCGCTGCGATCAAACTTTAAGGGGATTCGGATGAGAGGCCTATCTGACACACCTTCCATACCCGGGTGGCCATCTTTGACGCCAGGCGACACAGCCGTGGAACCCAACCCATATCCCGGCTCGATAAGCGACTTCGACGCTGCCATCAGTCACTACGAGGTCCTCTATCAGGACGCGCGTTACCAGGTAATCCGGAACAAGGATGCCGATAGGTTAGAGACCAAGCGGCGGCGCGAAACGATCCGCTATATTGCCCGGCAAAACAAGTTGATTGCCGAAAGGTCCCGAAAAGGTCTGGCGATCCCGGACGAGATTCACGCCAACATTGCAAGTGCAAGGGAGGAAATCAAAGAGGCTGATGAGGTTCTGAGCCTTCTACCTGATCACAGGGAACCCTGGTGCGTCGAGCGGTCCAAACGGCGACAACTTGTTTCAGACCTGCGTGATCAGCGTGCCAAGGGGATCGGCAAAGACGGCAAAGTCCGCAAATGCGGATCAAAAACCCAAGATGGATCACCGTGCCAGAACGAAAAGCACTATCGGAAAGGAAGTGAGTGGGGTCCCTGCCTGACGACGGGCCATTGAGGTCTCAACCGCATATTCGCTTCAAGCGAAGATCGCTCGGTCCTTCTCCACCGCATCCTGCAGGAACTGCACCACCGCCCGGACCCGCACGAGCTCGCGGGCGCTTTCGTGGAAGGTCGTCCAGTAGGCCCGCCGGATCGTGATATCAGGCAGGACGCGAACGAGGCTCTCATGCTGGCGCGCGATATAGCTGTGTAGGATGCCGATGCCCGCACCCGCCAGCACCGCTTCCGTCTGACCAATGGCGGATGAGATCTCGAAGCCGGCGTTCCAGTCGCGCATGACTTCGCCGGTGAAATTCAGCGACGGCGTGAAGATCAGGTCCTCGACATAGCCGATCCGCCGATGCGCCTTCAGTTCCTCGGGCGTTGCCGGCAAGCCGTGCGCCTCGACATAACCCTTCGACGCATAGAGCCCGAGCGTGTAATCGACGAGCTTCGACGAGACGAGCCGTCCCTGATCCGGGCGCTCCAGCGTGACCGCGATATCCGCCTCGCGCTGCGAGAGCGAAAACGAGCGCGGCACCGGCACCAGCTGGATCTTCAGCTCCGGATGCCGCTCTATCAGGGCGCCGAGCCGCGAGGCGAGGAAGAAGACGCCGAAACCATCGGGTGCGCCAATGCGCACCGTGCCGGCCACCTGCGTGTCCGTCCGTCCAAGCCGCGCCTGCACCTCCAGCATCTCGGTTTCCATCCGCTCGGCGGAGGCGAGAAAGGCTTCGCCCTCGGCGGTCAGCTCGCAGCCATTGGTGCGGCGGATGAAGAGCCGTGTCTTAAGCGCCGTCTCAAGCGCCGTCAGCCGGCGCGAAAGCGTGGCATGGTTGAGCCCCAGCCGCCGGGATGCCGCCAGGATCTGGCCTGTGCGGGCTACGGCCAGAAAGATGCGAACGTCATCCCAGTTCATCCGAAGCCCCCTCTGCCCCCGGAATACGTGTTACCCCCCTCTGGCCTGCCGGCCATCTCCCCCTCAAGGGGGGAGATCGGCGCGACGCCGAGGTCTGCATCGCCTCGAGCGTTGCGGCGAGGCCGTGCAGGGCTGAAGGCCGGCTTGATCAGATGTCGACGGCTGAAACAGGGCGTGAGGCCACCGC
>JARXAK010000240.1 GCA_029865885.1 Rhizobium sp. | reverse complement strand
CATCCAGATGCAGCTCGACGAATGCGTGGCGCTGCCCGCCGAACCGCGCGAGATCGAACGCGCCATGGAAATGTCGCTGCGATGGGCCGAGCGCTGCCGCGTCGCCTTCGGCAATCAACCGGGCAAGGCCATGTTCGGTATCGTCCAGGGCGGCGACCAGCCCAATCTTCGCATCCGCTCGGCCGAAAGCCTGAAACAGCTGGATCTCAAGGGTTATGCCGTCGGCGGCCTCGCGGTTGGCGAACCCCAGGCCGTCATGCTCGACATGCTGCGCATCACGCTGCCGGTTCTGCCCACCGAAAAGCCGCGTTACCTGATGGGCGTCGGCACGCCGGACGATATGCTGAAATCGGTCGCCGAAGGCATCGACATGTTCGACTGCGTCATGCCGACCCGCTCCGGCCGCCATGGCCTTGCCTTTACCCGCCGCGGCAAGGTCAATATCCGCAATGCCCGCCACGCCGAGGACATGCGCCCGCTCGATGAGCAGTCCAATTGCCCGGCGACCCGCGACTACTCGCGCGCCTATCTGCATCACCTCGTGCGCTCCAACGAAGCACTCGGCGGCATGCTCTTGTCCTGGAACAATCTCAGCTATTATCAGGAGCTGATGCAGGGCATCCGTCAGGCGATCGCCGAAGACCGCTTCGAGGATTTCAAGGCCGAAACCATCGAGATGTGGGCGCGCGGCGACATCGACCCGGTCTGATCGGAAACAAAGGGCAGGGCGGTCACACCGCCCACCCTCTCAGTTCCATCAGATGCCCTGGCTGTTGGTCTCGCGCGTCATGCGCACGCCATTGATGGCAAACTGCCCGTCCCGCTGGCGCTTCAGCTCGTAATAGACCGCCCAGTCCTTGCCATCAGGCGCCGAAATCAGCACCTCCTGGTAGGCGACCGTCCCATCGGGTGAGACCTGATTGCGGCCAAAGGCATAATTGCCCGGACGATAGACCGGGCCATAGCTCTTTTTCACCATGTCGAAGAAGCGTTCGGCATTGGGAAAGACCGATTTTATCTCCGGCGAGGCAAAGGAATAGGCGGTCGTCGCGTCGTCGTTGAGGAAGGCCGTGATCTGCTGTTCGATCACGTCCTTGGCGAGGCCGGCGGCCTCGGTTTTCGTATCCTGCTGGGCGACAGCCGGGGCAGCGAACAGCCCAGCCGTGAGAAAGAGGGCAATTCCAATCCGCATGCGCATCATCATCCCCTTGTTTCAGGAAGTCCGAAATAAAAGGATAGGACGATTCGCCGTCCTGGAAAGATCCCGTGACGTTTTGATGTCGTTCATCGCGAATTCGTGAGCGAAGCCACCTGCTTTCCAGAGCCCCATACTGGACAAGCCCCGCCCAAAAACGCTTTAAGGAAGAGCAGATCTGCGCGGCTGCAACGTTGCCGCGAGTGATGTCGATGCGATTGCCTGATGAGGAGTTTTGAGATGATCGATGACCTGCTCGACCGGATGACACTTGAGGAGCAGGTTGCGCTGCTGTCAGGCGCCGACTTCTGGACCACTGTCGCGGTCGAGCGTCTGGGCATCCCCAAGATCAAGGTGACCGATGGGCCGAACGGCGCACGCGGCGGCGGCTCGCTGGTGGGCGGGGTCAAATCCGCCTGCTTCCCGGCCGCCATCGGGATCGGGGCTGCCTGGAACCCCGCGCTTGTCCGCGAGATGGGCGTGGCGCTGGCCGAAGAGGCCAAGACCAAGAGTGCCCGCGTTCTGCTCGCACCGACCGTCAACATTCACCGCTCCGGCCTCAATGGCCGAAATTTCGAATGTTATTCCGAAGACCCTGTTCTGACCTCGGCGCTGGCTGTCGCCTATATCGAGGGCGTCCAATCGCAGGGGATCGCCGCCACCATCAAACATTTCGTCGGCAACGAATCGGAAATCGAGCGCCAGACCATGTCGTCCGACATGGATGAGCGGACGCTGCGCGAGATTTACCTGCCACCCTTCGAGGCCGCGGTGAAACAGGCGGGCGTCTGGGCGATCATGTCCTCCTACAACCGGCTGAACGGTGTGTGGACCAGCGAGAACCGCTGGCTTCTGACCGAACTTCTGCGCGAGGAGTGGGGCTATGAGGGCATTGTGATGTCCGACTGGTTCGGCTCCCATACCACGGAAGCCTCCGTTATCGGCGGCCTTGATCTTGAAATGCCGGGTCCGACCCGCGACCGTGGCGACAAACTCGTCGCCGCCGTCCGCGAGGGCAGGGTGCCCGCAGAGACCGTAAAGGCCGCCGCACGGCGCATCCTGCTGCTGCTTGAGCGCGTCGGCGCCTTCGCCGATCCCTCCATGGCAGACGAGAAGGCCATCGATCGCCCCGAACATCGCGCACTCATCCGCAAGCTCGGCGCAGACGGCATGGTGCTGCTGAAAAACGACGGCATCCTGCCGCTCGACAAATCGGCCCTCGACCGCATCGCCGTCCTCGGCCCCAATGCCGCCGAACCGCGCGTCATGGGCGGCGGCAGCGCCCAGATCAACGCCCATTACAAGGTGAGCCCGCTCGAGGGGATCCGCAACGCCCTGTCAGGCACCAACCGCGTTGTGCACTTGAAGGCCTGCCGCAACAACCGCCTGGCCCAGATGATCCGGGGCGATGTCACCGTCGACTTCTTCCATGGCCGCGAATGGTCCGGGCCGCCAGTGCACCGGTCTTCTGCCGAGGAAAGCCAGTTCTTCTGGCTCGACATGCCGGACGCCACGTTGAGCCCTCGTGATTTTTCAGCGCGGATCACCACCCGCTTCCGCCCCGAACAGAGCGGCTCGCATGTCTTCGGCATGACCAATGCCGGTTTTGCAAAACTCTATGTCGATGGTGAATTGCTGGTCGATGGCGAGACAGGCTGGGCCCAGGGCGACAACTTCTTCGGCCTCGGCAACAAGGAAGTCAGGGTTGAAAAGGCGCTCGAAGTCGGCCGCAGCTATGAGATCCGCGTCGATTACCGTGCCATGCCGGAAGGCTATGAGGGCATCAACATCCGGGCACTGCGTTTCGGCGTTGAATTGCCGACCACCGACGCCTCCATCGCCGAGGCGGTGGAACAGGCAAAGGCCTGCGATATCGCGGTGCTCGTCGTCGGACGGGAAGGGGAGTGGGACACCGAAGGCCTCGATCTGCCCGATATGCGCCTGCCTGGCCGCCAGGAGGAGCTGATCGAGAAGGTCGCCGCCGTCAATCCGCGCACCGTCGTTGTCCTGCAGACCGGCGGCCCCGTCGAAATGCCCTGGCTCGACAAGGTCCAGGCGGTCATCGAGGCCTGGTATCCGGGCCAGGAAGCGGGAAATGCCATCGCCGACGTGCTGTTCGGCGATGCCGAGCCCGGCGGGCGCCTGCCGCAGACTTTCCCGAAGCGCCTCACCGACAACTCCGCCATCACAGGTGATCCGAAGACTTACCCAGGCGAGAACGGTCATGTGATCTATGCCGAAGGTCTCGCCGTCGGCTACCGCCACCACGATGCGGATGGCGCCAGGCCGCTCTTCCCCTTCGGTTACGGCCTCTCCTACACCAGCTTCGAATGGTCCGCGCCGCGCGCCTCCGCTCAGCAGATCGGCACGGACGGCCTCACAATCGACGTCGAGGTGAAGAACACCGGCGACCGGGCAGGGGCCGAACTGGTCCAGCTCTATGTCAGGCCGAAGACCTCGCGCCTGCCGCGTCCGGTCAAGGAACTCAAGGCCTTCGCCAAACTGCATATTCCGGCTGGACAGACGGCGACCGCAACACTCTCGGTCGGCATCCGCGATCTCGCTTACTTCGACCCCAAGGCCCGCGCCTGGATCGCCGAGGCCGGCGACTACGATCTGGTCATCGCCGCCAATGCAGAGGATATCCGCGCGACGCTGCCGCTCACGCTTTCGAGCGAATGGCGGGAAGGGGTCTCGGCCCCGCCTCTGCCTGATGTCGTCGACTGATGCAGTCCGGCGGAGGTCTCAGGATCTCCGCCCTCTCTTGCCGAAGCGCGAATTTCCACTAGAAGGCTAAGATGTCTTCAAAACCGCTCTGGATCCCCTGAGAATGCGCCTCTTCCTTGGATCCGACTTCCACGTCGATTACCGTCAGAACCTCGACTGGCTCAGCGCATTGTCACGCGCGGATTTCAGAGACGATGTGCTGATCGTCGCGGGTGATCTCTCCGACCAACTCGATCTCGCCAAAGCCTGCTTCGACGAGCTCGTGCCGCGTTACTCAAGGCTCCTCTTCCTGCCCGGCAACCACGATCTCTGGACCTCGCGCAGCGGGAAGGGGCCTTCCTTCGAGAAATTCGAGACGCTCAACGATCTCTGCCGGGATTACGGCATCGAAACCCGCGCGATCGCCTTCGGCAAAACTCTCATCATACCCTTGCTCGCCTGGTATGATTATTCCTTCGGCGAACCGGGGCCGACCATCCGCCGCGGCTGGATGGACTTCTACAAATGCAACTGGGAAGGCTTGCAGCCGCCCGAGGTCGCAGCCCGTTTCGACGCCATGAATGTGATCCCGGACACATCGGGCTATGATGCCATCTACAGCGTTTCGCATTTCGTGCCGCGCCTCGACCTGATGCCGGCGCGCTATCCGGAAAAGCACAAGGCACTGTTTCCCGTGCTCGGCACCGACCGCCTGGAGGCGCAGATCCGCCGGCTGGGCTCGACAAAACACTTCTACGGACACAGCCACCTGAACCGCAACAAGGTGATCGACGGCGTGACCTATATCAACAATGCCTTCGGCTATCCCTCGGAAACCGAGATTTCCGCCAAGACCATTCTCCACGTCGCAGATCTCTGAGAGCGGCAGAGACCTGCGGGGTGCAGACAGGGGCAATCAGGGCAGGGCTCAGGAAACCGTTGCCAGCTTCGTATTCACCCGCATGTTCGTTGCGTTGATATTGGGCGTCTGGCCATAGAAGTCGAAGGTCAGATTCACCCCGGGCCGGAAGACCAGGCAATGGGTCGATCCGCCGAAATGGAACATGCCGATCTCGTCGCCTTTCTTGACCCGTTGCCCCGGCAGCACCGTGATCTCGCAGCTCGACACTTCCGCCATGCCGATCGCCACAACACACATCAACCCGATCTTCGGATTGTCCGACTGCAGGAACATCACGGCCCGCGTCGCGACGGAAGACAGGAAGGGCTGTGACTGGTTCGGCGCGCTGGAATCGGGATTGCTGCCGGCAAAGCCTTGGTAATAGTTTTCCAGATAATAGCTGCCGGGCACGACGAAAGCCTTCACGACGGTTCCGTCGACAGGGCTGTGCCAGCGATGGTAGCTCAGCGCGCTCAAAAACGCCTGATAGACCGTGCCGCCGGTAAACTGTGCAGCCAAAGGATCATTCGCCATCATGTCGGCGAGCGAATAGGGCTGGCCCTTGAGCCAGAACTCGTCCGTGGCTGCAACATCAGGCACCACCTGAAGCGGGCCGGATTCGCAGGCATTGACGATGACATTGCCATCACCGGGCGCGGATACCGGGCGCACGCCGGGCCGGAACGTGCGGGTGAAGAAGCCGTCCCAGGACTGAAAACCGTAATAGGGCTGGCTTGGGTCGCAGGTGAAGATATCGCTGAAGGTTGCGGGCGTCGGATTGCTGCCGTCACCCAAGGCCGATTGTGCCACTTGCACCATCTCGGCCTGCGCGTCTGGACCGAGCCAGGGAAGCGCCACCGTCGTCGGGCTGACCGGACGTGGGGCCTCCGTCAGCACATAGGTCGATGCCGGTGAGACGAGGAACTGCGACCAATAGACGAGGATCGCCCGGAAGCTGCTGTTGACCAGCATATTGGAGAAGAAGTCATAACCGGCATCCGTCGCCATCGGCCAGTTGAGCAGCGCGTTGATCGGAAAGCCGATCAGACCCGCCGCCTCGAATTCCGGCGGCGGCTTGGTGTTGTAGTTCTGGAAGGCCTCGGGCGCAGTCTGCATGATCACATTCAGCAGAACCAGAAATTCGTCCAGATCGGCCACCGACGGCTGGCCGAGTGGTGTCGTCGGCGCTTTGGTCAGCGCCTCGGCAAACATCGCATTGGCGAGCGAGAGCAGGGAGGGCGTTGTCTGCACCAGGACCCTCAGTGCCGTGATCGGTGGCGCCTCCGCCAGATTGCGGGTTTGAGCCTCCTGGCGCAGCCAGCCAATGTAACCCGCAACGACAGCCGGATCTCGGGGATGCCAGCCACCGCCACGGCCTTGCTCGAAGCGACGATGCGAATGCGCTGATGCCTCTGCCATGCTTTTCTCCATTGCCGTGAGGAACGAAATCGCGGCGATCCAAGGTTGCGCAAAGGCTAGTTCAGTTGCCTGCGGATTTCATCCCTGTAAGGCTAGGGGCGCTTCACGATTGACGGTTCATGCGCTCGAAACGGACCGTCTCGAACTGACACGCGGACGTGGATTGGTGATGGGAGATCTGGCGGCGCCCAAAGGCACCGGCTAGCGCAAATTCCGCGACAACAGGACGAGCCAGGGCTCCCGCGCGCGGATCAATAAAGATCGCATAAGATAGATTATGGAACTAAAGCGTATTGCCAATCCGGCTGGAGACCGGTCTCCACGGCAAGCGAAACGCCACCAGCCGGCGAAATCAGATTGTGAGGAAACTCAGATATCCAATTCGAATTGCATGACAAACTGATCATAGCCAGGCTCGACATGCGGCGGCGTCTCGCCCATCACGGTCTCATAATCGAGCGGCGTATGCATATGGGTCAGAACCGCATGTCTCGGCGCCAGACGCTCGATCCAGCCGAGTGCCTGTTCGAGCGACAGATGGCTCGGATGCGGCCGGTACTGCAGCGCGTCGATGTAGAGCAGCTCGAGCCCTGAGAGCTTGGCGACCGTCTCCTCGGGAAAATCGGAGACATCGCAGCAATAGGCCACGTCACCGATCCGAAGCCCCAGCGAGATGATATCGCCATGCTGCTGGACGAGCGGCAGAAGTTCGATCGGGCCGCCGGCGCCTTCAATGACAATTGCCCGATCCATGTCCTCGACAATCACGGGTGCCACGATCGGCGGATAGCTGCTGCCCGGCGGCGTCTTCAGGCAATAACCGAAACCTTCCTCGATCCGGGCCATGGTGAACGGCTCCGCATAGATCGGAATGCGGTTTCTCTGGGTGATGAAATAGCCTCTGATATCGTCGATTCCATGCAGATGATCGGCATGCGCATGGCTGTAGACGACGGCGTCGAGATGCTCGACCTTGGCGCGGATCATCTGCTCGCGAAAATCTGGGCCTGTATCGACAACCACGGTCGTCTTGCCGCCATCCGGTCCGATCTGCTCGATCAGGAAGGATGCACGCGTCCGGCGGTTGCGCGGATTATCAGGGTCGCAATTGCCCCAGTCGCCATTGATCCTGGGCACGCCAGGAGACGAGGAACAACCGAGCAGCGTGAACCGGCGCGTGACCTTCATCCAAGCTCCCTTAAGCCAGCCGCGGCATTTTCGAGAAGCAGCGGAAGGCATTCTCGGTGGTGATCTCAGCCATCTCGGCGTAGCTCACGCCCTTGACCTCCGCCAAAACCTCCGCCGTGTTCACCACATAGGACGGCTCGTTGCGTTTTCCACGCCAGCGCTTCGGCGCCAGATACGGCGCATCCGTCTCGACCAGCAACCGGTCCATCGGCACGCTTTTCGCGATCTCGCGCAGCTCGTCCGACTTCGGAAAGGTCACGATCCCGGAAAACGACACATAGCCGCCGAGCGCGACACCGGTATCGGCCAGCGCCTGGCCGGACGAGAAACAATGCAGAATGAAGGGGAAGGCGCCCTTCCCTGTTTCCTCGGTCAGGATCTCAGCCATATCCTCGTCGGCGCTGCGGCTGTGAATGACAAGCGGCAGGCCCGTGCGCCGCGCCGCATCGATATGGCGGATCAGGCCCGTCTTCTGGTCTTCGGGCTTCTGCGTGTCGTAGAAATAGTCGAGCCCGGCCTCGCCGATCGCCACGATCTTGTCGTGGCTTTCCGCAAGTTCCACCAGCTGATCTGCCGTCACATCCAGCTCGTCGCCGGCATTGTTCGGATGCGTACCAACCGAGCAGAAGACGCTCGGATACCGCTCGGTGAGCGCAAGCAGCGTCGGAAGCTTGCGAACCCGCGTCGAGATCGTCACCATCTGTTTCACGCCGGCCTGATGCGCGCGCGTGACCAGCTCGTCACGCTCAGCGTCGAAATCGGCGAAATCCAGATGGCAATGGGTATCGATCAACATCAGCTCAAGCCTTGCCCGCGTCCGGGGCAACGTAGCGCGGATAGACCGGCGACGGTGCCGGCAGTTCCGTGCCAGGCTTCAGACGACCGATAGAGCCGAGCTTTGCAAACACGCGGTCTTCGTCCGCCACGGCGACGAGATCGAGGATCTTCGCCGAAGACGCCGGCATGATCGGCTGGAACAGGATCGCGATCTGGCGCACGACGTCGGCAGTGACATAGAGCACCGTGCCCATGCGCGCCTCGTCGGTCTTCTTCAAGACCCACGGCGCCTGTGCCGCGAAATAGCGGTCGGCCTCGTTGACGATGTTGATGATTGCGGCCACCGCCTTGTGGATCTGCTGGCGGCCCATTTCCTCGCGGCAGATGTCGATCGCCTCGTCGGCAATCTTCAGGATTGCCTCGTCTTCCGGCGTCAGCGCGCCGGGTGTCGGCACCCTGCCCTCGCAGTTCTTGTTGATCATCGACAGCGAGCGCGAGGCCAGATTGCCAATGCCGTTGGCGAGATCGGCATTGATACGCGTCCCGATGCCCTCTTCCGAATAGCTGCCATCCTGGCCGAAAGAGACTTCGCGCAGGAAGAAGTAGCGAACCTGGTCGAGGCCGAAATGGTTCACCAGATTGACCGGATCGACGACATTGCCGAGTGACTTCGACATCTTCTCGCCCTTGTTGAGCAGGAAGCCATGGGCATAGACTCGGCGAGGCAGCGGCAGGCCCGCCGACATCAGGAAGGCCGGCCAGTAGACGGCGTGGAAGCGGATGATGTCCTTGCCGATGATATGCACGTCCGCCGGCCAATACTTGGCGCGCGGGCCGTTCTCATCTTCGACATAGCCGGTCGCGGTGATGTAGTTGGTCAGCGCATCGACCCAGACATACATCACATGCTTGTCGTCGCCGGGCACCTTGATGCCCCAGTCGAACGTCGTGCGCGAGATCGACAGATCCTTCAGGCCCGACTTGACGAAGGAAATGACCTCGTTGCGGCGCTCGTTCGGGCCGATGAAATCCGGCTGGTCCTCGTAAAGCTTGAGCAGCCTGTCTTCATAGGCAGAGAGCTTGAAGAAGTAGCTTTCCTCTTCCACCCATTCCACCGGCGTGCCCTGGGGACCGTAGCGCACGCCGTCGGCGCGCAGCTCGGTTTCCTCTTCCTGGTAATAGGCCTCGTCGCGCACCGAATACCAGCCGGCATAACCGCCCTTGTAGACGTCGCCGTTCTTCTCCATCCGGCGCCAGACTTCCTGCACCGTTTCGTGATGGCGCTTTTCGGTCGTGCGGATGAAGTCGTCGTTGGACGCGTTGAGCAGCTTGCCCATCTCGCGGAATTCGTTGGAGTTCCGCTCGGCAAGTTCCTCTGGCGAAATCCCTTCCGCCCGTGCCGTCTGCTGCATCTTCTGCCCGTGTTCGTCCGTGCCCGTCAGGAAGAACACATCCCGACCGTCGAGCCGCTGGAACCGCGCCATGGCGTCGGTTGCGATCAGCTCATAGGCATGGCCGATATGCGGCTTGCCGTTCGGGTAGGAGATGGCAGTGGTGATGTAGAAGGGATCGCTCATGTCTTCCTGGTGTCTTTTCGTCGGTTGCGATGTCACGGGCCAAACAATGGCGGCTGAGGAGAGCCGGCCACGAACGGCGACGACAAATGGGGTCGAACGCTCTTAAAGCATTCTGTCGCCTTTAGGAACATCCGTTTTGCTGCAGCGCCGCGAAGGGCGCGCTGCGACATGGTCTGGAGCCGGAAGAAACAGCAGCCCTCTTGCCATTACACGGGCTTGTCAGCGGCGGCGATCCTGATAGAGAGGAATTCCGGCCAACTCGAAGGAAACCGATATGCCGGATCTCTCTACACTCATGCTTTTTTCCGCAGCCTGCGTCGTTCTCACCGCGACGCCTGGACCTGACATGCTGCTGATTGCCTCGCGCAGCATCAGCCAGGGCCGTGCTGCGGGCTTCTTCACCTATATGGGCATCGCGGCCGGCACGTATTGTCATGCCCTTGCCACAGCGCTGGGCCTGTCGCAGCTCTTTGTTGCCGTGCCGACAGCTTACGAAGTCGTCCGCTGGGCCGGCTGCGCCTACCTGCTCTATCTCGCCTGGAAGACACTGCGGTCTGAAGCAACACACTTTGCCCCGAGCGCGGGCCTGAAGCGCTATTCCATGCAGCGAATTCTTGGTGAAGGCCTGGCGACGAACCTTCTCAATCCGAAGATGGCACTGTTCGTCCTCGCCCTCTTCCCGCAATTTCTCAATCCGGCTCAGGGCTCCCTCACCCTGCAGATCCTGGTTCTGGCAACGGTGCTGAACCTCATCGGCTTTGTGGTCAATGGCGCGGTGATCCTGCTGAGTGGCCATATCCGAACCCGGATCACAGGTCTGGGCCGCTTCGTCAAGCTACCGCAATATCTCCTGGCGACAGTCTTTGCCGGCCTTGCCTGCCGCCTCGCCTTGGGAACACGAAGCTGACTGTGCAAGACCCGGATGGATCAAGCGCGAGGCCGCGGGCTATAAGCCCGCCTCCTTCCTGAACGGCAGATCAGCGAACAATCGCCGCGAGAACGTCCAGCATCGTCTGCTTGCGGTCGAGATTATAGGCGCC
>JARXAK010000231.1 GCA_029865885.1 Rhizobium sp. | reverse complement strand
GCCCTCGATCGTGGTAACGCTCGGCATGAGCTTCGTCTGGGGCGGGCTTGCGGTTCTGATCCTGCCGGCACCGGGCGGTGAGGCACCCGGCTGGATCCGGGCGATCATGACGGTCAAGCCGCCGCTGCTTCCCATGGCGATCGTCGCCAGCATCCTGATCGCCGTTGTCAGCCACTTCCTGATCATGCGCTCATCCTTCGGCGTGGTGTTGCGTGGGGTGGGCGGCAACAGCCGCTCCGTGGCGCGAGCCGGCTGGTCGATCATCGGCGCCCGTGCCGCCGTCTATGGTCTCGCTGGCTTCTTTGCCGTGCTTGCCGGCATGGCGCTGGTAGGGCTGACCACATCAGCAGACGCCAATATCGCGCTGCGCTACACGCTGCTCTCGATCGCCGGCGTCATTCTCGGCGGCGGGGAATTCGTCGGCGGTCGCGTTTCGCCGATCGGTGCCGTGATCGGTGCGCTCACCCTGACGCTTGCCGGCTCCTTCCTGTCTTTCCTCAGGATCTCGCCGGACTGGCAGATCGGCGCGCAAGGGGCGATCTTGATCCTGGTGCTGACGCTGCGCCTCGTTCTCAACCGCGCAGAAGGCCGGAGGGGCAAGGCATGAGCAAGACCCTCACCTCGCTCTTCTCCCGGACCTGGATCTGGTCGTTCATCGCCGCCGCGAGCGTCTTCCTCGTCACTATCGTGTTCACGGGCGGGGCGAGCACCGCCGGGCTCGCGCAGGCGGCACTGACCTTCGGGGCATTCTCGGTGCTGGTCGGCCTCGGGCAGATGCTGGTGATCACGCTCGGCCCTGGGAATATCGACCTCTCGGTTCCCGCCAATATGACACTTGCGGCGACGGTCTCGCTCAAGGTGATGAATGTCGAAAACAGCATGATCCTGACGGGGCTGCTTGTTGCCATCGCCATCGGGATTGCGATCGGGATCGGCAATTACGCGCTGATCAAGCTCTTGCGCATCCCGCCGATCATCGCGACGCTATCGATGAGCTTCATCGTGCAGTCGACGGCGATCTGGACAAACCGGGGCTTGCGCATCAAGCCGCCGAGCTGGCTTGCGGACTTCACCACCTCGTCGACGGCAGGCGTGCCGAATGTCGCGCTCGTCGCCTTGGTGCTCTCCGTCCTCGTCTGGTACGTCATCAACCGCACGGTCTATGGTCGTTCGATCGCCGCGATCGGCCAGAGCATTCGGGCTGCCCGCATGGCCGGCATTCCGATCGACGGCACGCGGCTCGTCACCTACCTGCTCTGCGCCGTGCTCGCGTCCCTCTGCGGCTATCTGCTCGCCAGCTTCTCCGGCGGTGCAGCGCTCAACATGGGTACGGAATATCTGCTGATGTCGATCGCCGTCGTCGTTATCGGCGGCACGGCGGTTGCCGGCGGCAATTCGAATGTTCCGGGGATATGGGGCGCCTCGCTCTTCATGTTCCTTGTCGTTTCGATGCTGAACACCTACGGCTTTGGAGCAGGCATCCGCCTCATTCTCACCGGTCTCATCATCATCGCCGTCATTATGCTGCCGACCACGCGCAGCGCCGGCAAAACCTGAAGCCCTGCCAGGATCATCCCATGGAAAACCCGCATTGCGAGATCCGCGACCCCCGCTTCCGCGACCTGCTCGTGTCCAGCGCCAGCCTGGATGAGCTCTACACCGGCTGCCGATGGGCCGAAGGTCCCGTCTGGTTCAATGATGGCGGCTATCTGCTGTTCAGCGATATTCCGAACGAACGCGTGCTGCGCTGGATCGAGGGTGCTGGCATCTCGGTCTATCGCGCGCCGTCGCATTTCATCAATGGCAATACCCGTGACCGCGAGGGGCGGCTCGTCTCATGCGAACACGGCCGGCGCCGCGTTATCCGCACCGAGATTGACGGAACGATCACGACACTTGCCGATCGCTACCAAGGCAAACGGCTGAATTCCCCCAATGACGTGGTGGTCAAGTCGGACGGCAGCGTCTGGTTCAGCGATCCGTCCTACGGCATTCTCTCGGATTACGAGGGCTACAAGGCCGAGGAGGAGCAGGCGAGCCGCAATGTCTACCGGCTCGATCCTACGACCGGTGAGCTCACTGTCGTGGTCGACGATTTCCTGCAGCCGAACGGGCTTTGCTTCTCGCCGGACGAGCGCCTGCTCTACGTCGCGGATTCCGGCGCAAGCCATAAGCCGGACGCCCCGAGATACATCCGCGTCTTCGATGTGACGGATGGCAAGCGGCTGACAAACGGGCGCGTCTTTGCCCATATCGACAAGGGAATTCCCGACGGCATGCGGACGGATGTCGACGGGAACCTCTGGTCGAGCGCTGCCGATGGCGTGCATTGCTTCCATCCCGACGGCACGCTGCTCGGCAAGATCCTGGTGCCACAGGCCGTCGCCAACCTGACCTTCGGCGGGCCACGTCGGAACCGCCTGTTCATCACGGCGTCGACCTCGCTCTATGCGATCTACACGGCAACGCGCGGGGCGCAGGTGCCGTGAAACAAAGTCTGACCGTCGGCGCCTGGGCTCAGACAGGCGCCGACGGAAGGCTGCCGATCACTTCCTCGACGCGATATAGGCGCGCCAGCCGCCGAGATCGGTGACTTCCTGCGCACCCTCTACGGCATAGGGTTCGCAGAGGAAGCCGGAGACTTGGGCACCGTCGTCGAGCGTGACCTTGCCGATGCCGAGGGGTGCGGGGATGTTCTGGACGAAGCGACCGAAGGCTGATGGCGTGACCTTCCAGACCTCCACCTCCAGTCCCTTCCCGGCAAAGCCCGGCTCGCGGATCAGACCCGGCTTGGGCGGCGTGGTGTTGGGCAAGACGAAGAGGCGGTAGTCGCCGGCCGTGCGGCAGGTCTTCACCAGCTTGCCGCCGGGGCCTGTCAGTTCGTGGTTCAGCGGCATGCCGGTCAGATGCGCGCCGACGACCATGATGGTGACAAGGCCATCGTCCGGTTCGGCAACCTTCGAGGCTTCCGGCAGGACCGCCGTCTTGTCCTTGCCCATGCCGGACTGGGCGGCGCGGTGCATGGCATCGGCAAAGGGGGCCAGCGCATCGTCGGAGAAGGAGGGGCCGAAGAAGGTCACGCCGCTGGGCAGACCATCCGAGCCGAAGCCGCCGGGCACGGCGATCGCCGCATAGCCGAAGAGATTGGCGAAGTTGGTGTAGCGACCGAAATGGCTGTTCTTGACGATCGGGTCTGCGAGCATCGCCTCGACCGTATAGGTGGTCGGCGAGGTCGGCAGCATCAGGACGTCGAGCTTTTCCCATTCGACAAGCGTCTTCTGCCGGAGATGGCCGAGCTTATACTGGCCCTCGAATGCCGCAACCGCGTCGTATCCCCTGGCACCCTCGATGATGGTGCGCACTGCCGGGTCGAAATCCTCGGCATTGGTGCCGATGAAGTCCTTCACCGCCGCCAGACGTTCGGCCACCCAGGGGCCGTTGTAGAGCAGTTCGGCCGCCTGTCGGAACGGCGCGTAATCGAAGGGGACGATCACAGCGCCGAGTGATTTCGCCCGCTCGATTGCCTGATCGTAGAGCACCTCCACCGCCTTGTTGCCGAAGAATTCGCGCTCGGCTCCTTCGAGCACACCGATGCGCAGGCCTGAACCCGGCAGGGCCACTGGCGACGCCTTGCGGGAATAGGGATCGCCGGCGTCATGGCCATCCATGACCTTGCGGATCGCGACGCCATCGCCGACGGTTGCAGCAAAGACCGTGACGACATCGACGCTGCGGCAGGCCGGCACGACGCCGACATTCGGCACGAGGCCGGGGGTCGGCTTGATGCCGACAAGGTTGTTGAAGGCGGCGGGCACGCGGCCGGAACCGGCGGTATCGGTGCCGAGCGCAAAGCTTGCAAGGCCGGCCCCAACCGTAACCGCCGAGCCGGACGAGGAGCCGCCGGAGACATAGGCCTTGTCGAAGACAGAGCGCGGCGCACCATAAGGAGACCGCGTGCCGTTGAGGCCTGTCGCGAACTGGTCGAGATTGGTCTTGCCGATGACAAGGGCACCCGCAGCCTTCAGTCTCGCAACGACTGTTGCGTCCTTCTCCGGCTGGTAGGCAAAGGCCGGGCAGGCTGCGGTGGTTGGCAGGCCGGAGACATCGATATTGTCCTTGACTGCGAAGGGCACGCCCCAGAGCGGCAGACTATTCGGCCCCGGCGCGCGCTCCATCAGGGCTTTTGCGGCTGCCCGCAAGTCATCGTCCGGCGTCTGCGTGATGAAGACCGCCGGGTCGTCGGAGGCCTTGCGGCGGGCGATCACCTCCTCGACGAGATCGAGCGGGGTGAGCCCGCTGGCATAGGCGGCCTTCAGCGAAGCGAGATCAAGAATAGTCGGCAGCATTACAGATCCTCCAAGATGACCAGGACATCGCCGGCCTTGACGTTTCGACCCGGCCCGGCACGCAGATCCCGGACGCGGCCGGCGGCATGGGCGGTGACAGTGATTTCCATTTTCATCGACTCGATGATGGCAAGCGTATCGCCAGCCTGCACCGACTGGCCTTCCTCGACCAGCAGTTTCCAGACATTGCCAGGCACAGCACTTTCCACCCCGAAGCAGCCTTCGGGGATATCGCCGCCGAGGCTAACGCCTGCGCCGTCATCGACCTGGAACGAGTCGAGCCCTTCGTCCTTCCAGCGCTTTCGCTCGGCCTCGAAGGCCGCCTGCTGCCCCTGCTTGAAGGCGCCAATGCTGTCTGCATTGCGGGCCATCTCCGCCTCGTAGTCGGCATAGGAGAAGGTGCCCTCATCTATGCGGATGGGATAACCGCCATGCGGGAAGGCGGCGCGGGCCTCCGTCAGTTCTTCGTGGCTCACGGGGAAGAAGCGGATCTGGTCGAAGAAATCCAGCAGCCAGGGCTTGTCCTTGGCAAAGACATCCGTCTGGCGCCAGGTGTTCCAGACCTGGATCGTGCGCCCGAAAAGCTGATAGCCCCCCGGCCCTTCCATGCCGTAGATGCACATATAGGCGCCGCCGATGCCGACGGCGTTCTCAGGCGTCCAGGTGCGGGCCGGATTGTACTTCGTCGTCACCAGCCGGTGGCGCGGATCGATGGGGGTTGCGACCGGCGCGCCGAGATAGACGTCGCCGAGGCCCATCACGAGATAGGAGGCGTTGAAAATCGTGTCCTTCACCGCCTGCTCGTCGGGGAGCCCGTTGATGCGGCGGATGAACTCGATGTTGGACGGGCACCAGGGGGCGTTCGGGCGCACGAGTTCCTGATACTTGCGCATGGCCAGTTCCGCATCCGGATCGTTCCAGGAGAGCGGCAGCCAGACGGTCCGGCTCGGCACCTTCACCTCGGAGACCGGGGGGAGGCTTTTCTCGATCTCGGCAAGGGCGCCCAAGAGTTTCGAGCGCGACAGCGTGGTGCTGTCATAATGGATCTGCAGCGAGCGGATGCCCGGCGTCAGATCGATCAGGCCCTGAAGTCTCGCCGCCTTCACCGCCTGCATCAGCAGGTGCACGCGCATGCGGATACCGATATCGAGCTGCATCGGGCCGTATTCGACAAGCAGATTGTCGTCGCCCTGGCGGCGATAGACCACGGGGATGGGACCGGTATCGTTCGAGGCGAGAATGGGGGAGCCGATGGCGGAGCGCGAAGTTTTACCCCCCTCTGCCCTGCCGGGCATCTCCCCCACAAGGGGGGAGAGCGGAGAGGCAGCCGTTTTGCCTGCCTGCATGCTGGATCCTGGGGAAAGCTTATCTTCTGAAAGCGCCGAGGGTGCCCCCCAGCCAAAAGCCCCCGTTGAGGGGGATATGACCGCCAGGACAGAGGGGGGTAAACCGGGCACTGAACCTGCGGAAAGGACACCATCTTCCTCCCGCCCAACGGCATGAAACCGGATCTTATCCCCCGGCTTGAACTGGCCCATCTTCCATTGCTCGTCGCGGGCAATCACCGCCGGGCAGACGAAGCCGCCGAGGCTTGGGCCGTCGGGGCCGAGGATGATCGGCATGTCGCCGGTGAAATCGATGGCGCCGATCGCATAGGCGTTGTCATGCAGGTTGGAGGGGTGAAGCCCTGCCTCGCCGCCATCGGTGCGGGCCCATTTGGGTGCCGGACCGATCAGGCGCACACCTGTGCGCGCCGAGTTGAAATGCACCTCATAAGGCGTCGAGAACAGGGTCTCGATATCGTCCTCCAGGAAAAAGTCGGGCGCGCCGTGCGGACCGTAGAGCACGCCGACGGACCATTCGCGTGTCAGTTCCGCCGGCTGGGTTGCCGGCAAGACATCGGTCTGGTTTCGGCGGGCCAGGCGTAAGACATGGCCGACCCGCAACGTGCCAGTGGCATTGCCGCCGAACTGGCCAAGGCCGAAGGTGGCGCGGGAGCCCATGACCAAGGGCGCGTCGAAGCCGCCGGATACCGCCAGATAGGCGCGCTGACCGGCACCGGTGATGCTGCCGATGGCGAGCGTCTGGCCGGCCTTGACCTGGACCGCCTGATTATGGGGCAGTTCGACGCCGTCGAGCTTTATCGGCATCACCGCGCCGGCGAGCGCGATCACGGTATCGGAGAAGAATTTCAGCACCGGCCCCGAGACGGTCAGTTCCAACGCTGCGGTATGGTCGTGGTTGCCGACCAGCCGGTTGGCATGGCGGAAGGAGCGTTCGTCCATCGGGCCCGAGGGCGGCACGCCGACATGCCAGAGGCCGAGGCGGCCCGGCAGTTCCTGGAGGCTCGATTGCGCGCCGGGGGCGATCACCTCGACGACATCGGGCACGAAGGCGAAATCCTTCAAGGCCGTGGTCGCAACATCACCGCTGCGGAACAGGTCAGAGGCGGCGATGGCCTTCAGGTATTCGAGATTGGTCTCGATGCCGGCAAGCGAAGTTTTTTCCAGCGCGGACGAGAGCGCCGCAATGGCTGCATTTCGATCCGCACCAGACACGATCACCTTGGCCAGCATCGGATCGTAGAAGGGCGTGACTTCGGTTCCGGTCTCCACCCAGCCGTCGATGCGGATGCCATCGGGGAAGACCACTTCGGTCAGCAGACCGGCACTCGGGCGGAAGCCAGCATGGGGCATTTCGGCATAGACGCGCGCTTCGATCGCGGCACCCTTCGGCGCCAGGTGTTCGTTGCCGGTCAGCACATCTTCGCCGGCTGCCTGGCGGATCATCCATTCGACCAGATCCACACCGAAGACAGCTTCCGTGACCGGATGCTCGACCTGCAGTCGCGTGTTCACCTCGAGGAAGTAGAATTCTTCGCGGGCGGGATCATAGATGAATTCGACCGTGCCGGCGGAGGCGTATGCCACTTGGCTACCGAGCGACACGGCTGCCGCATGCAGGCGCTGGCGCACCGCATCGGACAGCCCTGGGGCAGGCGTTTCCTCGATGACCTTCTGGTTCCGGCGTTGGAGCGAGCAGTCGCGTTCGCCGAGCGCAATCACCCTCCCCTTGCCGTCGCCGAAGATCTGCACCTCGACATGGCGGGCCTTGGAGACGAAGCGTTCGAGATAGACGCGGGCGTCGCCGAAACTGGATTTCGCCGTGCGCTGGACGGTGTCGAAGGCTGCGGCAAGGGCTTCCGCACTGTCGCAGAGTTGCATGCCGATGCCGCCGCCGCCGGCCGTCGATTTCAGCATCACGGGATAGCCGATTTCGTCGGCTGCCAAGAGCGCCGCTTCCCGACTGTCGAGCAGGCCGGAGCCGGGCAGAAGCGGCACACCGCTCGCTTGGGCCAGTTCGCGCGCCGTGTGCTTCAGGCCGAAGGCCGAGATGTTGTCCGGCGTCGGGCCGATGAAGGTGATGCCTTCCGCCTTCAGCCGCTCGGCAAAGCCGATGTTCTCCGAGAGAAAACCGTAGCCGGGATGGACGGCTTCGGCCCCTGTCTGGCGGCAGGCGGCGATGACGGCATCGACGTTCAGGTAGCTTTCGCTGGCTGGCGCCGGTCCAAGGCGCACCGCCTCATCCGCCATCAGCACGGCTTTCGAGAAGCGGTCGGCATCGGAATAGACCGCAACGCTTGCGATCCCCATTTTTTGCAGCGTCTTGATGACGCGCACGGCGATTTCGCCGCGATTGGCAATCAGAACCTTGTTGAACATCAGGCCGCCTCGTCGTCCCAGACGAGCACCCGGATCGGGGTGGGGTCGAAGCCGTTGCAGGGGTTGTTGATCTGCGGGCAATTGGAGATGACGAGCAACACGTCCATCTCCGCCTTCAGCTCGACATAGTCGCCCGGGGCGGAAATGCCGTCGACGATGGTCATTTCGCCTGAAGGTTCGATCGGCACGTTCATGAAGAAGTTGATGTTCGGCACCACGTCGCGCTTGCTCATGCCATGCTTGGAAACCTCGATGACGAAGTTGTCCCGGCAGGCATGCAGGTATTTCGTGTAGTGGCCGAAGCGGACCGTGTTGCTCTCGCAGGAGCAGGCGCCGGCGGAGGTATCGTGCCGGCCGCAGCTGTCGGCGGTCACCGTCAGCATCACCCGGCCTTCGTTGGAGATCACCTTGGTGCCGGTCGAGATATAGGCCGCCCCCTGCTCTCGCATGGTGTCCTGGCTGGAATAGCGCTCGGAGAAATCATGGGCATTGTAGAAGAGCGTATCGACGGCCTGCTGGCCATAGGTGTCCTCGATGCGCACCACCTGGCCCTTTTTGATGAAGGTCGAGAAGGGCGCTTCGGCAGCGATATAGTGATCCTGCGCAGTGTTGGAGAGGCTGCGGGCGGGAGAGGTCTGGATAAAACTGGTCATGGTCGCCTCTCCTCTCACAGGGCCGCAAAAGCGTTGTTTTCAAAGCCACGGATGGCTTCTGCAGTCGCGGTCCGGCTGAGATCATCCAGCGCTGGCTCAAGGGCCGCGATCCTAAGGATGCTGACGGGATTGGGGGCATAGACGGGGTTTGGATCGAGCGGATGCGGGCAATTGGAGAAGCCGACGATCATGTCCATCTCGGCACGCAGATCGACATAGTCGCCATCTTCAACGAGATCGGGTTTCCACTCGAATTTGCCATCGGCGTCGACACGGACGGGTGCGAAAAGGGCAAGAGCCGCCGGAATGTCGCGCTTGTCGAGGCCTGATTTGGTGGCGATCAGCACGAAGTTGTCGCGGGTGTTGCGCAGCGCCGGACCGTTCTGGCCGGCATATTTCTTCGCGTTCGAGGAAGCTGTCGAGCCGCCCATCAGCACGTCATGAGCGCCGGAGCTGTCCTCGGTGATCGAGAACATCACCTTGCCCATGTCGGAGAAGATGACACGGCCCTTTCCAAGCCCGGTGGTCCACTGCACCTTGACTGTATCCGGCAGGTTCATGCGCTCGGTCGGATCCTCGGCGCTCCAGGCGACGACGGAGACGGTTGAAACACCTTCGTCAAGCGCGATGCGCAGCGTCTCGCTGGCCTTCACGCGGGTCCACCAATACCAGCCGCCGGGCAGCTTTTCCTGGTGCACGATCTTGTCGGCAGCAATTGCGGGCGCAGGTTTTACGCTCTTGGCCGGCAGCGCCTTCGGTGCGAATTCCAGCCCCTTCTTCTGATGCTCCTCGTAGCGCGCCCGGTTGGCAGCGATCTCTTCGGGGGAACGTCGAATATGCATTGTCATCTCCAGTGGTTTCGTTGACCGGGTCGTCCCGGCTATTGACCCTTTGAAGAGACCGGGCCGTCCCGGTCGGGGCGAAAGAGGGAGGCCTCGCCCGCCTTGCGGGGCGGCCAGATGGCGATGTCGCGAGTGATCGTCGCGCCGTAGCGGAGCTTTTCCTCCGGGCGGTCGCGGGGACGTTCGAAGGCAACGACGCGGGTCGCAAGCGTGAAGGCCTCGCGCATGTCATGGGTGACCATGACGACGGTCATCGGCGCTTCGTGCCAGAGCTTCTTCATCAGCGTGTGGATTTCGGCCCGGATACCAGGATCGAGCGCGCCGAAGGGTTCGTCGAGCAGCAGAACCTTGGGCCGCATGATCAGCGCCTGGGCGAGCGCCAGCCGCTGCTGCATGCCACCGGAGAGCTGGGCCGGATACTTGTCCTCGGAGCCGGCAAGCCCGACCGCCGCGATCATGGCGCGGGCTTCGTCCTCAACCGCGCGCTTCGCGGCACCGAACAGGCGGGCGGCGAAGCGGGAGGCTTTCAGCTCCTTGCCGAGCATGACATTGCCGAGCACGGTCAGATGCGGGAAGACCGAGTAGCGCTGGAAGACGACGCCGCGGTCCGGCCCCGGTTCCTTCGGTAAGGCCAAACCATCAAGCAGGATCTCACCCTTGGTCTGGCGCTCCTGGCCGAGCAGCAGGCGCAGGAAGGTGGACTTGCCGCAACCGGAAGGGCCGACCAGCGCGACGAAGGCTCTGGATTCGATCTCGATCGAGACATTCTCCAGCACGATCTGGTCGCCATATTCCTTCCAGAGGTTCTTGATCGAAAGCGCGCTCATTTGCCCTTCTCCAGTTCGGACCAGGGAAAGACGACGATGCGCAGGCGATCGAGCAGGATGTCGGTGAGGATTGCGAGCAGCGTGATCCACAGGACATAAGGGAAGATGACGTCCATCGACAGATAGCGACGGACGAGGAAGATCCGGTATCCAAGGCCGCTGTCGGAGGAGATCGCCTCGGCCGCGATCAGAAACAGCCAGGCAGGGCCGAGCTGCAGGCGGAGCGTGGTGATCAGGCGCGGCAGGATCTGCGGCAGCACCACACGCAACGCAATCTGCCAGGACGAGGCCGAGAGGGTCTCGGCTTTGACAATCATCTCGCGCGGCAGGGAGACGGCGGTCAGCGCCAGGTCGCGGATCATGATCGGTGCGACACCGATAACGATCAGCGCAATCTTCGACGCCTCGCCGAGCCCCATGACGATGAAAAGGATGGGCAGGAGCGCCAAGGGCGGAACCATGGAGATGGCGCCGACGAAGGGAGAGAGACCTGCCCGTGCATAGGGCAGGATGCCGATGACGAGGCCGAGCAGAAGCGCGATCGCGGTGGCAATGCCAAGCCCTGCGAACAGACGCCCCAGGCTCGCCCAGGTGTCCGACCAAAGCAGATACTCGCCGGTTCTGGCGTCGGCGGTGAAGGCCATCCGGCTGACAGCCTCCCAGAGGGTAGCGAAACCGGGCAGCAGCTTGTCGTTCGGGTTTTCTGCGAGCCGTTCGGCCGAGCCGATCATGTAGGCGGCCAGCACCAGCACGAAGGGCAGAAGCACCAGCGTCAGGCGCGCGCCATTTCCAGGATGAGCATTGATCCAGCGCATCGACCACTCCAGGATTTCAGGGAGGCGGGAGCCGCCCGGATGACATCGTCAACCGGGCGGTATGGTCTGCCTCAGAGCGCGCCCTTGGCGGCCGCGTCCATGTAGGTGGTGGTGAAGCGGAACTTGACGTTTTCCTTGTCGCCAAGAACCGAGCCGTCCGCCAGTTCGATACCGATGACATCGGCAGACGGCGCTCCGCTGCCGAGAAGGCCCTTTTCGAAGAGGAAGTTGCGGACGATATCCATGGTCTTGGACAGATCCGGCGAGGCGGAGAAAGCCACGGCATCGGCGGGTTTGTCGAAGAGCTTGGTGGCCGCCATCTGGGCTTCGAAGCCCGCCAGATCCGTTCCGGACGCCGTTCCCATCGCCGTGCGGGCTGCCTTGCCCTCTTCTGTATCTGCTGTCATGACGGCCATGGTGTCGTACCAGATCCCGGCAAGCGCCTTGCCGAAGTCCGGGTTATCCTTGAGCACGTCGGTATTGGCGACCATCAGGTCGATGATCTCGCCCGGGATCTGCGAGCTATCGAAGACCTTCTTTGCCGACGTATCTTCCAGAATGCTGGCGACCAGCGGGTTCCAGGTCACGACCGCCGTGACATCAGGTGTCTGATAAGCGGCGACCAGGTCGGCATCCGAGGTGTTGACCACCTTCACATCACGCTCGGAGGAACCGATGCTTTCGAGCGCACGGGCGAGCAGATAATGGGAGACCGAGAACTCGACGAGATTGACGTTCTGACCCTTCACATCCTCGAGCTTGTCCTTCCCCTTGAGGATCAATGCGTCATTGCCGTTCGAGAAGTCGCCAACGATGACGGCGGTCGTGTCGACGCCACCGGCGGCGGGGATCGACAGGCCATCCATGTTGGTGAGCGTCACGGCATCAAAGGCACCGGCGGTGTACTGGTTCATCGATTCCACGTAGTCGTTGAACTGCGTGACCTCGATGTTGATGCCATATTTGTCGGCCCACTTCTTCACGATGCCGGTGTCATTGGCATAGCCCCAGGGCATCCAGCCGACATAGATCGACCAGGCGACCTTGAAGTCCTTCTTCGGTGCGGCTTCGGCCGATGTCATCGGACTAAAGGCGAGAGCGCCGGCAAGCGCCGTGATCGACAGGAGTGTCTTGACAGTCTGCATGTAGAAATTCCCCTTTTGCGTCTTCGAAAAGGGATCGGCATGGACCATCGCGCCGCCAATCCCTTGGCTTACGAGGTCTCCCGGGCTTTTGTCCCGCCGTGCACCCGATGGGATGTCTCTCCATCGGGAGCCGCTCTCGGACCAGCCGCGCCTTGCGGCGCCGGAACCCTAGCGGCTAACTCTGGTCTTTACGGAGCAAAGCGCGTGCCAAGTCCGAAAATGGCAGCCGGCGGGGGATAATCCGACCTCAGCGCCACCGGGAAGGCTGCTGGATGCATGTCTTGCGGGCAGACATGCCTGCGAAAGAGGCAATATCTCGACATCCCGGCCATCTGTGGAAAGCGCCCCGCACGCAAAACGAAACCGCCCGTTCAGGGGAACGGGCGGTTGCGCGGTTGTGCCACGTGTGGGGGATGGCATCACCGTATCGGCCTGGCGGCGGCCGATTGGAGATCCCTAGGATCAGGGGATCATGGACTTCAGGGCGCCAGCCTGGCTTTCAACCCAGGCTTCAAAGCTCTGCGGCTCGCGGCCGGTCAGCGCCTTGAAATCACCGGTGATCTTGGCGAGACCGCCGTTTCCGATCATCGTGTCGATGGAGGCATAGACGCGCGCCACCGGCTCAGGAAGACCTGCACCGACCATGCCCTGGACGAGGCCTTCCAGGGGGACGTCAACTACGGCCACGTCCTTGCCTGCAGCCTTGGCAAGCAGGGCCGCGATGTCGCGGTAGGTGTAGGAGTTCGAACCCGTAAACGTGTAGAGCTTCTTCTCGCTGCCGGCAGCAACCAGCGCGGCGGCTGCCGCACGGCCCAGATCGTCGCGGGAGATATGGGCAATCTTGCCATCACTCGCCGCCGAATACCAGTTGCCGGAAGCCAAGGCCGGGCCGGCGCCCATCATGACGTTTTCGAAGTACCAGTTGTTGCGCAAGATGGTCCAAGCCGGAATGCTGCTTGCCTGGATGGCGGCTTCCGTGCCTTCGTGATCCGGTGCGAACAGAAGCGGCGAGTTTGTCGGCTCAGGCATCGAGGTGTAAAGCAGGTGCTTGACCCCAGCCGCTTCAGCTGCAGCGATCGCGGCGCGGTGCTGCACCAGACGATGGCCCGGACGGTCGAGCGAATCCGTGCTGATGATCAGCACGTTGGCGGCTTCTGCGAAGGCGGCCTCCATCGACTGGGCGTCGTCGAAGTCGACGCGGCGAACCTGCACGCCCTTGGCGGCGAGATCGGCCAGCTGTTCCGGCTTGCGGCTGGCAGCGATGATATCGCCGGCGGCAACGCCCGAAGTTTCGAGCAGATGATGGACGACGCGCTGGCCGAGCTGGCCGGAGGCGCCGGTTACGAGATATTTTGCAGTCATGTTCGTTCCATTCTATGCGCCCTCAACTTTGGGGCTGGTTTAATTTGTAGAGTAGGTCTATATTGCAGATCACCATGCCACCGTAAAGTAGGCAGTTTTTTAGAACCAGGTTCCGAGGACGGTACCCATGACCGCACATGCAAAGACAAAGGCAGACCATAGCGCGGCGATCCGCACCGTGATGGCAATGATCCAAACGCCCGTGAACACGGTCTTCGACGCACAGAAATGCCCGGTGCGCGACGTGTTCGCTCACATTGGAGACAAATGGGCTTCGCTCATTCTGCAGACGCTCGGTTACCAACCTCACCGGTTCGGAGAACTGAAGCGGGCAATTCCCGATATTTCGCAAGCCATGCTTACTGGCACGTTGCGCAGCCTGCAGCGTGACGGGCTGGTTCACCGCCAAGTGTTCCCGACGCAACCGCCGAGCGTCGAATACCGCCTGTCAGAGCTGGGAGAATCGCTGCTGGGACCTGTCGCCACCCTCGTCGTCTGGACGGCGGAACATCATGGGCGCATCCGGGAAGCGCGGGCTAGCTACGATGCAGAAAACCCGCCCGTGAAGAAAAAGGTCGCCGCAGTCTGAGGCTTATACCAAGTGTCGACGAGCCCGGCTGCGGCGCGGACAGAGCATGGAACGTGATGCTTCCCAAGACCGTCAGCAAGCCTCGCGTCTCTGTCCCGAGGACGAAAGCGCACGTTCTCATGGGCTTTTGACAGGCAAGCGCTGCAGCGAGACGGCATTGCCATCGCTGAACACGAGGCCTTGACGCTCGAAAGACTGGCGAATCGCGGTGAGCGAGGTCGGTCGCGTGGATCGCTCTCCCTCTCCCTCGATCCGCCGGATCGAAGAGACGGAAACCCCGGATTCACGCGAGAGGTCTTCCAAGGTCCATTGCAACATCGCCCGTCCTGCGCGGATCTGCATCGGCGTCACGGTCGCATCTGCCAGGCGCCCATCACTTCCGTTCTTGGCAAAATCCTGGTGACGGATGATCATTCCCAGCCATTCATGCGGGCGTGCCCCCTTGTGCAGAACCGGCACCGCACGAGCATGAAACCACTCATACTCGCCATCCGCCCGGAGAATGCGTTGATTGGCGACATAAGGGGAGAGGTTGGCAACGGCATCCTGCCAGGCTGCAATCACCATTTGGCGGTCATCCGGGTGAACAGCGGCCAGCCAGTTTCCGTTCAACATATCGGATTCCCGCTGCCCTGTAAGGGCCATCCAACCATGCGAGAAGACAGGTTCGCCACTGGCGGTCGCCCGCCATTCCATCGCCGCGACGGCGCTGACCAGGGCTCGATAGCGCCCGATGCTTTCCTCAAGCGCCTGGCGGTTTTCATGCTGTTGCGAGACATCCTGCAACAGACCGATGGCCCGGACAGGACGCTGCTCGGCGTCGAGCACCACTTCGGACCGAAACTCGATCCACCGAACAGTCCTATCGCCACGGATGATACGGAAGTTCCGGTTGACCGGCACTCCTGAGCGGATCAGCGGCCAGACATCCTCGCAAAACGTACGATCCTCGGGATGGACCTGATCGACCAGATCCGCGAGTCTGAAGGGTTGGGGTTGCTCAACGCCCATCACCCGAACAAGGCCGGAGCTGCAACTGCATTGACCGGTGACGAGATCGCAAGTCCAGAACCCGATATTGCCGTGCTCTTCGACAAGCTTCAGGAAATGGGCAGATGAAACGCCTGAGATCTTGCGGCCAGCTACAAACGCATCCCCGTCCTGACCGGGATTGACATCAGCCTGGGCGGAAAGGTCAAGAAAACTTCTCATTGCGTTTCGGTCAGGTCCATCATCATCTGCAGGAGAGCGTCCAGCGCCTTGCCGGACAGCACCATTCTCACTGCCAAACGGACGCTAGCGACGCGGGAGCCCGCCGACAAGCATGAAGTGAAACATTGAGGAACACTTGTTGCATTGATGCAATGATCATCGCAGGCTGTTGTTTGAAAAAAGCGTTCACCGTCTTGCGCCGAAACAGGAATAAAGACCCAAGTGGTAGTCTTGTTGTCGCCGCACGATCATGGCAGGAAGCTTACTGAAGAAGAGTACCAAAAGAGAGCCACCGTATGTCGAACGTCATCAAGTTCGAGCGCCCACCCGAAGACAAGCCGCCAAAGCCGAAGGCCGCGATGTCACCGTCCCTCCGGAAGGCACTGATCTGGGTTGGCATTCTTGCGGCCTTTGTGTTGGCCTGGGGCTATTTCACGCTCTTCGGCGGAGCCATCGCCCCTGTCTGAGGGCTATGGCTGATCAGGCGTGCTGCACGGCATCTGCAATCAGAGCCCCCCTGGCCCCGATCACTCGTCCCGCCAGTCTGGCGCCCGCAGCAATGGCATCCTGGACGGATGAACCGGTGAGTTCTGCTGCCAGGTACCCCGCATTGAAACTGTCCCCGGCTGCGGTTGTATCGACAATCCGTTCGACCGGCGCAATCGCAAGCGTGCTCGGCACAGCGTTGCCGGTGGCGAAGGTGACGTGTTCGGCGCCATTCTTCACAATCACCCGTCTTGTTCCCTCGGCCTGGTAACGTCTCACCGTCGCTGCCGGATCGGCATCGCCAAACCAGGTCGCCTCGTCCTCGAAAGACGGGAGACAGAGCTCGCTGACTGCTGCTGCGCGATGGATCCAGCCGCGCATGGTATCCACACTGTCCCAGAGCCGTGGCCGGAGATTGGGGTCGAAGACAACAGTCCCCCCTTTGCCCGCAAACTGGCTGAGCGCCTCGATCAGCGCAAGGCGATCCTGGTTGGGCAGGATCGCCAGCGTGATGCCGGACCAATAGGCGAGATCGGCCCCCTCAAGTGCGCGGGCCAGAGCTGTGGGATCACTGGCGAGCCTCTTGGCGGCGCTGTCGTTACGCCAATAGGTGAAACTGCGTTCACCGTCTTTCAAGGTGATGTAGTAGAGCCCGATCGTCTTGTCGGTCAGGCGCCGTATGTGGTCGGTTCCGATGCCCTGGTCTCCCAGAAAACCCACCATCCGGTCTGAGAGCCCGTCCGTGCCGACGGCGCTCACATAGTCCACCTGCCAGTCAGGTCCCAGGCTGTGGCGCAGATAAAAGGCCGTGTTGAGCGTATCTCCGGCAAAACCCATTTGCAGCGCTCCGGGCGTGCCCGTTTCCGAGAGCTCGCCCATGCATTCGCCAATCGATACGATACGTCCCATCTCTTCCCCCCTTATCGCGTCCCCCCTTCTGCTTAACGTGCCAGCCAACCGCCGTCGACGGGGAGGATGGTGCCATGCACGTAAGCGGAGGCATCGGACGCCAGAAAGACTGCCGCGCCGCCGAGCTCTTCAGGATTCCCCCACCGCCCTGCAGGGATCCGCCCAAGAATGTCACTCGAGCGCTTCGGATCTTCCCGAAGCGCGGTCGTGTTGTTGGTGACGAAATAACCGGGCGCAATCGCATTCACGTTGATGCCCTTGGCGGCCCATTCACAGGCCAGCAGGCGGGTCAGCCCGGCAAGACCGCTCTTGGACGCCGTGTAGGAGGGAATGCGGATGCCACCCTGGAAAGACAGCATCGACGCGATGTTGATAATCTTGCCTCGGCCATTCGGGATCATGCGTCTGGCGGCAGCCTGAGAGAGGAAAAACGCCGTCTTCAGGTTGACGTCCATGACAGCGTCCCAGTCGGCCTCGGTGAAGTCGATCGCGTCAGCACGGCGGATGATGCCTGCATTGTTGACGAGGATATCGACAGATCCGAAGGCCGATACGGCAGCCTCGACGATTGCGTCCACCGGCTCAATCGTCGAGAGATCGGCGGAGAAGGATGCGAAGCGTCCGCCGCCTGCGTTGATCAAGGCTTCTGTTTCGCTCATGCTGGATCGGCCGACGCCCAGAACGGCCGCACCGGCCCCGGCAAGGGCAACGGCCAGGCCCTGGCCGATACCGGTATTGGCGCCGGTGACGATGGCCACGCGGCCTGAAAGATCGAATGATGGCTTCAAGGTGGTCCTCCCGGAGTATCTGGCAAAGCTTGGCTGTTGATTTAAATGTCGAGAAACAGGTCAGGGTCGAGATGCTCGATATCATCCAGCTCCTCGGTCATCCTGCCAATGTGCTGGCTCATCGCCAGCACCGCCGCGCCCTCGTCGCGGCGACGCATTCCGTCGATGATCGCGGCATGCTCGGCGATCACGAGATCCAACCGCCCCTTTTGCGGGAGCGTCACAAACCGATAGCGGTCGATGTGGACCTTGACCTGCGCGATAACCGTCCAGATCCCGGGATAGCCGGCAATGTTGCCGATCAACCGGTGAAACTCGCTGTCGACTCTATGGAAAAGCGGAATGTCTCCGGCCTCCGCCGCCTTGATCAAGGCGGCCTGATTTTCCTCAAGGGCCGGCAATCTGTCCGCGTCCTTCATGGCAGCAATCGCCAGGGACACCGTGGTCACCTCAAGCGACTTGCGGATCAGAATGGCTTCATAGAGCGCACGGCGCGGAATGCGGGAAACAAAGGTTCCGGATTGCGGATAGATCTCGACAAGCCCCTCGTCTGCCAGCCGCAACAATGCCTCGCGCACGGGTGTTCGGCTGACACCAAAGCGCTGCCCAAGCTGCTTCTCATTCAGGGTCTCAAGTGGCTTCAAATGCATTTCGACGATTTCATCGCGAAGAACCGCATGAATCCGGGTCGCCGCACGTCCGTCACGCGTTCTCCCCCGATGATGCTCGGCCGGAACGCTGCGCGCTCTCGGGTTGCTCTTGTCCATCTCCGGCATGCGCCCCTCTCTAACTGAGATATTAGTATATCAGTCTTCAAGGCGTGTAAATCCGGCGGCGATCTTCGGGTGATCGCCGCGCGTATCCTGCAGCCTGAACGACTTAAACTGTCAGCAGGGCAAAGCCCCGGGAGCTCACTTCTCCGCGCAGATCGCGTAGCGATGCTGGGTGGCACGCTCCAACCCCTTGAAGAAGGAGAAGTTCTTGCGCTGCGCCTTGTGGATCGCACCCATGTTGTGATCGACGGTGACCTTTGAGAAGCCTGCCTGCCGCAGCAGGTCGGCAACCGCATCCGCATGGGCGCCGCCCGAAAAGTGGACCCGCGACAGGATACGATTATGCGTATCCGCCATGTCAGCACTCGGCGCCCCGTGAAGGGCATCGCGGGCAAGACCGGCACGGCTCGCCATACGCGTCAGCATCTTCAGGAGGCGTGTCAGCTTCGAGGTATTGACGAAATCGCCGTCGACGATCAGCACCTTGCCGCCGGGCTTCAAGACCCGGTGCCATTCCTTGAAGCAGGCAAGCGGATCGACCAGCGTCCAGACGAGATGGCGGTTGGTAATGACGTCATAGCTATCGTCGTCTTCCATGGTTCGCTCGGCATCACCCATCAGGAAGCGGATCTGCCGGCCCCTGGCCTTGGCTTTGGCGCGGGCGCGCTCAAGCATGGGCTCCGCCCAATCCATTCCGGTGACCCTGAAGCCGAGATCATCGAGCAGGTGTGAAACCACGGCCGTGCCGCAGGCCAGATCAAGTGCGGAGCGGCCCTGTCCTTGCCCGAGATGTTTCAGAAACAGCGCGTGCCAGGCAGCTTTTTCTTCCTCGGAAAAGATCTCGTGACCCGGCTGACTGTCGAATGTTTCAGCGCGCAGCGACCAGTAAGCTTTGATTTCGTCGCGAAGGTCATGATTCGAGATGGCGCTAAGAGCTTGCATTTTCGCGGTCTTCCGATTCCGGGCCAAGGAGGTTGGAAGACTTCTAAAAGATAATTCTTGACTGTCAAACTCATAAAAACATAGATCACGACAAATCACAAACAGGAGAACTGATCGTGTTCAAAATGGAGAAGGTGGCTTCTGCCGCCGCGATTTCGCTCGTTCTTTTTTCAGGCGTCGCCCTGGCCGGCGAAACCGTGAAGATCAAGGACATCACCGGCCGCGAGGTTGAAGTCAGCGTTCCGGTCGAACGCGTCATCCTTGGTGAAGGTCGCCAGATCTATTTCACCGCAGCGCTCGACACCGACAATCCCTTCGGCCGTGTCATCGGTTGGCGCGACGACTTCAAGAAGGCCGACCTCGACGGCTACAACATCTACCTGAAGAAATATCCCGAGATGGAAAAGATCCCGACCTTCGGCGGGATGAAGGACGGCACCTTCGATATCGAGCAGGCGGTCGCGCTGAAGCCCGACGTCATCATCATGAACACGGAAGCGAAGTCGGCGACCGAAGAAAGCGGCTATATCGAAAAGCTCGCCGCCGTCGGCATTCCGCTCGTCTATATCGACTTCCGCGAGAAGCCGATGGAGCACACGGATGATTCGATGCGTATCATCGGCAAGCTGTTCGGCAAGGAAGAGCGCGCCGAAGAATTCGTCAAGTTCCACGACGAGCAGATCGCCAAGGTAACAGATGTGCTGGCCAAGCAGTCGGATCTCAAGAAGCCGGTTGTCTTCATGGAGCGCGCCGGTGGTTATTCCGACGATTGCTGCATGTCCTTCGGCAATGAGAACTTCGGCAAGATGGTTGAACTCGCCGGCGGCATCAACATGGCCAAGGACATCATTCCCGGCACCTTCGGTACCGTGAACCCTGAGCAGATCATTGCCTCCAATCCCGACCAGGTGATCGTCACTGGCTCGAACTGGGAACTGTATGTTCCCGGCGGCAAGTGGGTTGGCGTTGGCCCGGGTGCCGACAAGGCCGAAGCCGCGCGCAAGCTCTCCGAGCTGATGAAGCGCCCCGGCTTCACCGACATCAAGGCCGTGCAGGATGGCAACGTGCACGCCATCTGGCACCAGTTCTACAACAGCCCCTACCAGTTCGTTGCCGTGCAGCAGATCGCCAAGTGGCTGCATCCGGATCTGTTCAAGGATCTCGATGCGGACGCCACCTTCAAGGAAATGCATGAGCGCTTCCTGCCGGTCGACTATCACTCCGGCTACTTCGCCTCGGTGAAGGCAGGCTCCTGATCTCCATCCGGCCGGCGGGCAACCGCCGGCCACTTGCCGTTTGAGGCACCATCTGCAGGACACATCCATGGCTACCACCGTCGAAACGGCACTTCCGGCCTCCAGCGACACCTATCGAAGCCTGACGGCGAAGCGCCTGGCCATTCTGGCCGGGCTCTTTGTCTGTCTCTTGCTGTCGATTGCCGTCGACATGGCCTATGGGCCGGCCCGCTACACCCTTTCGGAAGTCGTCGCGACGATCTGGGATCCAGCCTCGGCTGGCAACCAGCTGCGCGTTGTCATCTGGGATATCCGGATGCCGATTGCGCTGATGGCGGTCACCGTCGGCGCCTGTCTGTCGCTTGCCGGCGCCCAGATGCAGACGATCCTTGCCAATCCGCTCGCCTCGCCGTTTACGCTCGGAATTTCCGCCGCTGCCGGCTTCGGCGCGGCGCTCGGGCTTGTCGCGGGTGTCGCCGTGTTTCCGGCCGCCGTCCAGTATATGGTGCCGATCAACGCCTTCCTGATGGCGATGCTCGCCTCGATGTTTATCTACGGCGTGTCGACCATGCGCGGGGTCACGGTGGAAACGATCGTGCTGCTCGGCATCGCGCTGGTTTTCACCTTCAACGCGCTGCTGTCGCTGCTTGAATATCTCGCCTCCGAACAGGCGCTCGCCGCCGTCGTCTTCTGGACCATGGGATCGCTCACCAAGGCGACCTGGAGCAAGGTGGCCGTCACCTTTGCCGTGCTGGTCTTCTGCGTACCTCTGTTTGCGCGTCGCGCCTGGGCGCTGACGGCGCTTCGCTTAGGGGACGACAAGGCGGCCTCGTTCGGCGTTAATGTCCGGGCGCTCAGGCTTGAGACCATGTTGCTCGTGAGTTTGCTCGCCGCAATCCCGGTCTCCTTCGTCGGCACGATCGGCTTCATCGGTCTCGTCGGCCCGCATATCGCCCGCATGCTGCTCGGCGAGGACCAGCGTTTCTTCCTGCCCGGCTCCGTGCTCTGCGGTGCGCTGCTGCTTTCGGTCACGTCGGTGGTCTCGAAGATGCTGATCCCCGGCGCCATCATGCCGATCGGGGTGATCACGGCCCTTGTCGGCGTGCCCTTCTTCTTTTCACTTATCTTCACCAACAGGAGGCGCGCATGGTAGCCCTCAGGCTCGAAGCGCTCGGCGCACAGTATGGCCGGCACCGCGTCTTTGCCGATATCAACACCGGCGACATAACAGGCGGCGTGCTGACGGCGGTCATTGGCCCGAATGCCGCCGGCAAGTCGACGCTGTTCAAGCGGATCGCCGGGTTGCTGAAAGGCGAAGGCGTCGTGCATCTGTCCGGCGAGGAGAGCCTCCGTCCTATCTGTTACATGCCGCAGGACACCGGCGCCAACGCCGTGCTCACTGTCTATGAGAGCGTGCTTCTCGCTTCCAAGCAGGGTTCCGGCTGGAAGGTCGCCGACAACGAGCTTTTGGAGATCGACCGCATTCTCGCGTCCTTGAGGATTTCTGACCTCGCCTTCCGAGATCTCGGCGAACTCTCGGGTGGCCAGCGACAGCTGGTCGCGATCGCCCAGGCACTCGTGCGCAAGCCGGAAGTGCTTTTGATGGACGAGCCGACCTCGGCGCTGGATCTTTTCCGGCAGATCGAGGTGCTGCAGTTCATGCGCCAACTCGCGGCGGAAAGCGGGATTGCCGTGCTGATCGCCCTCCACGACCTGAACCATGCGATGCGCTACTGCGACCATGCGCTCGTCGTGGCAGACGGTCGACTGGTTGCGAGCGGGGCGACCACCGAGGTGATCACCCCTGCCCTGCTTCGAGATGTCTACCGGGTGGACGCCCGCATCGAGGCCTGCACGCAGGGACGTCCGCTCGTCATCGTGGATGCTGCACTGGCGTAAGCCTGAATACGGCGCTCAGCTGAGGCCCATGTAGCGGCCCGGCTTGTGGTTGATCGCCAGGATCAGATTGGCGATCGCGGCTCCGAGGACCGAGAGTGCCAGGCGGTCGGCGGGCAGCACGAAAAACGCGGCGGCAAGGATCGCGAGATCGACGCCGAGCTGGAAATAGCCGGCGCGTAGCCCCGTCTTCTCCTGCAGATACATCGCGAGGATATTGATGCCGCCGAGACCGGTACGATGTCGGAACAGCATCAAAAGACCGGTGCCGATCAACCCGCCACCGATGACAGTCGCATAGAGCGGATTGAGATAGGAGAAATCGATCCACTGACTGTTCAGCTTCGACAGGATCGAGACCAGAGCGACTGCCGTGAAGGTGCGCAGCGTAAAGGCCCAGCCCATGCGCTTCACCGCCAGGATATAGAAGGGCAGGTTGACGATGAAGAAGATCAGGCCAAAACCCCAGCCGCTGACATAGGACAGGAGCAGGGCCAGACCGGCACTCGATCCGACCGTCAGCATGGTCTCCGTGTAGATCAGCGTCCCCAGTGAGACGAACATCGTGCCCGAGATCATCGCAAGCACGTCTTCATAGAGGCGGTGGCGCTCGGCGCCCGCCTGTTTTGCGGTGGTCGTGGTCATGGTGTTCAGCCCAGAAGCGGTTTCAGCACGCTGGCAACGCGCGGGATATCCTGGCTCTTCAGGCCCGCGATGTTGATGCGTCCAGAGGTCGGCATATAGATGCCGTGATACTTGCGCAGTGCCAGAACGTCCGCTTCCTTCAGCGGCAGCAGCGAGAACATGCCCTGTTGTTCGGCGATCTGCGGCGCCAACTGCCAGCCATCCCCGAGTGCTGCCGCCAGTTCGCGGCGCAGGCCGTTCAGGCGGTCACGCATGCTGTTCAACTCGTTGATCCAATCCTGACGCAAGCTATCGGTGGACAGGATCGTGCGGACGACGGCCGCGCCATGGTCCGGCGGCATGGAATAGCTGGTGCGGGCCATGGTCACGAGATTGGAGCGGGCGATGTCAGCCGCTTCCTGGGTCTCGGCGACGGCAAAGATCGCGCCCGTGCGCTCACGGTAGATGCCGAAGGATTTCGAGCAGGAGACGGCGACCAGCGCTTCCGGTGCTGCGGCGAGGATGGTGCGCAGGCCGGCCACATCCTCCTCGATGCCGGCGCCGAAACCCTGATAGGCGGAATCGATCAGCGGCACGAGGCGCCGCTCGCCGATCACGGCGGCGAGCTCTTCCCACTGAGCCAGCGTCAGTGTCGCCCCTGTCGGGTTGTGGCAGCTCGCATGAATGAGCACGGCATCACCGCGCGGTGCGCTGCTCAGCGCCTTCATCATGCTGGCGAAACGCACATCCTGGGTCGGGACATCGAAATAGGGATAGGTTTCGACATTGAGGCCGGTCGCGCCGAAGATGCCGGCATGGTTCGGCCAGCTGGGCAGGCCGAGATGCAGACGACCGCTGCCCGCGCGGGCAATGAGATCAGAAGCGAGACGCAGCGCCCCGGAGCCGCCTGGTGTCTGGACACCGGCAGCAAATTTGCCATGGCCCTTGCCGCCGACGAGGTCCCAGAGCAGGTCGAGGAACACCCGGTCGCCTTCCGGTGCGACATAGGATTTGCTGTCCTGCTTCTCCAGCAGTTCCTTCTCGGCAGCTTTCACCGAGCGCATGACCGGCGTGCGGCCCAGATCATCACGGTAGACCCCGACACCCAGGTCGATCTTATCCGCACGGTCATCAGCATTGTAGAGCCCGATCAGGGCGAGCAGCGGGTCATTGGGCTGGGAGGCGAGCTTGTCGAACATCGGAGACCTTCGTCGAAGAGCGATTGTGCTGGATAAGAGATATCAAGTTTCCCGCGCAAAGTCTCTGCGGATTTCGTCGGATGCGTTGAGCGAACTTAAGACATATTGCCCGACATCATCATTTCGCGATAGAAATTTGCGCCCGACACTACAGAAGAGATTGATAATGGAAGCCGAGAGCCCGAGCCTGGACAAGATCGATCGCAAGATCATCACCTGCCTGCTGCAGGATGCGGCTCTCAGCAATACCGAGCTTGCAGAACGCGTCGGCCTAACGGCTGCCCCCTTGTCGCGGCGGCTTGCCCGGCTCTATGCGAGCGGGATCATCAAGCAGAGACTTGTGATTGATGCACCGAGCGTCGGGCTTGGCCTGCAGGCCTTCGTCGAAATCACACTCGACCGCACCACGCCGCAGGTCGGCGAGCGCTTCATCGAACATGTCGGCAAGCTCGACGAGGTGGTCGAGATCCATGCCGTGGCCGGTGATTTCGACTTCCTGCTGAAGATCTCCGTGAAAGATATGGCCGATTACAAGCGGCTGATCTGGCAGGAATTCGATCGGCTCGCCGAAATCAAGACCATCCGCTCGACCATGGTGTTCGACAGTCCGAAAATCTCGCACGGATATCTGCCGAAATGAAAAAGGGCGCCGTCGGGCGCCCTTCGCAACCGTGTCTGAGCGCAAGGTCAAACTGCCGCCGCAAGCTTGCCGCGCCGCGCCATGCGGGCCCGGATGGACTCGACATCGGCACGCGGTGTCGCGGCAAAAAGGGTCCGCGTATACTCGTGCTGCGGATCACCAAAGACCGCATCCCGCGCGCCGTATTCGACCGCCTCGCCGTAATACATCACCATCACTTCGTCGGCGATGTAGCGCACGACCGAAAGGTCATGGCTGATGAATACGTAAGTCAGGCCGAACTCTTCCTGCAGGTCCGCGAGCAGGTTCAGGACCTGGGCCTGGACCGAGAGGTCGAGTGCCGAGACGGGCTCGTCGAGCACCAGCAGCTTCGGATTGAGCATCAAGGCACGGGCAATGGCGATACGCTGGCGCTGACCGCCGGAGAACATATGCGGGTAGCGGTTGTAGTGCTCCGGGCCGAGGCCGACCTTGACCAGCATCTCGGTAGCCCGCTCGCGGCGTTCGGCAGCGCTCATCTTGGTGTTGATGAGCAGCGGTTCACCGAGCACGTCGCCGATCTTCTGGCGCGGATTGAGCGAGCCATAGGGGTTCTGGAAGACGATCTGCACCTTCTGGCGCATGTCGGCGGTCAGGTGCCCCGGGCGCGTGTCGACCTTCTGGCCGTCGATCAGGAGATCGCCTGCCGTCGGTTCGTCGATGAAGGTCAGGATGCGGGCAAGCGTGGACTTGCCGCAGCCGCTTTCGCCGACGATGGCCAGCGTCTTTCCCTTGTCGAGCTTGAAGGAGACACCCTTCACCGCCTGGACGATCTTGTCCTGCTTGAACATGCCCTGCGGCACGCGGTAGTCGCGCTTGATATCGCGGATCTCGAGCATCGGGGTTTGTGTTGCTTCGGTCATGCTGCACCTCCCGTTTCAGCGGCGGCCAGGAAGTCGGAAACCGTCGTCAGGCGGTCGCCTTTGGCGTTTTCCGGAAGTGCCGAGAGCAGCGCACGGGTGTAGGGGCTCTTCGGGTTTTCGAAGAGCGAGAGCACGTCGGCTTCCTCCATCTTCCGGCCCTTGTACTGGACGATGACGCGGTCTGCGGTTTCCGCCACCACGCCCATGTCGTGGGTGATCATGATCAGGCCCATGCCGGTTTCAGCCTGGAGCTTCATCAGGAGATCGAGGATCTGCTTCTGGATCGTCACATCAAGTGCTGTGGTCGGCTCATCGGCGATCAGGAGCTTCGGGTTGCAGGCAATCGCGATCGCGATCATCACGCGCTGGCACTGGCCGCCCGACATCTGGTGCGGGAAGTGGTTGAGGCGCTCGGCAGGATCCGGCAGACCAACCAGCTTGAAAAGCTCGATGGCGCGCGCACGGCAGTCCTGTCTGCTGAGGCCCATATGCAGGCGCAGGACTTCCTCGATCTGGAAACCGACGGTGAAACAGGGGTTGAGGCTCGCGACCGGCTCCTGGAAGATCATCGCCACGTCCTTGCCGATCAGCTTGCGGCGCTCGGCAGCGGAGATCTTCTGGATGTCGCGGCCCTGGAACTCCATCTTGTCGGCGGTGATCTTCGCCGTCCAGGGCAGAAGGCCCATGACGGCGAGCATGGCAACCGACTTGCCGGAGCCGCTTTCGCCGACGATGGCGAGCACTTCGCCCGGCTCAACCGACAGCGACACGCCGTCGACGGCCTTGAACCAGCCAGTGGCCGTCTCGAACTGGACGGTGAGGTTCTGGATATCGAGAAGCGCCATGATCAGGACCTCTTCAGCTTGGGATCGAGCGCATCGCGCAGGCCGTCACCCATCAGGTTGATCGCGAGCACGGTGATCAGGATCGCCAGACCCGGGAAGGTCACGACCCACCAGGCGCGCAGGATGAACTCGCGCGCTTCGGCAAGCATGGTGCCCCATTCGGGGGCCGGCGGCTGGGCGCCCATGCCGAGGAAGCCGAGGGCGGCTGCGTCGAGGATCGCGTTTGAGAAAGACAGCGTCGCCTGAACGATCAGCGGCGCCATGCAGTTCGGCAGGATGGTCTTGAACATCAGGCGCAGCGGGCTTGCACCGGCAAGGCGGGCTGCCGTCACATAATCACGCGTCTTTTCCGACATGACAGCCGCGCGCGTCAGGCGAACGAAGTGCGGCTGCAGGACGAGTGCGATCGCGATCATGCCGTTGGTCAGGCCAGGCCCGAGGATGGCAACGAGCACGAGGGCCAGCAGCAGCGACGGGAAGGCCAGGATGATGTCCATCAGGCGCATGATCGCGGTATCGAGCCAGCCACCGTAATAGCCGGCGATGACGCCGATCGCGATGCCTGTGGTCAGCGACAGCGTGGTGACGAAGACGCCGATGAACAGCGAATACTGTGAGCCGTATATCAGGCGCGAAAGGATATCGCGGCCGACAGGGTCGGTGCCGAGGACATAGCTCCAATTGCCACCTTCCAGCCAGGCGGGCGGCAGGAGAACGGCGTCGCGGTATTGTTCGAAAGGCGAATGGGGCGCGATGACGCCGGCGAAAACGGCAATCAGCACGAGGGCGACGAAAACGACGAGGCCAATGACGGCGCCACGGTTTTCGGAGAAGTAGAACCAGAACTCGGCCAGCATCTGGCGGCGCAGCTGCGCGCTCGAAACCGGCTGGCTGTTGATTGTCTCTGCCATCAGATTTTATCCTTCTAGTGGCGGATGCGCGGGTTGATCAGGCCGTAGAGCAGGTCGACGATGAGGTTCACGACCATGATGATGCCGGCGATCAGGAGGAGGCCTCCCTGGATGACCGGGTAGTCACGGCGGAAGACACTGTCGACCATCCACTTGCCGATGCCCGGCCAGGAGAAGATCGTCTCGGTGAGGATGGCGCCGGCCAGCATGACGCCGATCTGCAGGCCGATCGTGGTGATGACCGGGATCATCGCGTTGCGCAGCGCGTGCAGTCCGACGACGCGGAAGGGCGAAAGCCCCTTGGCGCGGGCGGTGCGGATATAGTCTTCCGACAGCACTTCGAGCATGGCCGAGCGCGTCTGACGGGCGATGACGGCGAGCGGAATGGTCGCCAGCACGATCGACGGCAGGATCAGATGACTGACGGCGGACGCGAAGGCGCCCTTCTGGCCCGACAGCAGACTGTCGATCAGCATGAAGCCTGTGACCGGCGGGAAGAAGAACATCAGCGAGATCCGGCCGGAGACCGGTGTCCATTGCAGCATGCCGGAGAACAAGATCATCAGCAGCAGACCCCACCAGAAGATCGGCATGGAATAGCCGACAAGGGCGATGCCCATCATGGTCTGGTCGAAGAATGAGCCGCGCTTGATGGCCGCAATGATGCCGGCGGGAACGCCAAGCGCAATCGCGATCAGGATCGCGCAGAGCGAAAGCTCCACGGTTGCCGGGAAGAGCGCGAAGAACTGGTCGATGATCGGGCTCTTCGACACGATCGAGGTGCCGAAATCCCCCGTCAGGACGCCGCCGAGATAGTCGAAGTACTGGACCACCAGAGGACGGTCGAGGCCGAGCTGGGCGCTGATCTGGGCATGACGTTCGGGCGACATGACGCGCTCGCCTGACAGCAGCGCGACAGGATCGCCGGGCAAAAGCCGGATGAAGGCGAAGGCGATGATCGACACACCGATGAAAGTCGGGATCAAAACGGCAAGCCGTCGCAGGAGAAAGCCAAACATGAGTGAGACCTGTTGTTATCTTTTGAAGGTCGAACCGCGGCCCCATGGCCGACTGACGTTTACTCGAACCGCTTCGATGGCGCCTTCGAGCATGATGCGAAATTCTTACCGCATCAACGACAAACGCCGCGGGCCAGAGCCCGCGGCGGAAGAGTGACGGTTCCGATTACTCGGCGATGTCGACGTTTTCGAAGGTGAAGTCACCGAGCGGGCTCTGGACGAAGCCGGAGACTTCCTTGCGCATCGGAACAACCGAGAGCGAGTGGTCGATCGTCGCCCACGGCGCTTCGCGCTTGAAGACGAGCTGGGCTTCTTCGTAGAGCTTGGTGCGCTCGGCCTGGTCGGAGGTGACCTTGGCCTTCTTCACCAGCGCATTGAATTCCTCGTTGCACCACTGAGCGCGGTTGTTGCCGCCCACGGCATCGCAGCCAAGCAGCGTGTCGAGGAAGTTGTCCGGATCGCCGTTGTCACCGGTCCAGCCGAGCATGACGGCGCCGTCACGGTCCTTGGCCTTCGAACGGTCGAGGTATTCAGCCCATTCGTAGGAAACGATCTCGACGGTTACGCCGATCTTGGCGAAGTCGTCCTGCATGATTTCGGCGGCGCGACGTGCGTTCAGCATGTAGGGACGCGAAACCGGCATGGCCCAGATCTTCATGGAGAGATCCTTGACGCCGGCTGCTTCGAGTTCCTTCTTGGCAGCATCGAGGTCGTAGGCGTCGTCCTGTGTAGCCTGGTTGTAGGACCACATGGTCGGCGGGATCGGATTCGTGGCCGGTGTTGCCATGCCCTGGAACACGGCGTCGACGATGGCTTCCTTGTTGATCGCCTTGTTGAGCGCCTTGCGGACTTCCGGCTTGTCGAAGGGAGCCTGCGTCGTGTTGTAGGCGAGGTAGGCGACGTTCAGGCCTTCCTGCTCCATCACGGTGAGCGCCGGATCCGACTTCATGGTCTCAACATCGGCAGCATTCGGGAACGGCATCAGGTGGCATTCGCCAGCCTTGAGCTTCTGGTAGCGAACGGCGGCATCCGTGGTGATCGCGAAGACGAGGTCGTCGATCTTCGGTGCGCCACCCCAGTAATCGGCGTTCTTCTTGTAACGGATGACGGCGTCCTGCTGGTAACCGACGAAGGAGAACGGACCGGTGCCAACAGGCATCTGGTTCAGCTGCTCCTTCTTGCCTTCGGCTTCCAGCTTGTCGGCATATTCCTTCGAAACGATCGAGGCGAAGGGCATGGCAAGGTTGGCGATGAACGGTGCTTCCGGACGGTTCAGCACGAACTTGACCGTCATGTCATCGACCTTTTCGATCGACTTGATCAGCTCGGGGAAGCCCATGCCTGCCGAATATTCCCAGGAGGTGCCGGCAACATACTGGTTCCACGGGTGATCGGCCTTCAGCTGACGCTCCAGCGAGAAGACGACGTCGTCAGCATTGAGCTCACGCGACGGCGTGAAGAATTCTGTGGTGTGGAACTTGACGCCCGGGCGCAGCTTGAAAGTGTATTCGGTGCCTTCAGCGTTGACTTCATAGCTCTCAGCCAGACCGGCTTCCGCTTCGGTCGTGCCCGGCTTGAATTCCATCAGGCGGCTGTAGATCGGGTGAGCCGAGGCATCGAATGTGGTGCCGGCGGTGTACATGCCGGGGTCAAAGCCCTCAGGCGAACCTTCCGAGCAGTAAACGAAGGTCTTGGCGCTGGCGGCGCCCGACAGGAAGGTGGCCGCGGCAAGCGCTGCGGCGGCAAGTGCGAACTTGGTTTTCATGAGCAGTCTCCCAAAGGCGAAGGGCAGACGCCTTCGCCGGTTCTTTTGGTCCCGCGGCGCGTGAATCGCGCCCGTGTTTTGTGAAGGTCGGGGTCAACCGGTCTTCCGGCAATCGAAGGATTGTCAGTCACACGTCGTATTCTGACAAGCGACAAAGGTCATCCATCCGATCACTGAAGCAGTGTCTTATCGCCTTCAAGAATGTTGTAAAGAGAGATTCGGCTCACTTATTCCACAGAATTGGTCTGGTTTTCGCCATACCTCAATATTCTCGATCGCAATATTCCAAAGACTTGCCCATGCTTGACCGACCTTACTGATCTTTAGCGATAGCAAATAATCCCGGAGAATCGGCATTTAGCGCAATGCTGCGTCGCAAAAAGGAAACTGGAACACGGCCAGCGGGCGCTGTTTAACAGCGCCCGAAAATTTTATCAACTGGTCAAAAATTAGATGAGGAGTCCGGCCATAAGGCAACCAGAATGGCCGGATCGCAGGGACGCCGGGCAAGAAGCAAGGAAGGAGGAGAGGCTTGGGGACCCACTCCTCCTCCCTTTCGGTCACGCTTTGTGGGGAGAGCGACCGAAGAAGAAAGCATACGCCGCTGGAAGAACCAGGATGGTCAGGACCGTGGCGACGAGAATGCCGCCCATCATCGCGTAGGCGAGAGGCCCCCAGAAAATGCCGCGCGAGATCGGGATCAGCGCAAGCACCGCCGTCAGCGCCGTGAGCATGATCGGCCGAAAACGGCGGACAGCCGAGCCGATGATCGCTTCGCGCCTCTCCATGCCGGCTGCGATGTCCTGATCGATCTGGTCGATCAGGATGATCGAGTTGCGGATGATGATGCCGAGAAGCGCGATGACACCCAGGATGGCGACGAAGCCGAAGGGCGCACCCGAGATAAGCAGTGCGGCAGCTGCCCCGATAATCCCGAGTGGTCCGGTGGCGAGCACCAGCATGGCCTTGCCGAAATGCTGCAGCTGGATCATCAGCAGCACGACGATCACCAGCAGCATGACCGGCGCCTTGGCAGCAATCGAATTCTGGCTCTCCGCGCTGTCTTCAGCCCCGCCCTGGATTTCGATGGAGTATCCGGCGGGCAGGCTGTCGCGCAGCGGCTTCATCTCGTCGAACATCTTCAGCGTCACATCGTTGGACTGAAGGTCATCCGGCAAGGTGGCGCGCACCGTGATCGTCGGCAGGCGGTTGCGGCGCCACTCGATCCCCTGCTCCAGCCTGGGCACGACCTTGGCGATCTGCGACAAGGGAATAAAGGCGCCGAGATCGGTCGGGACATAGATCGAGTTGACGGCCGTCAACAGACGGCGGCTTTCCTCCGGCTCGCGGGCTACGATGGCGATCGTCTCCTCACCCGCCCGGACGTCGGCCAGCGGCGCGCCGCTCATCGTCGCCTGCAGCATCTGGCGCAGGCGCTGCGAAGAGACGCCAAGGGCACGGGCACGATCCTGATCAACGACGAGGGTCATGGCGGGAACCGGCTCCAGCCAGTCGTCATGCACGGCCTGGAGAAGCGTATTCTGCTGGAAACGCGCCTTCACCTGATCAGCAATGCGCCGAACCTCGTCCCGTTCGGGTCCGCTCACGCGCATCTGCACGGCCCAGCCGGTGGGCGGCCCGAGGAAGAGGCGATCGACCTTGCCACGAACGGAGGGGAAGTCTTCGGCCAGCATCATCCGCAGCTTGGTAATCAGGCGTTCGCGGGCTTCCTCATCCTTTGCCATGACCAGCAACTGGGCATAGTTCGGGTTGCGAAGCTGCTGGTCGAGCGGCAGGAAGAAGCGCGGGGCGCCCTCACCCACATAGGTCGCAACGAAACGCTGATCCGGGTCGGCCAGGACTGCGGTCTCAAGCCGCTTCGCCTCGGCCTCGACCTCCTTGATCGAGGTGCCTTCCGGCAGCCACATATCGACCAGGATTTCAGGGCGTGAAGACTGCGGGAAGAAGTTCTGCGGGATGAACTGGAAGGACCAGATGCTGCCGGCAAAGACGGCAAGCGTCGAGGCAATTACGACAATCCGATGCTGGACCGCCCAGCCGACGACCGAGCGCAGGCGACGATAGAAGGGCGTATCGAAGGCGTCGTGATGGTCGCCGACATGCGCCCTCTGCTTGAGGATCATGTAGCCAAGCCAGGGGGTGAAATAGACGGCGACAAACCAGGAAACGACCAAGGATATGCCAACGACATAAAAGAGCGAGCGAACATATTCACCCGCCGTCGATTCGGCGAAGCCGACCGGGATGAAGCCTGCGGTGGTGATCAGGGTGCCGGTCAGCATCGGGAACGCCGTCGAGGAATAGGCAAAGCTTGCGGCGTCCAGCTTGTTGAGCCCTTCTTCCAGCTTTCGCTCCATCATCTCGACCACGATCATGGCATCATCGACCAGAAGCCCGAGGGCGATGATGAGGGCACCCAGCGAAATGCGCTGCAGGTCGAGACCGAGCTCGTACATGATGGCAAAAGTCGCAGCGAGCACCAGCGGGATGGCAATCGCGATCACCAGACCGGAGCGCCAGCCGATGGACACGAAGGAAACGACGAGCACGATCAGCAGCGCTTCACCGAGCGCCTTCATGAATTCCCCAATCGCCTCGCGAACCACTTCAGGCTGATTGGAGATCTGCGAGACTTCCAGCCCGATCGGCAGGGTCGTCTCGAAGCGCTCCAGCGTCTGCTCGACCGACTGGCCGACATCGGTCACCTTGAAGCCCTTGGCCATGACGACGCCGACCTGGACGGAATCCTTGCCATTGAAGCGGAACTTGCGCTGATAGGGGTCCTCAAGACCTTCCGTCACCGTGGCGATATCGCCGAGGCGGGTGACCTGGTTGCCGGATTTCAGACGGAGCTCGCGGATATCTTCAGCCGCCGAGAACCCGCCATCAACGGAGATGCGGACCGACCGGGAACCGGTGTCGATGCTACCCGTCGCGTCGATGGCGTTCTGCCCGGCCAGCGCGTTCTGCAGGTCAGCGAAGGTCAGGCCGCGCTCGGCCAGAGCCTTGGAGGACACCTCGATGAAGATCTTCTGCGGTTGATCGCCGAGGATGACGGCCTTTTCGACGCCTTCGGTCGACAGAAGCACGTCACGCGCCTGGATCGCATATTGCTTCAGTTCGGGATAGCTGTAGCCGTCGCCGGTCAGCGCATAGAGCGTGATATAGGTGTCGCCGAACTCGTCGTTGAAATAAGGGCCGAGCAGCCCCTCGGGCAACTCGTTCTCGATATCGCCGACCTTCTTGCGGACCTGATAGAAGGCCTCCGCCACGTCGTTGGCGTCGGTATTGCCCTTGACCTGCAGCGTGATGATGGCCGAGCCCGGCCGCGTATAGGACTTGACCCAGTCCAGGTACGGCGTTTCCTGCAGCTTGCGCTCGATCTTGTTGACCACCTGATCCTGCATGTCAGCGAGCGACGCGCCCGGCCAGAAGGCCTGGACGACCATGACGCGGAAGGTGAAGTCTGGATCTTCCTTCTGGCCCATGCGCATCAGACCGAAAAGGCCGGTCAGGATAATCAGGCCGAAGAGAAAGCGGGCGATGCTGGGATGGGCGATGGCCCAACGGGACAAGTTGAACGAGCCCGGTTCGACAGGAGTATTGCTCATATTGGGGATGTCCCGAAGGTAAGGGTCGCTGGGCTCAACGGGTGGCGGCGTCAGGCGTGGCAGTGTCGGCATCCGCCTCGGCTGCGCGCGACAGGTCGTCGTCGGCAAGCCGAACCTTCATGTCTTCCGCCATGAACTGCGTGCCGGCCACGACCACGAGATCGCCTGGCTTCAGGCCGGCGGATACCTGAACGCCGGTATCGGAGAAGCTGTCGATCGTGACGGGCCGCGCATGCACGGTGGCCGCAGTGCGGTCGACCGTCCAGACCGTCGGCTGCTTCGCTGCGTCCTCGGCCAGTGCGGACAGAGGCAGTTCGAACAGGCTCTTGTCCGAGGGCGCGAGCGCCGTAACCCGCGCCGTCATGCCGAGCAGGATCTGCGGGTTGTCAGGCAGGGCAATGCGGACCGCAAAGGTGCGAGAGGTGGCATCGGCGCTGCCGGCAACTTCCCGGACCGTGCCCTTCAGGGCCAGGCCATCCTTCGACCAGAAGCCGACTTCAACGTCCTTGCCCGGGGCAAAGGCGAAGATCTCGTTTTCGGGCACGGCGATCAGGGCTTCCTTCTCGCCGTCTGCAGCCACGGTCACGACGGGGCTGCCAGCCGCAACCACCTGGCCGGCATCGGCGCTGATGGCCGTCACGATACCGGGCTTGTCGGCCTTCAGCTCGCCATAGGCGACCTGGTTTCGCGCCTGTTCGAGCGAAGAGCGCTGGCTGTCGCGCGTGGCAAGCGCCTGATTGTAGCTCAGCTGCGCCTGTTCGAGCTGCGCCTTGGTCGTCACCTGCTGGCGAAAGAGCGCATCGGCACGCTTCAGGGCGAAGTCTGCGGTTTCCAGCTGGCGCTCGGCAGCCGCAAGGCTTGCTTCGGCGCTGCGCATCTGCAGCTGATAGTCGGTCACATCAAGGCGGGCGAGCACGTCACCCGGCACGACGTGGTCGCCGATATCGACGAGGCGCTCGATGATCTTGCCGGCCACACGGAAGCCGGCGGCGGCTTCACTCCGGGCCTTCACCGTTCCGGAATAACGTAGCTCCCGTGCCGTCGAAGGGGCCTCGACCTCAACGACCTTGACCGGTCGAAGGCTCGGCTCCTCGACAGCCTCGGCACCGCTCTCGCTGCATGAGGCGAGACCCAATGCGGCAAAGAGAGGCAAGGCGATCAGCGAAAGACGGAAACTGGCGGACATGGCGGTTCCTCCCCGGCGGGGGTTCTCAGACTTTGAGGGCTCGGATGGCGAATTCTGTCAGGTCTTCGGGGCTCGCCCGGTTGTTCTTGCCGATGCACTGGGCAACCATCTGCGGATGATGAAGCGGCGAGGTCGCCGCACCGAAACAGCGGGCTATATGGGCCGGGTCACCCTTGACGAACTCACCGTTCTCCATGCCCTCGGCAATGATGCCGGCCAGGATCGACTGGATTTCGTCGATGTGCTTGTCGATGACGCTCCAGCTCTGCTCGATCGCCACCACCACCATTTCATGCACCTTGCGCTCATCAAGCATGGTTGCGACCGTGAACTCGAAATGGGTTATGGAATAGCGACGCAGCTTTTCCTCCGCGCTGATCGGAAGCGCGGCCACAGAATGGGCAAGCGACAGGCTCAGCTGCAAGAGCCGGTCACAGACCCCCTCCAGCAGCTCGCTCTTGGAGCCGAAAAACCGGTAGATGTTCGCCGGCGACATGCCGAGTTCCTTCGCCACGTCAGCGACGGTCGTCTTGCTGTAGCCATAATGGCGAAACTGCAGCTCCGCAGCCTCAAGGATGCGGGTCGCCATATCGGCGGTTTCAGGCGAATGCTGAGTGCTCTGGACCATGATGAATTACGACTGACGATTTTTGAATTTCGTCAGTCGTAATTCAAAAATCGTCAGCGGTCAATCGCGGAATCGCGCCGGTAACGGAATGCACGCCGCAGCGAGAGCCCTCCTGAGTGGCCAGTTTAGGTCCGGCGAAAAGAGGATGTCCGCAGTTGCCCCATTCAGGACAAAAGCGGACATTCGAGCAACCCGTCCTGTGATAAATTCCGCCATGCTGGGGCGATCGAAGAAGGTCTGGAACAAGCGCGCGCCGTCGCTCGGAACCCTGGGATGTTCGGCACACATCACAAGTGAGGGTGTCGATTGACGTCCTTGTAGAGCAAGTAGCGGAAGCGTCCCGGGCCGCCGGCATAGCAGGCCTGGGGGCAGTATGCGCGGAGCCACATATAGTCGCCGGCTTCAACTTCCACCCAGTCCTCGTTCAAGCGATAGACCGCCTTGCCCTCCAGCACATACAGGCCGTGCTCCATGATGTGCGTCTCCATGAAGGGAATGATAGCACCCGGCTCGAAGGTGACTATGTTGAGGTGCATGTCATAGCGCACGTCTGACGGATCAATGAACCGGGTCGTCGCCCAGCGGCCCTCGGTATCGGGCATGGCGTGCATTTCGCAGTCGTCTTCATGGGTAAAAATCGCTGGCGGCGGCTCCAAGCCATCCACGACATTGAAAGCCTTTCGTACCCAGTGAAACCGGATCGGCGCCGCACTTTCGTTGCTGAAGGCCCATTTCGCTCCGGGGGGCAGGTAGGCGAACGAACCCGCCCGCAGCGGATGGTCGTGGTTGTCATAGGTAATCTTGCCCTCGCCCTCGACGACGAAGATCGCCGCCGACGCCCGAGAATCCGGCTCCGGCCTGACGCTGCCGCCACCGGGCTTCACTTCCATAATGTACTGGGCGAAAGTCTCGGCAAAGCCGCTCAATGGTCGCGCGATGATCCAAGCCCTGGTCTCGTCCCAATGCGGCAAGACGCTGGTAACGATGTCGCTCATCACCGTCTTCGGGATCACTGCATAGGCTGTCGTAAAGACGGCCTTGCTGGAGAGGGTCTGGGTCTGCGCCGGAAGCCCGCCAACCTGCGAGAAATACTGATTACTGCTCATTCTGCCATCCATGTCCAAACTGTCTTTCGGCAGCCCCAGTCCTGTGGCGTAAACGTCTTGATGTCAAACTGATCTCGCGGTGTCCGGTGCGGTTCAGATGTCTCAAGCGCGCCTTGACAGAGACTGCAGTCAAACGCAGCAATCCCCGGGCTGCGTCAATGCAAAACCTGCGACAAAAAGGTCCTCAACCTGTCGCTTCGCGGGGCTTCGAAAAAGCTATCGGCCGGTCCCTCTTCGACGATTTCGCCTTTGTCCATGAAGATGCATCGATTGGCGACCCGGCGGGCAAAGCCCATCTCATGCGTCACGCAGATCATGGTCAGCCCGTCATTGGTCAGATCCTCCATGACCTGCAGGACCTCCTTGATCATTTCCGGGTCCAAAGACGATGTCGGCTCGTCAAAAAGCATGATTCGCGGTTCCATGCACAGGGCTCTGGCGATCGCCACGCGCTGTTGCTGTCCACCCGAGAGCTGGCTTGGATATTTATGGGCCTGGTCACCAATCTGCACGCGTTCGAGAAATCGCCGAGCAAGCCGCTCTGCCGCTTCTGGGGTCGCACCGCGCGCCAGACGTGGCGCAAGCGTACAGTTTTCCAGGATCGTCAGATGTGGAAACAGATTGAACTGCTGAAATACCATACCGACTTCTATGCGCACGTCCTGTGTGGTTGCCGGTGACCCGTCAAGCTCTATGCCGTTGACAACGATGGATCCCGCATCATGCGGCTCCAAGCGGTTGATGCAGCGGATGAGCGTTGATTTGCCGGAACCAGACGGTCCGCATACGACGATCTTCTCGCCACGTCGCACATCGAGATCGATCCCATTGAGGGCACGAAACGTTCCATACCATTTCTCGACACCCTTCATGCTAACCGCGATGGATGAGGACAGGGAAGGACCTGTCGAGGACGGCTCTACCGCTGTCATATGGCATGCTCCTTGTGGGCAGCGAGCATCGCGCGCCTGGACTTCAGCCATCCGAGTGGGCGAAACATGGCGGATCCCGTTGTCTTGGATGAGGTCAGATTGCGGCGAGCATCTTCGGCCGCATGATGACGGTTGAGGTGGGCTTCAAATCGACGGAAGCCAAGCCGCATCGTGTTGACCAAGATCCAGTAGAAGGCAGCGACGGTCAGCATCGGGGTGAACGGATCGTACGTTCTCTCGAAAACCTCATTGGCGACCGCCGTCAGGTCGATGATGGTGATCACGCTGATGACTGCCGTGCCTTTGGTCAGCATGACGACTTCGTTCTGGTAAGCCTTGATTCCATACCGCATCGCCAGCGGCAGCTGGATATATCGGAAGGTGTCGCGCGGCGAGATCCCGAGCGAATTCGAAGCTTCGCAGAGACCAGCGGGAACCGCCTCAAGACTGCCCCTCACGACGTCGACCATGAAGGCAAGGTGATTGAGCGTCAGCCCGATCACGGCGCAGGCGAATGCACTTCCGAAGATGAACCAAAGCGGCCCGTCCCGCAGCGCCTCGATCTGACCGAAGCCATAATAGACAAGATAGAGAAGTATCAGCAGTGGCGCACCGCGGAAGAACATCACGAAAAAAGCCGCCGGCAAGGCAAATGCCCGGTTCGACGACATTCTCGCCAGCGTCAGCGGAATGCAGAAAATCAGGCCGAGAACCAGGACAATGATGGTCACCAGCACCGTCGTCATCAGCCCGCTCAGCATGGCTGGCAACGACTCCCACACAAGTTCGAAGTCGATCACGAGCGCGTTCATGTGTTCACCCTGGCTAGGCCGCGGTTGAAGCGAACTTCGATACGGGCGGCGAGTGGCATGGTCAGGGCGCTGAAGACGATGAAAAACAGCGACGCTGCGATGAAGAAAACGAAAGGCTCGTTGGTGGCACCGGCCGCGATTTTCGCATTGGCAACGAGGTCGTTCAGGCCCGCAAGAGACACCAATGGGGTATCCTTGAGAACGATCAGCCAGATGTTCACGAGCCCCGGAAATGCGAGACGGGCCACCTGCGGCAGGATCACATGTCGCCAGGCGCGGAAGGGACTGAGATTAAGCGCTGCGCATGCCTCGAATTGTCCCCTTGGGAGATTGCGGACTGCGCCATGGAGCAGTTCGGCGACATAGGCCGCATAGACGATGGTCAGCGCCGTCAAGCCGGCGCCAAAAGGCGTGACATCGATCGACCGCGACATCCCGAAAAGACCAGTCAGGATCGCGCTTCCTCCGTAATAGAGCAGGAAGATGACCAGCAGAGATGGCACGCCCATAATGATGGAGGAATAAACGCGCCAGATCGCCTGGATCACGATGTTTCGTGACAGCGTGACAATTCCGATCAACGTTCCAAGGAGGAGCGCCAAGACGAAGCCGGACACGAAGAGCTGCATTGTGACGACCGCGCCACCGCCAATCTGGCGCACATATCCCCAAAACTCCGCTGATGATATTTCCATGCCGGAACCCTTTCATCCGTGAGAGCAGCAAAGAGGGTGTGTTCAGTTGGTCTTGCCTTCGCAGGCCTCGTCCTCGGGGAGAATGGCGATATCCATGTATTTCTTGCGGATGGCGGTGTAGGTGCAGTCTGCCATGATCGCCTTGAGCGCGGTGTCCATGCGGGCCACCAGAGCCTCTTCTCCCTTTCGGGCCACCCAGGACAAGCCGCGTTCGTTCTCGGGGACGGAGGCTTCGCCAATCCAGTAGTCCTCGCCGACGATTTCAAACGCCTTGCCTTCCGGCTTGCTGAGGAAGTCGACCACGACGTTCAGCTTGGCCTCGAAGGACATGTTGATGCGCCCTGCCACCATATCGAGATGGATTTGGTCGGGATTGTCGTAGAGGACATATTCCACGGCATCGCCGAACATATCCTCCGCGACCTTTATATGCGCGCCGCCACGCTGCAGCCCCATCTTCAGACCCTTGCCGGCAAGTCCTTCTTTGGTAAGTGTGTAATTACCATTTGCAGGAAGGACGTAGACCATCGGATTGGCGACGATGCGGGTGCTGAACAGCATCTTCTCCTTGCGCTCGGCCGTGGGTGTCACCTGCGAAACTAGGATGTCGAACTTGCCCTGCAGCAGTGACGGGATCAGCGCCTTGAAATCCATCACGATGATTTCGCATTCGACATCCATCCGCTTGCACATCTCGCGGGCAAGGTCGGCCTCGATCCCTGTCAGAGTGCCATTGGCATCAACCATGCTGAAGGGCGGATAGACACCTTCGTTGCCGAGCTTGAGGGTTTCAGCCGTGGCCGGCAGATGGCCGAGAAGAATGGCCATCAGGCTGAGCACGAGAACCCCGAGGCGGGGAAATTTGCCCTGCCCCCCAGTCTGGGCCCGGTTCGAGAAAGAAAACCTGCTGATGCCTTGTCGTGAGAGCATGCCCATGGACTTCATTCCCATTCGTTGGAGACAGGAGGACAGGTGAGGTGAGAGCCTGTTGGGCCGCCTTATTCGGAGGCGGCGGCACAGGCCTCCTCGGCGGCCAGGATCGTGATGTCGAGATATTCCTTGCGCAACTTGGTGTAGGTGCAATCTTCGATGATCGATTTCAGGGCGACGTTCATGCGCTCGACAATCGCCTCGTCACCCTTGCGCACGGCCCAGCTGTAGCCACGCTCGTTCGGGGGGATCGCGGGATCACCGAGCCAGTGATCGCCGCCGGCGAGCATGTAGTCCTTGCCTTCCGGCTTGTTGATCAGTTCGAGCGTCCAATTGATCTTGGAATCGAAGATCAGGTCGACGCGGCCGGCCAGCAGATCGAGGCGCATCTGGTCGGGATTGTCGTAGAGGACAGGCGTGAACAGGCCTGCGAAGTTCTTTTCGACGTAAGGGATAGAGGATGCGCCCCGCTGAAGGCCAAGCTTCAGCGACTTGCCGGCAAGCCCTTCCGGGGTGAAGGTGAGATTGCTGTCCTTGCGCACAATGAACGTCGCCGGATTATAGACGATCGGCATGGCGTATGTGAGCTTCTCCAGGCGCTCCGGGGTCGGTGAAAGCTGGCTTGCGAGGACGTTGAACTTGCCTTGCAGGATCGACGGAATGAGCGCCTTGAAATCCATGACGACAAATTCGCACTCGACATTCATTCGCTTGCACATCTCGCGTGCAAGCGCCGGCTCGAACCCTGTCAGCGAACCGTCGGACGCAACGATGCTGAAGGGAGGATAGACGCCCTCGTTGCCAAGGATCAGTTTTTCCGCCGAAGCCGGGCGCGCCGTCAGTGTCAATGCTCCCAAGAGCATGCTGGCGACAGTCAATACGGTTTTCGAATTCATGGACATGAGAGAACTCCCTGGAAGTGAAGATGGAGAAGGCGATGTCGGATCGTGCCGTGTCTGCGATGCTAAAAATCCAGAAGATTGTCGCGCAGCTGCTCATGCGCGTAGGCTTTTCGTGTCAGTCCGCGATGCTGCAAGACGGGGACGAGGCCATCGGTGATCGAGGCGATCGTGCGCCGATTGACGTTTGGCTGCTCGATGAGAAAACCGTCGCCTCCGACCTCCTCCATCACCTCCGCCATCTGGCTCGCAATGCTTTCGGGCGTGCCGACCATGTCGACGCAATAGCCGCTGGTGGTATGCTCGATAATCGCCTCACGCAGTGTCTTGCCGGATGAGCGCGCAAGAAACTGGGCCAGGCTGGACTGGTGGCCGTTGGTGGTAAGTTCGCCGATCGGCGCGTCGAGATCACAGCCAGAGAGGTCGAGATTGGTGCTCCAGCCGAAGCGCGCCAGACGCTGGTCGATGTATTTCTCGGATGCCGCCTTGCGTTCGGCAATGCGTTCGGCAGCTTCCGTCATCGTCTCCGTCACAATCGGCTGGACGAGGAAGAGGACCTTGCATTTGTCCGGATCGCGTCCGATGGCAGCCATCTCCGTGCGGACATCATTGCGGTACTGTTTCATCGCTTCCACGCCCTTCGGCGCCGCGACAATGGTGTCGGCATAACGGGCGGCAAATCCCTTGCCGCTTTTGGACCCGCCGGCCTGAGCGATAACAGGCTGTCCCTGCGGAAGCGGGCCGGAATTCAGCGGACCGCGCGACGCGTAGTACTTGCCCTTGTAATCGATCGTGTGGACCTTGTTGTGGTCGATGAGCACCCCGGTTTCACGGTCACCGACAATCGCGCCCGGCTCCCAGGAGCCCCAGAGCCCCTGACAGATCTGCATGTATTCTTCGGCCATGACATAACGCTCATCATGGTCTGCGAGCTTGTCCATTCCGAAGTTCTGAGCCGACAGGTCGGAGCTCCCGGTCACCACGTTCCAGCCGCCACGCCCGAGCGAAATCTGGTCGAGCGTGCCGACGATCCGCGAGGTGAGATAAGGGTGATAGGCAAAGGTCGACAAAGTGGGAACGATGCCAAGCCGTGTGGTCGCAGCCGCCATCAACGTTGCAACGACAGAGGGTTCCTGGCGCGGAACACTGATGCCATTGGTCAGGAAAATCTCGCGCGAGTCCTGCCAATTCTGTCCAACATAGATTGAGTCCTCAATGAGGATATAGTCAAAACATGCGCGCTCCATTGCGCGAGCGAGGTCGAGATAGGCGCCCGGATACATCCAGTCGCTAGCGATATTTCCAGACCATTTGTCTCCCCAGCCACCAATGCTTGAGCCCTGCAGAAACCATCCAAGATGAAACATATTCGCTGGCATGAAACGCGCTCTCCTTCGCAGCCGCTACCTGCCTCCCTTGAGGATGTTGCTTTGCTGCATCGCAGTATGAGGACCGTAGCGACGTTTCCTGCTGATAAACATGGCGAAAACTGAAAATGAACTCCGGCTGAACCGAAGCTTTTGGCGCATCTTATTGCATCGCGGTGATGTTTTTTTAATCAAAGAACAGCGCGCAATTGGACCGTCATTGCCAGAATTTGCAGAGTCACAGCATGCAGGATTGCATCGCCCCTTCCAGAACGCCCGCAAATAGAAATAAAATACATCGACAGTGCTTTGCTGATGCCGCAGCAAGTTCTGCAACGGACGTCGTTCACGGCAGTCCGCGCGGAGCTGCCTTTGACACGGACAATCTGTCCGGCGGCCGTCCAACTGATCAATCTGGCTTATGCAGGCCCTCGATCGTCTTGCCGCGGAAAAAAAGGAGGGGTTCGCCATCAGCGCGGGAGGAGGCCGCAACCACCCTGCCTATAACGATGGACACGTTGCCGTGCTCAACAACGGTCTCCACGAGACAATCGAAGACGCCAAGAGCCTGACAATAGACCGGGGCGCCGGTTGCAAGTGTCGCCCATTCGTCGTCGACGAAACGGTCGGCGTTCTGCAGTCCGGACTTACCTCCGAACGCTGTCGCGACATGAGCCGCGGCTGCATCGAGAAAGTTGACTGCAAAGTGTCTCTGAGACAGCACGCCTGCGAGCGCGCTGGTTTTGCGATCGATGGAGACCATCATGGTTGCCGGGTCGGCCGCCACGTGTGTCGCAGACAGGCCGAGAAATCCGACAGGTCCCTCGTCGCTCCTGGCTGTGACGATCGTCATCCCAGTGGCGCGTGTGCCAAGGGTGCGCCAGAAAGTGCCTTGATCAATGGTCGGCAGCTCGGGAATTGCGGGTGGAATGGCGCCGATCTCTTTCATCGCGAAGTCTCCGATGGTTTGTGGACGGTCATAACCAGAATTCGGACGCCCGATCCGGTCGGCCATCTGTTGTCTGTGTTTGATTGATCCCCGCAATCAGGTCGTAGGAGGCAATGCGATCAGAGAGCTCATATGCCGGCGCGAGGATCACCATCTCGTCTATTTCGTAACCGGTCTTGAGCCCGGCAATCCTGGCGAAGACCTCGTCAGGGGTTCCGAACACCGCCGTTTTGCGCAGACGCTGGATCGTGTCCCGATCAAGGCCGACAGCCGCTGCGACCGCCTGTTCGGGCGGCTGCAACGGCACCATGCGTCCCGCATCTCTCGAGAGACGCCAGGGGACATAGGAGAGGAAAAGGCGCTCGGCCTCGGCACTGGTTGGCGCTGCCATCGCAATGAGGCACAGGCCGACAAGGGGTTCTGTCAGGGTCGACGAGGCGCGAAAGCCTGCGCGATAGGCGCCGATCGCCTGGCCGGCTTCGCTGTCGTTGCCAAAAAAATGTGCGTGGCAAAAGGGCAGACCGAGATGCCCTGCAAGACGTGCCGAATACTTGCCTGACCCGACAATCCAGGGCTGGGGTGCCGTTGGCCCCTGGGGTTGGGCGAAAACCCCGGCGAAGACATGGTCATCGCCGAGTGGCTCGCCCCGAACCAAAGCAAGTGTGTCCTCGACATTGGCGGGAAAACTGTCCATCGCAGACATGGAGACGGGATTATCGAGAGCATCGGGCCTCAAGGCATAGGCCGTCTGACGATCGGCGCCGGGACCGCGACCAAGCCCGAGATCGATTCGCCCCGGGGCGAGCGCTTCAAGCACGCGGAACTGCTCGGCGACTTTCAACGGAGCGTAGTGCGGCAACATAACGCCGGCACTGCCGATCCTCATCGTGCGCGTCGCAATGGCCAGTGCACCAAGCAGGACTTCCGGCGCGGATCCCGCCATGGCACTATTGCCGTGATGTTCTGAAACCCAATAGCGGCGATAGCCGAAGCCCTCGCAAGCGCGGGCAAGCGCCACGCTGTCCCGAATTGCTTGCGCCGACATCTGTCCGGCACAGACCAGTGATTGATCGAGAACGGAGAGCCGCATCCTCATCTTGGAGGTGCCAGCGATGTCACCGCAATGCAGCATGACGAGTGGCCGTGCCTGTATCGGGCAAGGGGTGATCGCCGATGGCGAAGCGGTGGGCGATCAGATCGGCGATGGTGCCGACCTTCATCCCATGACGTCTGGCAAAGGCCATCAGGTCCGGCAGGCGTGCCATGGTCCCGTCCTCGTTCATGACCTCGCAGATGACACCGGATGGCGGCAGCCCGGCGAGACGGGCGACATCCACTGCCGCTTCGGTGTGTCCCGCTCTCACGATCGTTCCGCCATCGCGCGCCACAATCGGAAAGACATGCCCCGGCATTACCAGATCGGTCGGCCCAGCATCGGGGTCAATGGCGACAGCGACCGTGCGCGCCCTGTCATGTGATGATATCCCCGTGGTCACGCCGTCGCGGGCTTCAATGGAGACGGTGAAGGCCGTCTTCAACGGCGCGCTCGTAACAGGTGCCATTGGCGGCAATGCCAGGGCTTCTGCGCGTTCACGCGTGATCGCGAGGCAGATGAGGCCGCAGGCGTTCCGTGCCATGAAGTTGATGACGTCGGCGTCGGCGAAACAGGCGGGGATGATGATGTCGCCCTCGTTTTCGCGATCTTCGTCATCAACGAGGATGAACATCCGCCCCTGTCGAGCCTCCTCTATGATCTCGGCTGCACTCGCAACGGTCCCAAACGGCAGCGTCTTCGTCCTCTGGAATTCCGGGGTCATGATGTTCACTGCTGTCTCCTATCTTCCGCCATGCGTTTTGCTTGAAGCCGCGCCCGACGACCTTCAGGCGACGGCGTGAAATTTCCGATCGAAATAGACGAGAGCCTCGCTTTCCCCGGCGTCATGGCCATCCACGGCCAAAACCTCGCAGAAAAAGACATCATGCGTGCCGATTGTGCTGACGCTGACCACGCGGCAATCGAAATTGACGATGGCACCGGTCAATACAGGCGCGCCGGTTACGAGCTGGGTCCAATCTCCGCCGGCGAAACGCTGTGCCATATCCTTGTTTCCGCCCGATCCGGCGAAAGTCATCGCAAGCCCCTCCTGCGGTCCGGCGACCGTGTTGACGCAAAGGACGCCCGACGCTGCAATCGTCCCATGGGCCTGGACTGTGCGCTTGATGCAGACAAGCAATGTCGGCGGGCTGTCCGTGACGCTCGACACTGCGGAGGCGGTAAAGCCACACCATCCGTCCTCGCCGGTGCTGGTGATGATGTTCACCGCCGCCGCGAGCTTGGCCATCGCGTTCCGATAGTCCTGCGCTTCGACGGGTGGCCGCGATGTCAAGCCGCCATCGGGCCCTGTCGTCTGGGAGATGATCTCATCGATTGCTTGTGTCATCGGGGACCTCTTTTCGGATGTTGGCTCTTGGTCGGCTCCTGTGACCCGACCCATGGTCGCGGCAGCACGGCGTGATCAGAATTCCCGCAGCGTTTCGCGCAGGGTCGACTTGGTGTATTCGGTCCGAGTGAGCCCGCGGCGCTGCAGTGCCGGCACAAGGCCCTCGCAGATTTCGAGGATGTATTGGCGGCTGATCGTCGTCGTGAAGGGGCGCGTGATGAGGAAGCCGTCGCCACCCACCTCCTCCATGATCTCCCCGAGACGGTCGGCAACCTGATCGGGCGTACCGACGAGCCCGTCGATTCCGCGCGACACCTGCTCCATGCAGATCTGGCGCAAAGTCTTGCCGCTGCCCCATTGCGCAAAGGCATCGAGTGACCCCTGTTCGCCATTGGTGGTCAGGTGCGGCAGTTCGGCGTCCAGGTCGAACTGCGAGAAATCGATATCGGTGATCGAACTGATCGAGGCGAGGACTTTCTCGATGTAATCGGGATGCGCCGATATCCGGTTGAACTTTGCATGCGCTTCCGCCTCTGTTTCCCCAAGCACGGGGGCAATGACGAACAGAACCTTGATCTCGTCAGGATCACGACCGCCGGCGCGCGCGCGGGCGCGAACGTCGTCCCGATAGGCCTTGATGCCATCCACACCTGACGAGGGTGCGATGATGCTGTCGGCGGTCATTGCCGCAAACTGGCGCCCGCGCGGCGAGCCCCCCGCCTGTACGAAGGTCGGACGCCCCTGCGGGCCAGGCACGCAGTTCAACGGCCCGCGGCACTTGTAGTATTTGCCGACGAAATCGATGGGCCGCACCTTGGTGAAATCGGCATAGGTGCCGGTCTCGCGATCAAGTACGACGGCATCCTGATCCCAGCTGCCCCAGAGCTGCTTGCAGAGCTCGACATATTCGTCCGCCATGTCATAGCGGTCCTGGCGGGGTGGCAGCTCGTCCATGCCGAAGTTCTGGGCGGCGAGATTCTCGCCGCTGGTCACGATATTCCAACCAAAGCGTCCGCCGGAAATGCTGTCGAGCGTCGAACACAAACGGGCGAGCATGAAGGGCGGATAGGCCATGGTCGACATGGTCGCGACGACACCAAGATGCTTGGTGTTGGCGCCGATCAAGGCCGCCATCGGTGCGGGATCCGCCTTCGGGCCCATGATCGCATGCTTCAGATAGGCCTCGGTGCTGTGGCCATAGGCCTCCGAAATCATCAGGGTGTCTTCGAGCATGATATAGTCGAAACAGGCGCGCTCCATCGCCTTTGCCATGTCGATGTAGAAGTTCCCGTCCCATGGCCGCCCCCCGGCGCCAAAGGGATGGTTCCACTCGCTGACGGCGAAGTTCATGAACCAACCAAGATGAAAGCGCTTTGGCATGTCTGGTGTCCCCTTGTCTGATGCAGATCGGTCATTCGTCTCCAGCGCGGGCTCCTAGAACTCGCGAAGGGTCTCGCGTAGCGTCGGCTTTGTGTATGCCGTGCGGGTCAGGCCACGGCGCTGCAGGGCCGGCACGAGGCCTTCGCAGATCTCGGTGACATACTGGCGGCTGACTTTCTGGAAGGGGGAACTGATCAGGAAACCGTCACCACCGACGGCCTCCATCACCTCGCCCAGCCGTTTGGCAACCTGGTCAGGCGTGCCCACGACACCGTCGAGACCACGCGTCGCCCTGTCGCTGATCAACTGCCGCAGCGTCTTGCCGCGCCCCCATTGCGCAAAGGCGTCGAGCGAGCCCTGCTCGCCATTGGTGGTCAACCGAGGCAGTTCCTCGTCAAGCTCGAATTGCGAGAAGTCGATATCGGTGACCGAGCTGATGGAAGCCAGCGTCTTCACCTGGTATTCGGGCGAACTGATATAGTCATCGAGCTTGGCCTTGGCGGCAGCTTCGGTCTCCGCCAAGACGGGGGTGACGATGAAGAATACCTTCACCTCGTCCGGATCGCGCCCGCCGGCGCGCGCCCTGGCGCGAATATCATCACGATATTCCTTCATCGCCTCGATGCCGGATGCGGCCGCAATAATGCTGTCGGCGGTCATAGCCGCAAACTGGCGGCCACGTGGCGAGCCTCCCGCCTGTACGAAGGTCGGGCGACCCTGCGGGCCAGGCACGCAATTCAGCGGCCCGCGGCATTTGTAATACTTGCCAACGAAATTGATGGGTCTGACCTTGCGGTAGTCGGCATAGGTGCCGGTCTCACGATCGAGCACGACGGCATCCTGGTCCCAGCTGCCCCAAAGCTGCTTGCAGAGTTCGACATATTCGTCCGCCATGTCATAGCGGTCCTGGCGGGGTGGCAGCTCGTCCATGCCGAAGTTCTGGGCGGCGAGATTTTCACCGCTGGTCACGATATTCCAACCGAAACGCCCGCCGGAAATGCTGTCGACCGTCGCACAGAGACGGGCGAGCATGAAGGGCGGATAGGCCATGGTCGACATGGTGGCGACAACGCCGAGATTGCTTGTCTTGCTGGCGATCAGCGCCGCAAGCGGCATGGGATCGCTCTTCGGGCCCATCAGAGCATGCTTGAGGTAGACCTCCATGCTGTGGCCATAGGCTTCCGAGATCATCAACGTGTCTTCGAGCATGATGTAGTCGAAACAGGCACGCTCCATGGCCTTCGCCATGTCGACATAAAAGTTTCCGTCCCAGGGTTTTCCACCGGCTGAAAACGGAGCATTCCAGTCATCGACGGAGAAATTCATGAACCAGGCGAGGTGAAAGCTCTTCGACATTTTGCGCTGTGTCCTTGCATCCATCGTACCTGCCGCAGCCGTAGGATTGCCCGCAGGTACAGGGGTTGAAGGAACGTTAATCGCAGTGCAGCATGAGTGACCATCGGCAAAGCTCGATGCTTTGATTGGTCAGGATGGATGCTTTTCGAACACGCCGTTTCCCTGCAATCATAGTATCTTGCTCTAATCGGGAGCGACTCCCCTGGGACATCTGCAACTTTCCGTCTTGGCGAAAAAGCTGCGCAAGCTGTCATTCCGTGCCCGAAAACTGTTGCGGTGCACCATTCGGGTCAAGCCGTGCCATTTACATGAGCAGTTCGCGCATGTTCGGCAACGGCTCACTTGCATCGCCCCTGAGTGCGACGGATTCCAAGCCCTTGAAAAGTTGACTTTTATCAAAGATCGCAAATGCGTTTCTTGTGTTGGCACAATCTTTGCTGAGGAACCTACTAGGGCGGCTCAAACAGTCAGAACTGGTTTGCAATGTCGAATTTGTCCCAGATCTACGATGTAGACCTCAAGTTGCTGCGATGCTTTTGCACGATCGTGGAGGAAGGCAGCTTCACGGCTGCCCAGTCAGTCTTGAACCTTTCACAGTCCATGCTGAGCGAATATCTGAAATCGCTGGAAATCCGTCTCGGCGTTCGGCTCTGCCAGCGCGGCCCGAAAGGCTTCAAACTCTATCATGAAGGCGAGGTCGTCTATCAGGCCGCCAAGGACCTGTTCGCCTCGGTCGAGAACTTCAAGCAGCGTGCGTCCAATCTCAACGACAGCGCCGGACATGAGCTGATCATCGGCGTCCAGGACCACATCGTCGACAATCCGCGTTCGCGCATTGCAGAAGCCATCAGCCGACTGGCCGAGTATTATCCGAACGCGCGCTTCAAGCTGGAAGTCATGCTGGGTTTTCAGATGACGGGCCATGTGGCGGACGGCCTCATTCACGTCGGCATCGGCCTGACCGACGATCACTTCAGCCAACTGAACTTCGAACCGTTGTTTCCGGAAACGGCAGCGATCTATTGCGGCCGGGCGCATCCGCTGTTTCACATCCGCGATTCAGACATCACGCTCCAGCAGATCGAAAACGCCGTCTATGCCAATCGCGGCCATCTCGAGCACTTCCACCCCGAACGGATCCGGAATGCTGCGACCCGTGGCGACATCGGATACGGCGCTCACGCCCATATGACCCTGATCCTGTCGGGACGCAATATCGGCTATCTGCCCGATCACGTCGCTCAGCCACATGTCGAAACCGGCAGGCTGCGGGTGCTGCGCCAGGACCTCACCCGAAAGGTCCATGCCATCGCAGCGGTGACAGGGCCGAGCTCCAGCGAATTCAAGCTTGCGCGCCGCTTCGTCGATTGCCTCATCGACACCCATATGGAAAGCATTCCCATGGCCAGCAAGCTGGCTATGGTTGCGTCCTGAGGGGGCCGTCTTCCTACGGACCTGATCCGTTGAAAGCTTTCTGTCCATGGGTGTCTTCGTGCCGCGAATTTCGCCGGACCGTGTAGATCGTCGAGCCCATGACAATCATCGCACCCAGCATGGTCGATAGCTCCGGTATTTCGCTGAAGACGAAGTAGCCGAGGACAATGGCAATCAGCAGCCGGGTGAATTCAAGAGGTGCGAGCGCCGAAGCCTCCGCCACCCGAAATGCTAATGTGAAGAGATACTGTCCCAGCGTCCCGACGATGCCGATCACAACCAGGAGGAACCACTCCTTCTGGCTTGGCCACTCCCACCACAGAATGCCGGGCACCGCATAGGCGGCGCAGAGCACAAAGGACTGGTAGAGCATGACAGTTTCCGTCGACTCAGTGCCAGCCATCAGTCGGATCGATATGGTCACGCCGCACAAAAGCAGCGCACTCAAGACAGCGACCAGGGTATAGGTGTCGACAGCACCGCCGCTCGGTCTGAGCATGATGAGGACGCCAACGAAGCCGACCATTGTTGCCAGCCACCGCCGCCAGCCCACCTTTTCCTTGAGAATAACGACGGCTGCAATGGTCATGAAGATGACCTGGCTGAAGCCGAGTGCCGTCATGTCGGCGAGTGGCAGATACAGAAGCGCCAGAAAATAAGTGTATTGCGAACCGAGACAGATGAGCCCTCGCGCGATGTGTCGTCCCAGATATTGCGTACTGAGTGCGCGCGAGAGGTCGCCGAGCAGCAGCGGCAGAAGTATCATGCTCAGGATGACCTGCCGGATCAGCAATATCTGGGGCAGCGGCAAGCCCGTGCCAATCTCCTTGATGGCCACCATCATGATGGAAAACAACACGACCGACAGGATGAAGAGGATCGAACCGCGCATGTTGTCCGGCACGGTTATCCATTTCTGCCGGCCCCGATGATGCAGCGCAGCCAGGCGGTTGGCCGGCCTGCCCAACGGAGACGCAGGCCGTTGCATCACCGAAACCGGCTCATGTCCGGTCAGTATTGGCATCGCGGCAGCCGTCAACCCGGCAAGATCCGAGGCATCGATTGGCGACCCTTGCCCCGGAACCCTGCATTTTTCGCTCTGATGCAGCAGGGTTCTCCCAGAACCCAGTTCCTGTTCACTCATATCGGATCCTGCCGTGTGACCTGGGCGTAACGCCGGATCAGAACCAGCCCGATCAGCCCCTGCAACGCCGCGAGCCCCAGCCAGACCTCTTCAATGCCGAACCCCACGAGCAGATGATAGGCAGTCCCGACGGGGAGTCCGATGCCCCAGTAGACGACGATGACGACCAACATCGCATAGCGGTTGTCTCCGAGCCCCCGAAGCACGCCCATGCCTGTCCCGTAGACCCCGTCGGCGAAGATAAAGAGACTGGCAAACAGCACCAGCGACTGTGACGCCGCGAGTGTTGCGGCGTTGCCCGGATCGGTGATGTCGATAAACAAACCGATGAAGACGTTGGGGAAGGCGAGGACGACCAGTGCCGCTGCGGCCATCGACACCGTGCCCAGGGTGACGCCCACGAAACCGGCCACCCGTGCATCCTGAAAGGCAATGGCACCGCGCCTGTAGCTGATGCGCAGTGCCGCAGCGTCACCGAATGAAACCGCCAGCGAATAGGCGATCGTGCCGAAGTTCAACGCGATCTGGTGTGCAGCGAGCGCGGCAGCACCGAATTGTCCGACCACGACAGTTGCAATGAGGAAGAAGATCCCGTCAACGCCCTGCAAGGTTCCAATCGGCAGGCCAGATCGGAGAATGTCCCGCAACAGCGAAAATCGGACCGGTGCGAAGGGAATGAGAGAACGGCTGCGACCAAGATGGACGGCAACCAGCATGACCAGCGCCGTCAGCCATGTCACGCCGACCAGAGCGACGGGGATTCCGATTGCGCCCAGCGTTGGCAGGCCATCAAAACCCGAAACAAGCACAAAACCGGTGACGGCGTAGAGCACGAGAGAGATGGGCGTGAGCGCATACAAGATCCAGGTCATGCCAAGGGCAGGGAGCATTGTGCGCATCAATCCGAGACGCACAAGATTTGCCGGTTCGCCCCAACGCAAGACATGAAGAATCCGTTCAGCTTCGGCCACGACCTCTGGAGGCTGGCCGAGAACGGCAAGAAGGCCTGGCGCAAAACTCATCCAAACGAAGGACAGAACAGACAGAGCCAGCGCCAGATAAAGGCCGTTCCAGTAGAAACCGGAAACGCGTGTGGCGTCCCGTCCACCATTTGCGCTTGAGGCGGCGACTCCGGCAACAAGAAGAATGCCCGCCAGAATATTCGTGCTGACCGCCACGCGGATCGCAAGTCCCGCCGCGGCGAGAGAACCACTGCCGAGCCATCCAAAGAGCAGCAAAGTCGTCGTCGTCATGGCGAAGTTCGAGAGATGGCCCATCAGGATCGGACCCGCCAGCCGCGTCGTCTGGACAAAATGCGAGGCGATCGTTTCTGCAAGGGGAAGTCTGTCGAACTCAGTTGCCCGTCGCCCCACCTGGGAAACAGCGCCGTCGACGAAACCGACGACCCTTTGGCTTGCCGGTTCGGGAACGTGATCCATGCGGTTCAGACCAATTGAGAGGATGCTTTATCCTGGGTCGCCACGCTGGAGGGTGAACCAGTCACAACTCGATCCCGCCCAGTATCACCTGAGGGCAATCGGCTGCACCGGCCAGTCCGACCTCAAGCGCATCAACCAAGGGTGTCTTGTGCCCCGTCATAAATCCGGTGCACGTGCAGCGACCATCACAAAATCCAAAAGCGCAGTTCGATCACCCCTGATGTTCAAGCCTCATGCCTTCCGATTTCACGGAGAACAGAAGAGAATGCAAAATCGCAGCATGGCTTTCGCCAATCGACTGCTGCAGAACTCAGATCACATTGATTTTGTTTAGGAAAAATGGTGCCCGGAGGCGGATTTGAACCACCGACACGCGGATTTTCAACAGGACTGGAAACTGTTGCGGCTTAACTCGTCTTGTGCCGATTGGTTCGAACAAGATATTGAATGCCTTATTGCCAGAGTTGCCAATCCGTAACATACGATTTCAGTTTCGCACATTTAAGTTCAGCTGTTTTGGCTCCCGCAAGACACCCAGACACCCGCTGTCGCACAGCATCCCAGTAATTGTTACACAGCAACCACTCGACTGATTTTTTGGGCTCAACGCACTATGAACAAATATTTCCATTTGTTTGAAGCAGATAAAAGCAGGGAGCGCTTACGGCTCCACCTTCTGTCTTTTTTTCAGCCAACCATGCATAAGCTAAAAGTGATAGCATCACTAAAATTATCACATAGACAACTCTCTTCGTCCAAACGAAATTAGCCTCGCCTTTTTTTACTCGCTTCCATTCAAACTTCAGGAGTTTCTGAGAAGATTCGATGAATCCCTTTTCCAGCTCTCGTATTTTTTCAGGCGTCAAATTTGAATTGCTCTGCGAGATAGATTCAAACTCAGACATCGATTTTAGAAGTGCTTTTGCAGGCTCCTCAGACGGGTTTATGCGGAGAGTAATTCCATGACTTGCCTCATTGAGCATTTTGTAATTTGAAAGCAACGCTACGTCATCAATCGCTCTCCCTGCTCTTGCCAGGCGTAAAGCGTCACATATTGCGTTGATATTTACGAGATATGACACCACACATTTTCTCAGCTCATCTATCCATGCTTGTCGAAACTCTGATACTTTTTGCTCTTTGCCAATAACAAGCCCTAACAGAGAAACTAAACCTGCTATCGCGGCGGCTCCGACGGCTCCTATACTTATTTCGTTCATTCTGTCTCGTTCTGTGTTTAGCTTGGCTACGATTACATCCAGATAAGGATTGGTTGAAATGATAAGCGAAAGATGCAACGTACGGTGAACGGTAGCAAGGGTGCGATGGGCGTCGCAGGGGAATAGTTTTTAAATGTCGGAGACTTTGACGTTTCATTTCGAGGGAGCGTTAGCAGATTCACACAGAATGAACTTCTATGAGTCTGCCCGCTTTCAATATGCCGCTGCACGTCTCGTCGTTAAGTTGGCGCAATTTCGACAACATGGAAAATTCGTAAAGAACATTACGAACAAGTCAAACTTCAGTATACAACTGAAGAGTCAGTCTGAGGGTTCGTTCAATATTAATGTGGAGGACCCAGGCCAGTCTCAAGACGAGAATCCTTTCATCAACATATCTTTGGCTGACCTTGTCGCTTACGTTAGTGAACGTGTGATAGAAAAAATCGATGAGCCAACACTATCCACAGTGTCAGCGCAGTCCGACGCCCAACAAACAGCAAGCTCGACCTCCAAACTCAGTGTTCTTGTAGATGATGTGATTGCTGGTCGATTGTCTGCTGACAACTTGTCAGATTCCACTCAAGAATTAGTTAAGCGTCGGATATCGGAATACCATCGAGAGCAACGGCTGGCAGAGAACGAGGCGGCTATATCTTCGATTAGCTCTAGTCAGAGCCAGAAATTAATTGCCATGTCTGCACCGTTGATAAGTGAGATGGCAACAGCGTTAAGGACAAGTGCCGACACCTTAGAAATCAGGTCATCCGCTCATAAGGACACGCGCCCTGTACTGTTCCTTAATCGACAAATGGCTTCGGAGATTGAAACTGCTATTGTTGACAAAACACCGAACCTGATACTTGGCGATATAACGCAGTTCAACAAAGATAACGGCTGGGGAAAAATTAAAATTGAGAATGGAGCTAAAACTCTAAACTTTAGCATCCCCTATGACATACTCCCAACAGTACGAAAAACTTTGATCGACAACATGAAACGCGATCTCGTTTACTTGCAGGTCTATTTCGTTCGAGATCGGGCTGGGGACATAAAGCGAATGATAGTGGTCGGCATATCCGAAACACCAACGTAGCCAGCTAATCTGAGCGCCATCGAGTTTAGGGAGACCATTAAATTGGCTCCGTAATATCTCTGCGCGTCCCAAACCATACCCTGACACGCGGACGTTGCAATCTTATTGTTGCGTCATGCGAAAGAAACTGACACCCAAGCTGCTTGATAGTCTCTCCCCCGCTCAAGGTAAGCGGTACGAGGTTCGTGACCAGCTTGTCACCGGCCTGCATATCCGCGTCTCGACTGCAGGCGGAAAGGTCTGGTATCTCGCCACTCGCGTTGATGGCATACTGCGACGCATCAAGCTGGGGACCTACCCGGTGCTGTCGCTCAAGGATGCTCGCGAAAGGGCACAATCGATACTGCGCGACATTCAACTGGGCACATTCCAAGCGCGCGACGGTGAGCCAGCGCCGCCGGTTTTGACGCTGGGCGATGTCATACATCAGTTCATCACGCGATACGCCCAGCGCCAGACCAAGGACTGGAAGGGCACCGAGAGCATTTTGCAGCGCATGAGCGGTCTTCACCCCATGCCAATCAATACCATCAAGCGTGGCGACGTGACCCGCGAACTTGAGCGCCTGATCAGCGATATCGGCACGAAGGGAGGCAAAGGCACGCGGGCGAACCGTGGGCTGGCCGCAATCAAGAAGCTCTATTCCTGGTGCGTCGATCAAGGCATTGTCGAAAACTCGCCCGTGGTCGGTCTTAAGCCGCCGATCAAGGAGGAGTCGCGTGACCGTGTTCTGACCGATGACGAAATCGTCGCCTATTGGAAGGGATGCGAGGCCGAAGGCTATCCCTTCGAACAGTTCGGCAAGCTTCTCTTGCTCACCGGGCAGCGTCGCCAAGAAATAGCGGCCATGCGCTGGTCGGAACTGGACCTCCATCGTGGGACATTCACGCTCAAAGCCGATCGCACGAAAAACAGCACGGCTCACATCGTCCCGCTGTCTCGGCAGGCGCTCGACATTCTCCGCTCTATCCCGCGCTTCCTCGGCTCCGACTACGTGTTTACCTCGACCGGCAAGACACCGATCTCGGGTTTCGGTCGCTTTAAGGATCGGCTCGATACCTTCGTCGGGCTGGAGGCAGAGGATTGGCGCTTTCACGATGTCCGCCGCACCGTTGCAACCAACATGGCTATCCTGAAGGTCCCGCCGCATATCATCGAAGCCGTCTTGAACCACAAATCCGGGATAGTCTCCGGCGTTGCATCGATCTACAATCGCCACGCGTATTTGGACGAGAAGCGCGAGGCCTTGCAGACATGGGCGGATCGGGTGACGGAGCTGGCGGCGACATCTTCGGTGAGGTCTGCCGAAAGGAAATTGGCAACATCCTTGGCGTGCTCAGCGACGAACGATTTCCAGATTTCTGGCATTCTTTGCGCACAGAATGTCTGAAAATCCACAGTGGAATTGCCACCTCTCCCAATAGCTTTAAGCGGTATGCACCTTTCGACGCGACCTTGACCCAAAGAGTGAAGTGGCTTGACGCCAACGTCTTGAAGCCTATCGAACGGCTTGAAAATGCACTCCGAAGCGAGAACGACCCGCATTTTCGTCATTGGGAGGAATACGGCGATTGCAAACCTCTAATCACCGGCGGCTTCCTCACGGAGTTGTCTGCGCTGAAGGCAAAGGCGCAAAATCTGTCAGAATGGATGAAGCGGGAAATAGATGGCGAGAACGCTGGGAAAATAGCTCACACGAATGAGATAAGATCCTACATCGTCTACATCGCGATTGATGCGGTGCGTGATCATTTCCCCGATATCAAATTATCCCGTGGGAACTGGGACAATAAGCTCAAGGTTATGGAAGGCCGAACGCCTGCCTATGTCAGGCGCGTATTTCTGGAAACCACAGGCCGCCATGAGGCCTTGGACAGCAAGATTGCTGACTTCATTTAGTCCGTACAGAAAAATCCAATTCAAGACGGATTGAAAGCTTCAGGAACTTCGCTCGATTTCGCGGATCGTCTGCGACATTCTCGAAGGCGTTGAAGCGCGCTTCTTCATCACCCCAAACCTGATGGAGAATTCAAAATGTCGAATGCCATTAATCAGCAAATCATCGTTGGCCGGGAGGAACTTCGCAAGATGGGAATCCGCGTCAGCAACAGCAGCCTTCTGCGCTGGGAGCAGTTGGGCCGCTTTCCTCGCCGCATCCGCATGGCCGGTACAAGCGTGGCTTGGCTCAAGGCAGAGATCGATGCGTGGTTCGAAGCCCGCGCGGAAGAACGCAAGCGGCACGTTTACGCCGATTTCTGACAGAGGGGCCTGAGCGCCCCTCATTTCTCCCCTAGAAAATTTGGAGACCACCGATGCCGAACCTAGTTCGTATCGACGGGGATCTTTTGTCTTCGTCAAGATTAGAAGCAGCATGTGCATGGATCGATGCGGGTGCGAAAATCGTCGCCCTACATGGCATTGCCGCCAACGGGCGTTGTGAATGCGGAAATGCAAGTTGCCAATCACCGGGCAAGCATCCCATCACTGCCGAATTCCGGAACGGACACAAAAGCGCAACCGACTCGAAACAGAAGATCACGCGTGTCCTGAAATCCCACCCCAATGCAAACCTCGGCGTGGTCCTGCCCGAAAACATCCTCGTGCTCGATGTCGATGGCCCAAAAGGGAGAAAGACATATGAAACCCTCAATCTGCCGAACACCGCAACAGTGAGGACCGGTCGTGGCACGCATCACTACTTTAGGATCGATCGGCCACTGCCCAAGAAAAAGATGAGGCTCGAAGGAATCGACATCAAGGACGGTAAAAGCGGCTATATTGTCGTTCCGCCCAGCAGGCATCACTCCGGCAAGCAATACCACATGAAGCTCGGAAACGTTGGGAAGATTGCTAGGTTGCCACCGACTTTCCTTGATATTTTGAAGCCAAAGCAGTCAAGGACGGCGAGCTTCGAGATGCCTGGAAGCGTTACCAAGGGCGGCCGCAACAACGCGCTCACGAGCTACGCGGGGTACTTCAGGTTTAAAGGCCTGAGCGGCTCGGCCCTTGAGCGGGTGCTCGCCACCGTGAATCGCGTGATATGCAGCCCACCGCTAGATGACGAGGAGGTTGCGGACATCGCCCGCAGCGTTAGCAACTACGAGGCTGGATTCGAAAACGCTTTCGGCAGCCTAGCCGATGTTGAGGAGCAAGAGGTTCAGTTCCTTGCTTATCCCTATATTGTGAAGGGGGCGACCACCGTGCTTGACGGAAACATGGGGCAAGGCAAATCGACCTTCACCGCTGCACTGGCGGCGGCTGTAACAACCGGCAAACCGCCGCCTTTTCTCACGACTATCGAAGAGGGAGGCGTCTTGTTTCTGTCGGCTGAGGACGATCCGGCACGAGTACTGAAACCCCGGCTCGTCGAAAACGGGGCTGATATCTCGAAGGTTCGCTATCAGGAAAAGGTCTTTTCCCTTGATACCAACGGCATGATGATGTTGCGGCAGGAGATCGAAGCCCATCGGCCCGCGCTGGTGGTGATTGATCCCATCATCGCCTACATGGATGCGGACACCGACGGAAACAAAGCCAACGACACCATGCGCTTCATGGTCGAGCTGGACCTCATTGCCCGCGAATATGATGTCTCTATCCTGATCGTACGACATTTGCGTAAGGCCAAGGCGGACAATGCGATGCATCAAGGTATCGGTTCGATTGCTATCTCGGCGCGGGTTCGTTCTGGGCTCATCTTGGGCATACATCCCCATGACCCGACAAAACGCGCCATTGCACATGCAAAGGCAAACTACTCGGAAAAGGGGCCCACCCTTGTCTTTGAATTGCGCAGCCAGGAAAAGGGTCGTCCGCCTGTTGTGATATGGCACGACGCCGATCCAGACCTCAGCGAGGACGATCTTCTCGCAAAACCACCTGGCACGATCGGCAGGCCCAGCGAAGAACGCGACTTCGCCAAGGACTTCTTGCGTGAAACCTTATCCAAGGGGCCGGTGGAGAAGAACAAGCTGGACCAAATGGCGTCAACCCGATCGATAACGCCCGAAACGCTGAGACGTGCGGCTGATGACATGAACATCGTCAAGCGGCGCGGAAAGTCCGGACGCTCCATGTGGTCGCTACCGTAGCATCCCGGGCAACATTACCAGCGCCTGCCTCATTTGGCGGGCGCTTTCGCGTGCACTTGTTCAAAACTCCCTCATGTACATGAATTTTGAACAAGTGAATTGCTTGCGTGTTTCCGGTCGATCGGCGGCACGAAGGCATAAGCAGTCTCTCAAAAATATTTACATACGATTGTTCTGAACAACTGCATTACCTCCCAGGTCCTCATTCTACGGCGCGAGCCGTTTCAAACCATACCGGGACGCTTGCTGTTCAAGTTTCTAAGCTTGGGATGTCCACAAAAGGAGACAAGCATGAACAGCAACACCAAGAAGCAGCCCGCTCTGAAGGGCGCAATCCAAGCAGCAATTTGGCAAACCTTGAATGCCGACGACGGAGGCAGGACCTGTGTGAAAAATACCGACGTCGTCGAGGCCCTGCTGGAAGTCGTCGGGGTATGGTCCGCCATCCACGGCTTCGAGACGTATTCGCGGAGTGACCTTGCGTTCAAACATGCGATGACGATCAAGGGGCACATCGAAAAGTACGAACCCATCATGAAAAGTGGCAGGATGCCGTTTGACATCATCCCGCGCACGAAAACTAATTGACGCTTGACACCTACTCGGCTTCTTTCGCGAGGCCGAGTAGATGCCATGCATCACGATATGGCTCCATCCATCCCTTCGGATAGGGATTGGCGAGCGGCCTGAAAGCGGACTCGTAGTCCGGCACCATGCGCCGCATAGGAGTTTGCTTTCTCTGATGACCACCTTTACCCGGATTTGAAAGCCACGCCGCATGTGACTCGGCCAGAACCTTCGCGCAGATCGCGCTCGGCATCACGAACACAGCAGGCCTGTCCTGCGGTGATTTACCGAAGTCCACGAAGCAATAGAAAAGCCGCTCGCCTACGATCTCTTCGTGTTTGGCTTTCATATGCCAGCCACCATCGGATCCGATGTCTCGACGTGACTTCACTTGGATCGTGCAAAGCCTATCGCCGGTCGGGTCTGTTACGACTATGTCGGTATTGGGAACACCCTGAGGTGCGAGCGCCGCGATGTAGCCCCGTCGCAAAAGCTCGCACATGATAAAGTGTTCACCCGCCGCGCCGAGTAAGCTTGCTTCCGTTGCCATCCCCCACTCCCCAAAAAATCGAAATGCGCCTCGTATCGGCTATAGGCTCGAAATCTCGGCAACATGTAACCCTTCTGATCTACGCTAAGCGAGGTCGCAAATAAAAAACGCCCTCCCCCATACCTGCAGCTGCATGGAGCCGGTCGGTCTTCTGGCTTTCGCCAGCATCAACAGGTCGAGACGTGCGGGAAACGTCACCGGACCGACACTGGGATAATTGATCAACGTGTCGGCCCACCGGACCAAGCGAATTGGCCAACGAATACAAGGGTGACGGCTTGATGAAAGAGGACCAGCACGTCTCCTGGGTGTCAATTGGGTGAAATGCTGTCGCGGAAATCGTTGAATTTGACCTCTGAGGGCCGTTGATCGGCTGAAGCATGTCGCTACACCGCGTAACGTGCCGACGGCGCGTCCTGGCTCACCAGTGAGCGACACGGCGATGTTTCCGGCGCCGATGTAACGCGGCCGCGTGCGCATAGTCCGCACGGTCTGCCGGTCAGTTAAAGACGGCTGCGACGTTCCAGTACCTTGCGCACCCGCCGCCATTTGCCTTGCTCGAAGTTCTGCGAATAGCGCCAAGCGCGGTCCTCTTCCATCGCGGCAAATTCTTCAGCGCGGTCCCCGTGCTTGTCGAACAGGTCATCCGCCAGCTGCTCGATCTCGGCGCGCGGGATGAGCATAGGGCGAATGCGGCCTTGCCATTCGACGGAAAGGAATGCGCCAGCGGCAAAAGCGGCGATGCCGATAAACGGCGCATAGCTTGAAGTCAGAAGTTCCATTGCTGCACTCCACCGAGGATATGCAGCATAATATCCCTAAATGGGATAATTCTAAATCGGGATTATTCCACTTGCTCCGGAATTTCTTGGACGTCGGAGCGCGTGACCAAATCCACCCACACACCCGAGTACGAGCGTCTCGTCGAACTCCTCGTGGAGACACGTCGCGCGGCTCAATTGACCCAACAGCAGGTGGCCGACAGGCTCGGCAAACCGCAATCCTATGTGGCCAAGGTCGAAGGCGCGGAACGGCGGATAGACGTGCTGGAGTTTGCGACGCTGGTGAAGGCTATGGGCAGCAATCCGACGGTGCTGCTCGACAGGCTCCTGTCCAAACTCGAATGATCAGAAGGATACGGGATTTTCCCTGACAGCCGCTCAGACCTTGTCTTAATGAAAAGATCGTCTTGAACCGAAGGAGACGATCATGACCGACAAGGCCCCCGAAATCATCACCCTCAAGGCGCTGTGCGCCGAGCTGAAGATCGATCCGAAGGAGGCACGCGAACGCCTGCGCGATGCCACCCGCGACCCGAAGAAGTACCCGGAGCTGGCAAAGTCGCACAAGCCGCGCTCACCTTGGCAGTGGCTCAAAGGGTCAGCGGGCGAGAAAGAAGCAAGGGAACTGTTCGTCGGAAAATGAATGCAGCATCCTGCGGAAGAGGACTTTCACACAGACGCCCCCGGATTTATCTTTAGTTGCAACCAACATCGACAGAATCACGACAAAAGCGCATAGTCAGTCTCGCGATATTAGAAGCATGCTGCGAGACCGACTATGTGGCCAGAACTCGAAACACTATTGCAAGACGGCATCGTCGGTTTTTTCACCCAGTTCGAACTACTCGAAATTCTTGGCTATCCTCCAAATTCAAGAACTCCGATAAATCTCTTCACCCTTGCAATCGCCGGGGATGACGGATTGAGCGTGCTTGAGACAGGTTTCCTCACCAAGCGCATCGCACTCAATTCGCTAAAGGGGTGGAGCTTCGGTTTACATCGACAAATGCTCTCAATCCCCAAGCTCTTGGAAAGCCTAAACGTCTTAAAGTCGGAGGGGACATGGCTACCAGCCTCTCTGCCAGTTTGGGTGGGGAAACTCACGCCGCTACAACGACAGTTTGTACCAGCAAATTCCCTAAACGACATTCCGTATAATAGAGTTCTGAAAAACAATTTCGGCAATGGAAGCCTCGTATTTGAACTCATCGATCCGTTGAAAACGGGCTTGGCGCCCTTGCTGAGCAAATCGACATCTTTGCTCGACCTGTCCGAAAAAATATCGACTGCTATACCTCTACACATTGGAAAGCTGGCCGACAGGCTAGGAGGGGTTACGATACAGCTCCCCGTTGAGGTAATTCAAAGTCGATTTGGACGGAGAGGCGGCGAGTACGCAGTGGAAGTCGCTTGGCATCCGAAAGCAACTCCTCGAAATTTGAATGCGACCGTTGAGGTGGTTTACGACGAAACCATATTGGGTTTTGGCTCCATGAACATTACAGACGGTGAGGCGATCATAGCTCCTGACGCAGGCATAGGGACATTTCGCGGCCATATATGGGACCCTCAGAATAATATCCTCCTAAGCGCAACTGACGAAACCGCATTTATAAATACCGTCAGCTTCGGTATGGGCTTGGTGCGGCATGAGCCCCGTGTTTTTCAATCGAACGCCTATGATTCAAATCTCCAAGATATGAGGGTCCAACTGGTCGGGCATGACACCCAGTCTATCGTTGGTGATACGAGCGCATCAGATATCCGTCGTCCAGTGCGCAACCGAATTTACAAAGAGGAACGAACGAGGCTGACTGAACAAAGGCGCTTTGTCCAATACAATCCCAAGCAACATGGTGCCGCGACGGAGCGAAGCAGAGCCTTAAGCGACGTCAGGGGTCTTATCGACCAATTCGGATTCAAAGGAGTGTGGCTGTGGGATCCGTTTCTTGCGCCGCAAGATGTAATTGACACATTGTTTTACAACAAGAACTTTGGCTCCGAAATGCGCGCTATTACAGCACTAAAAACGCCCGCAGGCTCAACAACCACGAAAGAGGCATTAAAAGCGACATATGCGGCCCTCTTGCAGAACCTAAGGAGCAATTTCCACGGCTTAAAAATCGAATTTCGTTCGAGCGACGGAAATAACGGGTGGGACTTCCATGACCGCTTTATCATATTTCCATATCTCGAAAACGGCGCGAGAGCGTGGTCCTTGGGAACTTCGGTCAACGGGCTTGGGAAAGCACATCACATTTTACAGGAAGCCGATAACGGGCAACTGATCCACGATGCCTTTCTGGAACTATGGGATGCCGTCGATCAGCCAACAAATCTCGTCTGGAAGCAGCCGTAATGTCCACACAACTAGACTGGGGTGAGTTGATAGCAACCTCTGAGACGGTTCCGGATCCCGTAGGACCGAAAAATATCATCAAAGTACTATCGTCCTTGAATAACCCATTTGTGCTTGAAGGGGATAGCCAGCGACAGGCCCTTTCGGAAGCTTATCAGTTGGACCTTGGGGCAATCTACAGCTATCGCCATTCCAGACAGCCGTTGACAGCAAATGATAAAGCAATCTGGGTGGATCGATTGGCATGGTTGCTGAACGAGCTCAAGGCATGCAAGCAGCAAAAACCTGATTTGCCGAAGCTTGCAGCAATTCTCAGCGTTTCGCGCGCGTTTTTATTTGATAAGCCAATCTGGGAGCGTATTCCAGTTGCCTTTCTCAGTGACAATCTGTTCGCGAGTATGGCAGCGCTTATAGGAACAACACACTCCGAGTTCAGTTCTGGAGGGAAGGCCGAACCTATTTGGGAACGAGAAGCTGTTGATGCTTTTGTTCAGGCCGACAAAGACGCTGATTGGCCCACAATTGAGTCTCTATGGAGGACGGTTGCCTCCTCTGTTTACCCTGACCACTACCTAGCCGAGGCGACCACCTGTTTGTGCACCACAAACAAGGGGGAATATGCACTCGGCTTGGCGGTCGACCAGTTCGGTTCAATTTTGCTTATAATTTGCGTAGCGGGCGCTATGACTTCGCATCAGATCGGCAGGATTGGTCGGACTCTGAAATCGAACCGTGGCAGATTTGCCCTGGTTCAGAGTCTTGCATTCAACCACCCTCGAAATGAAACGCTTTCGGAAGAAACGTTGGAAGCTCTTGCAGCACTATTCAAAGATGTTCAGCAGGATGCAGGGGAGTGGCGGAAATGGATGAGAGCCCTTAACCGCTATCCCGTTCGGACAGAAGTGCTGCAGGCAGCCTTGGGATACAGTCTGAATGGCGCCTCTATTGAGGCAAAATCAGCCTGCATTGAAGCGATTGAGCTCAACGCGTCTCACGGCGAATGCCGAGAGGCCACAACCGATTGTATCGCGGCATTTGCAAGAGTTGCCGATTTAGAAGAACGCAAGCAGTTATGGTCACTGGTCTACCAGCATTGGATGGATTGGAATTTCGATGCGCCAAAGCAAGACAACCATCTGACTTGGATGGCAGTTTCCGAACTAGACTATGGTGTCATCGGATACATCGTAGAGAACCTCACGGCCTCAGAACGCGAAGAAGCGTTACAGAAAGCCACCAATGAAATGAATGTAGTCGCAAATGCATGGCATGCGGATATCACAGCTCGGAATACGGCATGGTATCGAGCGCTCGCTAAGTGGCAGATTTTACAGTTTGCTCAGCAAGTTGCTAACGGAAACGCAGATTGGGAACTTCCCACGCATGTTTTCCTACCGTTTGACCCAGCGAAAGATAGATACTTTTCGATGACGTATCCGACAGACATGCAGCAACGTTGGGGGCGTTAGATCCGGCGCACACACCTGATACCCAGAATGACACCCAAGCGCATTTCAAGCCGGAGCGCCCACCAGGCACTTGCACCACATCGCATTGAACTTGCTGAATAAAAATGGTGCCCGGAGGCGGATTTGAACCACCGACACGCGGATTTTCAATCCGCTGCTCTACCAACTGAGCTATCCGGGCATCTCGGCTTGTTTTAAAAGCCTGCCGGTCTTTTTTCAAGACCGCCGGGGCATTTCCCCGGGAGCGAGCGGGGTTATAACATCTTGTTCGGCCATGTCCAGCACCTTCGGCCACTTTTTTGAAGAAGATGTGAAAATCGCTAAAAGGTGAACGAGAACAAGGGGATCGCGAGCGGTTGCAGACCGGCTTTGCGGCCTGCAAATCCATCAGTCGCGGTAGTCGTCGTCGGCCTTGGACTCGTCGTCGGCGACCGGTATGGCATAGGAGCCTTTCAGCCAGCGCGAGAGATCCAGGTTCCGACAGCGGTCGGAGCAGAAGGGATAGTTGTCGCGCGTCGACGGACGACGGCATTCGGGACAAGGCCGCGCCTTGCGCAGCGGCTCGACCTTGGCGGTCCGCTGTTCTCCTCCGTCTGCCACGGTCAGCCCTCCGTCCAGCCGGTATGCACGTCATAGCCCTCGCCGGAGAGCATCTGCAGCGTCTCAAAGAGCGGCAGACCAACGACATTGGTGTAGGAGCCGACGATCTTCTGGACGAAGCTGCCGGCAATGCCCTGGATGGCATAGGCGCCGGCCTTGCCGCGCCATTCGCCGGAGGCCAGGTAGCATTCGATGTCGTAACCGGAGAGGCGCTTGAAGCGCACCTTGGTCTCGACGATCTTCTGGCGCAGCTTGCCGTCGGGCGCGATCAGGCAGACGCCGGTAAAGACCCAGTGGCTGCGGCCGGACAAGAGATGCAGCGCCGAGGAGGCCTCCTGCATCAGCTCCGCCTTGGGCAGGATGCGACGACCGACGGCCACCACGGTATCGGCAGCAATGATGTAGCTGTCGTTCCAGGTGAGGTCCTTGCGCACCTGCTGGTGGGCTTCCCTGGCCTTGTCGGGGGACAGGCGGCGGGCGAGCGAGCGCGGATGTTCGGATTTCTTCGGCGTCTCGTCGAGATCCATCGGCATCAGGCGTGCGGGCTCAATGCCGGCCTGCTTCAGGAGATCCACGCGGCGCGGCGACCCGGAGGCCAAAATCAGCTTCTGTCTCAGTTCCATCCGAACGCGCTCCTCAAGCCTTCAGGTCTTGGGCCTAAGGCTTACTTGAAGCGATAGGTGATCCGGCCCTTGGTCAGGTCATACGGGGTCATCTCGACCAGGACCTTGTCGCCGGCGAGAACGCGGATGCGGTTCTTGCGCATGCGGCCAGCGGTGTGGGCGATGATTTCGTGTTCGTTTTCGAGCTTAACGCGGAAGGTGGCATTCGGCAGCAGTTCGGTAACGACGCCGGGGAATTCGAGGACTTCTTCTTTAGCCATAGAGTGGTTGTCTTTCCTGGGGTTTTGAAGCGGGGCGCGCTGAGGGCCCCTTAAAATGTGGGCGGAAACTACACAATCGCCCGGCATTTGTGAACCTTGTAGATTCGGCTTTTGTGATTTGTTTCAAGAGGGGCAAAAACGGCCCTAATCCGGGACCAGCACCAGTCTTTCACGGATCAACTTCGTCAAACGATCCCGCACGTCGCGATAGGCGGAAAGCCGCTGCTCGCGGCTGCCGGTCTCGACCGTCGGGTCCGGCATCGGCCAGTATTCGACCTCGACGGCGGAATGCCGGGTCAGTTCGAGTGCAGCGTGATGGGCCTCTGGCGTCAGGGTCACGACGAGATCGAAGAAGTCATCGGCCATGTCTTCCAGCGTCTGGGGCTGGCGGCGGCCAAGCGATAGGCCGACTTCGTCCAGCACCACATCGACGAAGGGATCGCGCTCGCCTTTCTTCACGCCGGCTGAGGCGACCCAGGTGCCGGCTGGAAGTCCCTGCTTTGCAATCGCCTCGGCCATGGGGCTTCGAATGACGTTCTGGCCACACATGAAGAGGATCGCCCCCGGTCGAGGCGAACGGCGGCTGTCTGTCCCGCCCTTCTCCATTCCGTCTAGCCCCGCCAATAGAGCACACAGACCAAGGTGAACAGACGACGGGCGGTGTCGAAATCGATCTTGATCTTGCCCGAGAGCCTGTCCATCAGCGTCTGGGAACCGTCATTGTGGATGCCGCGACGCCCCATGTCGATCGCCTCGATCTGCGAGGGGGTCGAGGAGCGGATCGCTTCATAATAGCTTTCGCAGATCATGAAGTAGTCCTTGATGATCCGCTGCAGCGGCGTCAGAGACAGGATGTGGACGGCGACGTCATCGCCGGCCTCCGTCTTGATCGAGAAGACGAGCTTGCGATCCATCAGAGACAGGAACAGCTTGTAGGGGCCACCGGGATGGCCTGCGGGCTCGAAGGTGTTTTCCTCGATGAGATCGAAGATGGCGACCGCCCGCTCATGCTCAACATCGGGGGTCGAGCGCCCGATGGTCTCGTCCAACACGACATCTGAGAGCCGGAAGTCGCCCGCTGCCATCGGCTAGTCCCCGAGATTGAGACGGATGGCGACGGAGCGCGCATGGGCTTCGAGCCCTTCCGACTTTGCCAGCGCAATGGCGGCGGGTGCAAGCTTCCGCAACTGGTCGGGACCGAGGCGCAGGATCGAGGTGCGCTTGACGTAATCGAGCACCGAGAGCCCCGAAGAGAAGCGGGCCGAGCGCGCCGTGGGCAGGACGTGATTGGACCCGCCGACATAATCGCCGATGACCTCAGGCGTGTGGCGGCCGACGAAGATTGCTCCGGCATTGCGGATGCCTGATATCAGCGGCTCGGGATCATCGACGGCAAGCTCGAGGTGTTCGGCTGCAATGCGGTTCGCAAGCGGGATACTGTCCTCAAGCTTCTCGACCGTGATGATCGCGCCAAAATCGCGCCAGCTGGCAGACGCCGTCTCGGCGCGGGGCAGGGTTTTCAGCTGCCGCTCGACGGCGGCTTCGACGGCTTCGCCCAGCGCATGGTCGTCGGTGATGACGATCGACTGGGCACCCGGATCGTGTTCGGCCTGGGCGAGCAGATCGGCGGCCAGCCAGTCCGGATCATTGTCCTTGTCGGCAATGACAAGCACTTCCGAGGGGCCGGCGATCATGTCGATGCCGACGGTGCCGAAGACCTGACGCTTGGCGGCAGCGACATAGGCATTGCCCGGGCCGACGATCTTGGCAACGGGGGCGATGGTCTCGGTGCCATAGGCAAGGGCTGCCACCGCCTGGGCGCCGCCGATGCGGTAGATCTCGGTGACGCCGGCGATGCTGGCAGCGGCCAGAACCGTCGGATTGATGGCGCCGCCCGTTGCCGGCACGACCATGACGACGCGCGGGACGCCGGCCACCTTGGCCGGCAGCGCATTCATTAACACCGAACTCGGATAGCTGGCGGTGCCGCCCGGCACGTAAAGGCCAACGGCATCGATGGCCGTCCAGCGCGACCCGAGGCCGACGCCGATCGCATCTTCGTAGATATCGTCCTTCGGCATCTGGCGGGCGTGATGGCGCTCGATGCGTTCGGCTGCCAGCTTCAGCGCGTCGATGAGCTCCGGTGACGTCGAGGCGAGTGCCGAGGCGATCTCCTCATCGGTCACCCGCATGGAAACAGTCGAGAAATCCACGCCATCGAAGCGTTTGGAATAGTCGGCAAGGGCCGCGTCACCACGGGTCCGCACGTCATCAATGATCTTGCGCACGACGTCATTGACGTCGTCGGACACTTCACGCTTGGTCGTCAGGAAGGCCGCGAAACGCGCCTCGAAATCTCCCGATGCCTGATCCAGCCAGATTGCCACGCCCCGTATTTCCCTCTCAAGCATTCTCAAATTCAATCAAGCCGCGCCAACAGCGCGAGCCTCAAGCCTTGTCAGCCTGCCTCGTGTTCCGGCCGCGTCATCGTTTCCCAGGCACCGCCGGTATCGGCGAGTTGGGCCTCGATGCATTCCACCTCAAGCGCGACGGTACCGCCGCCGGCGAGCAACAGTTCGACGACACCATCCGGCCCCTCCCCTTTCGGAAGGTAGCGGATGGCGAGCAGGCTCATCACCTCGTCGGCACGGCTGCGATCGAAGCCGATCGAGCGGACCGCTTCGACGCGCTTGAAGCTCAGGCCCGCACGGCGACGCTCAAAGCTCTTCGACGCACGCGCCGCCTTTTCCCAAACGAAACGGTTGGCGGCGAGCGAAAACAGTCCGGACCGGGCCGAAAAACTCAAATCGCCGACCTTGAACACGGCATCCTGCATATGGGCCGAGATGATCGCGAGATCATCGGCATCGAGCGCCAGAAGCTTCAAGTCCGTCATGTCACCTCACCGTGCCATCCGAAGACGGCCTCACTGTCGAATTTCATGTTTTCGACATAGGTTGCGGCTTGTCCAGTGGCAACGGGACAAAAAGACTTTTCGCCCCATCCCGCCGCAAAGACCGCTCGACGTCGATCAGCCGCTGATGCGCTCGATAATCGCGCCACAACGGGTGAGCTTCTCTTCCAGCCGCTCGAAGCCGCGATCGAGATGATAGACGCGGGACACCATGGTCTCACCCTCGGCGGCAAGCCCCCCGATGACCAGCGAGACCGAGGCGCGCAGATCGGTCGCCATCACAGGCGCGCCGCGCAGGCGCGTTACGCCCTCGATGCGGGCGGTCTGGCCCGACAGCGTGATCTTGGCGCCAAGGCGCGCCAGTTCCTGCACATGCATGAAACGGTTTTCGAAGATCGTTTCAGTCACATGCGAAACGCCGTGGGCGCGGGTCATCAGACCCATGAACTGCGCCTGCAGGTCGGTCGGAAAGCCCGGGAAGGGTTCGGTGACGATATCCACCGGGCGGATTTGATCGCCATGACCGATGACGCGGATACCGCCCTCGACAGCGGACACTTCGGCCCCGGCGCGGCGAATGGCTTCGACCGCCGTATCGAGCAGCGTCATGTCGGTGCCGGCCAAAGTCACATCACCGCCAGTCATGGCAACCGCCATGGCATAGGTGCCGGTCTCGATGCGGTCGGGCAGGACGCGGTGGCGGGCGCCGGAAAGGCTGGTCACGCCTTCGATGGTGATGGTCGAGGTGCCGGCGCCTGAAATCTTGGCGCCCATGGCGATCAGGCAGTTGGCGAGATCGACGACTTCAGGCTCGCGCGCCGCATTGCCGATTACGGTCGTGCCGCGGGCAAGCGAGGCTGCCATCAGCATGACATGGGTCGCGCCGACGGAGACCTTGGGGAAGGTATAGCGCGCGCCAATCAGGCCGCCCTTCGGGGCCTTGGCATTGATGTAACCGCCGTCGATTTCCATCTCGGCGCCAAGTGCTGCGAGGCCTTCGATGAAGAGGTCGACCGGGCGCGTGCCGATGGCGCAGCCACCGGGCAGCGAAACGCGGGCCTGGCCTTCGCGGGCGAGCAGCGGGCCAATGACCCAGAAGCTGGCGCGCATCTTCGAGACGAGCTCATAGGGTGCCGTCGTATCGGCAACCGTGCGGCAGGTGAAATGAATGGTCCGCGAATAGGAACCGTCCTGATGTTCGCGGCGGCCGTTGACGGCGATATCGACGCCATGATTGCCGAGAATGCGGATCAGACCTTCGACGTCTGCGAGATGCGGCACGTTTTCCAGCGTCAGCGTGTCCGACGTCAGCAGCGAGGCGATCATCAGGGGCAGCGCTGCGTTTTTGGCGCCCGAGATCGGGATGATCCCGTTCAACGCATTGCCACCAACAATCCTGATGCGATCCATGAGAGCCTGCGATACGGGCAAGAAGTGCCCGCCTTTCCTGAAGAAGGTGTGAGGGGTAGCCAATCCGGCGAGGCTGGCTCTTTAGACGAAAACCACGAGCGGTTCAATTGAAGCCGCAACGCTCGGTTAATCACCGGGTTTGGACGAATTTGCGGCAGGGCTGCCTTCGTCCGCTGAGAGTTTTACGGCCTCGCCTTCCAAACCCAACGCAGATGGCGGCGAATGCGCGGCCGGCAAACCGACACCATCTTCCGCTTCTCCGGCCCGGCGGGCCCGCGCCTGCAGCTTTCGGCGCGCGAGATTTTCGCGCAGCTTGGCCGCAGCCCGCTCCCGCCGCCGTTCTTCGGCATCGGACAGTCCACGTTTTCCACGATCGGCAAGCCGGGCGGCCTCGATGGCGCCGTCGTCCGCTTCGCCCTTGTTTTCCGGGTCATTCGTCATCAGCGGGTGATAACCGATCGAACAAAAATCGAAAAGTCCCCTTCGCCCTCCTCATAAAACTTGGCCGCACAATCGCTTTACGGCTTGCGCTCCCCAAAACTCTGTGGCAATAGGCGCCTCGTTCCGGGCAGACCAAAGACGTCGCCCGCCAGATGCTGCTATAGCTCAGGGGTAGAGCACTCCCTTGGTAAGGGAGAGGCCGAGAGTTCAAATCTCTCTAGCAGCACCATTCCAAATCTAAAAACCCTTCGAATTCGGTGGTGCTTTGGTGCGGCCCCTAAGGTTTGTCCCTGGTCATTAAAAAAGCCCAGGTTGGCTGGGATTCCGAAGGGAAATCGTTCACCTGTCCGTTGCAGAAAGTGCGGTTATCGGTGGCCGGAATAGCATCACAGGCAAAGAAAAACCCGCGTTAGCGGGTTTTGTGTGCTGTGTATCAAATGTGTGTCACGCCAATCCAAGACGCCGCACATCAGATCGGCGATAGAACCTGGCAATCTTACCGGTAGGTTCAAAGATCGGCTTGATGCCTTCTTTATCTAATGCCTTTTTCAAACTTGCGATCTGCCTGCCGTTCTCGCGTGCCATGGCGCTCAATGAGACATGTTTCGACACAAACCCCTCGACGTCGAGCGGATGGACGAAACGTTGATGGACCCGCGTTCGAGGATGAGGTCGCATCTGCACTTGCAGAAACTGAAGCTTGATAAGCTCCTCTACGGTCGCTGTCGTGGTGCGCAACGCCTTCTCCAAGGCTGCTACATCCATGAAGGCTCCGGGGCCTTCAAGAGCGACATGCTGGAGCACTTCAACTGGATCGACCAGCAGATTCCTGAGCTGCAGTTCCGTGCCAGACCATGAAACCCTTTTCAGGGTGCCGGTAAAAATCAGAGAAATGATTTCGGGCGTTTTGCAGTGACAAATGGCCGTTGCCTTAGGGATAGAGACTAGCCCATCGTTGCTCATCTGTTCCTTTCTCAGGGTGAGCCAGGCGATCAGATTGTCTACGCTGGCACGCTTGATACGGCGATACACCCGCGCGCACTCCTCCGAGTTCAAGTGGTACGGCAAGTGTTCCTGAGTGAGGAGAATGTCGAGAAAATGCCAACTGCACCCCAAGGTATTAGCTGCCTCGGTGGTCGTGAGAAGCTGGCTCTCAAGAACAAGATATTCGTGCAAGGCACCGCGCGGAAATACGCGAGAGGCGCGTACACTCCCGTCCGGATTGGTCGTCGTAAAACCCTGCTTCTCTGCGACACTTTTCACCCGAGCAGGTGTGATCTGATACTCGACGGCTGCTGACTGAATCGTGTGGACCAGGCGTTCCTTTACCTCAGTGAGGAAAACGTCGCCGACTGCCATCGGAATATGCTGTTCGGCGTGATGCTGGAACAGCTCCACAACAGCGCGGTAATCCGCGTCCGTGACGAACTTCCGCAACCAGCGACGTGCGGCACCGTAGACATCTGTGAAATCCGAGACGTCTTCAACTACGGTGCTGACATGAGTGGAAAGAAAAGACAGAATCGAGGCTCGGCCCTCTCTGGCAATCCTATACCCCTCTCGGCGGCATGATGTGTTCTTGAAGCCGTCTGGAACGCGACTTCGAACACCAGTCGTCTGTGCAAATTCATTGATATGGCCGATGACAGTGCAGAACTCGGCAGCCACATATGCCGGAAGTTCGTCCAGAAACTCCGATGTTTTTGCACCACCGATGACCCGGCCAGCAAAATACACATCGACGGGTTCGGGTTTGCGAACTTCCGGCAGATTTGCCGCGAGTGCATCGCCGCGTCGCGCGATCCATGCGGTGAGATCGCAAGCGGGGATGGCCTCTAGGTCACAGCCGTGTTCTGGGCATGTGCCAATCACCCTCCAACGCCATGTGGCTCTTGCATAAGGGCGTGTCACAGTGCGTCCTTGACCGGTGCCCAAGTCATTCAGCAGACAATGGCGGCAGACACGGAGGCCAGCCATTTCCAACTGTGACCGCCGGACAGTTGCGTCCCCAAATGTCGTCAGGTTGCGACCGGTCAGTGCAAACCTTTGGAAACGGCCAGCGGTTACACCAGACCAAGTCGCTAACAGGTCTGCGGTCTCCTCATCCATGGTTTGCAGCCGCGACACAGGGACGTTCGTCATCCAGCAGAACTCGTCCAAGTCGCAGTAGCCATTGGCCTTTGCCAGCCTAGAGGCAAACATTACCTGGCACTCATCGTCGTGGAGAGCGATCTGGCGGGCGAGCTTTGAACCGAGCATCGTCACTTCTTTCGTTTGGCAACAGGTTTGCGAAGGTCGGCGAGGGCATTTGGGGGCACGATGTCCCGCCATTTATTCCCACGGAAGGGATTGTCCTCACGCAGGCATGCCTTGCGGACCTGGTAAACGGCTTCAAAATCAGACAGCGTGACCTTGCTGCGATCAGCGTCAATCGCGGCAAAGCAGGCTTTCTTGACGTCGTCGCAGATCGTGCCGAAGCGTCCTTGCCCCGCCAGTATGAGGCGCGCGGGAAGCTCGTCCTTTTCAGCCCAGCCGGGTTCAAGGCCTGCGTGTTTTACGACGATGTTGGACAAAATCTGTTCGGCCGCCCTCAGGTCCCTCGGGTCCTTCAAGAGTTCGAGGCGAATAGTGTTTGAGCGGTTGCCGATCTGGCCATCGCCTCCCTGGATGAATTTTTCCAGATCGGTCACGCCGGAGAAGATGGCATGCAGGGGCCAGTTCTTGATCTGAAGGAGGCTCTTCACATCGCTCTGTACGGACTTGATGGCGAACTCCGTGTTGTGGAGAACCGTGTCCTGCATTTCATCGATATGCAGATACTCCACCCTCTGATCACGCAACTGATCTTTCAGGAAATCGTACAGCTCCGGATTGCTAATTCGTTTGTTACGAACGACAGCGCCAAGTTCCTTGAGGACTTTGAGTGCAAGTTCCCTGGAACTGCAGGGCGACGGCGCTTCAATACTGATCATAGGGCGTACCCATTCGCCCTCCTCATCTTGGTACGGCTGAAAGTTCGCTTTCTCTCGGAACAGCTCCTCCAGCATGCGCGATTTGCCGGTATTCGACTCGCCAATTACGAAAAGTGCACGTTCCTTGAAGCCGCCACCTTCCCGGCAGGCTTTGGCATTTCTGATCATGCCATCAAGGTGCTCGCTGACCTCGTGATACTTTGCGTAGCGCAGGTAAAGCTTTTGCAGATGAAGCTTGCGATCCGACTTGCTCACAATAGGCGCGCTCATGGCGATGCTGGCGTCAGTCATTCGATATCTCCAAACTGCGAAGGTTCGTCGTCATTGTCGCCGGAACGGGCATCCACTTCCGGTCCGGTGTTCTGCGTCTGCTGGCTGGTCGGAGGACCGGCGAACACACCGCCCTGGGGGCCAACGTAGCCGTCGTGGAGCGGATCGTAAGCGATCTCGTCATCGTGCAGGTTCACCTCGTCGAGCTTGTCGTCCTCGGTGAACGGGCGGCCTTCGAACAGTTGGTCCGTGGCGTGCGAAACCTCGTCCGGGCGCAGAGTGTGAAGGGAGATTCCGGCACGCATTGCAGCGC
>JARXAK010000128.1 GCA_029865885.1 Rhizobium sp. | reverse complement strand
TGAGCACATAGGCGTCGATCATCAGGCGCATGAAGAGGCTGGACGTGTGCCAGCCGGAGGCGGAGAGACCGCCGAGAATGCTCGCCTTGCCGGCTTCCTCCGAGAGATGCATGGGCTGCGGATCGAATTCGGTCGCGAATTCGATGATTTCTTCCGCCGTCACCAGACGCGGCCCGAGCGCGAAGCTTCTGCCTTGCGTGAAATCCTCGTAGTGAAGCTTTTCTGTTGCGGTCATCTGCGTCCTCGTTTGCCCACAATATGCAGGATCTCGCCCATTATGTTCAAGAATGAACATGTTTTGTAGGCAGAAAAAAAGCGCCCTGCGAAGGGCGCCTGTGGTTGGCATCACGTGTTGAAGCGGAAGTGGATGACGTCGCCGTCGTTGACGACATATTCCTTGCCTTCGTCGCGGCCCTTGCCGGCTTCCTTGGCGCCGACTTCGCCCTTGAAGGCGATGTAGTCGTCATAGGCGATGGTAAAGGCGCGGATGAAGCCGCGTTCGAAATCGGTGTGGATGACGCCGGCGGCGGCGGGCGCTTTGGTGCCACGGACGATGGTCCAGGCGCGGGTCTCCTTCGGGCCGACCGTGAAATAGGTGATTAGGTCGAGAAGGTGGTAACCGGCGCGGATCAGGCGGTCGAGGCCGGCTTCATCAAGGCCGAGGGCCGAGAGGAATTCGGTCGCTTCCTCTTCCGGCAGCTGGGCGACTTCAGCTTCGATCGCAGCCGAGATGATGACGCATTCCGCGCCCTGTTCGGTGGCCATTTTGGCGACGGCTTCAGTGTGCTTGTTGCCGGTTGCCGCATCACCTTCGGCGACGTTGCAGACATAGAGAACCGGATGCGAGGTCAGGAGGTTGAGGCCCTTCAGGATCTCGATCTCTTCCGGTGCCAGCGTCTTCAGGAGAAGACGGGCCGGCTTGCCTTCGTTCAGCAGCTTGACCACCTGCTCCATGATCGGCAACTGGGCGACAGACTCCTTGTCCTTGCTGGTGGCACGCTTGCGGGTCTGTTCGACGCGGCGTTCCAGGCTCTCGAGGTCGGCGAGCATCAGCTCGGTCTCGATGGTGTCGGCGTCGCCGACCGGATCGATCTTGCCTTCGACATGGGTGATGTCGTCGTCTTCGAAGCAGCGCAGCACGTGGACCACGGCATCGACTTCGCGGATATTGGCGAGGAACTTGTTGCCGAGGCCTTCGCCCTTCGACGCGCCGCGCACGAGGCCGGCGATGTCGACGAAGGAGATGCGGGTCGGGATGATTTCCTTGGAGCCCGCGATATCGGCCAGCTTCTTCATGCGCGGATCGGGAACGGCCACTTCACCGGTGTTCGGCTCGATCGTGCAGAAGGGATAGTTGGCTGCCTGGGCGGCGGCCGTCTTGGTCAGCGCGTTGAAGAGTGTGGACTTGCCGACATTCGGAAGCCCGACGATACCGCATTTGAAGCCCATGGCTCTGAATACCTGCTCGGGATGGATTTTCGTTGCCCACGCCTATGGGGTATAGGAGGGTCATGGTCAAGTGTTGCGGCCCTGAGAGGGCTGTAATACCAAGTGTCGATGATAGGGACCGAAAGGATGGCTTATTGCGGGTTTCTGGCTAGGCGCGGTGCGCTGGGCGATGCTTGCGCATCGACCAAGCAGCGCAACAAAGCCAGAGGCCCGCAATAAGCCACCTACGGTCGGCTTCCCGGCCCTTCTGGCGTCGTTGAGTTCCTTGACCGATGCGAAAGCATCGCTCTGCGGATCTCTCCTAGCCAGAAAGACCGGTCGAGCCGATCCTATCGGTTCCTATCATCGACACTTGGTATAAGTTGCCGGAGGAATGATGGCGAAGGATACAGTGCTGACGCCGAAGACGGTGACCAAGCCGAAGCTGGAAAAGCCCCGGCTCTACAAGGTGCTCCTGCACAATGACGACTATACGCCGCGCGAGTTCGTGACGATCGTGCTCAAGGTCGTCTTCCGGATGAGCGAGGAGACGGGCTACCGCGTGATGATGACCGCGCACAAGTTCGGGTCGGCGGTGGTCGTGGTGTGTACGCGGGAAATTGCCGAGACGAAGGTGACGGAGGCGATGGACCTTGCCAAGGAGGCGGGCATGCCGCTGTTGTTTACGGCGGAACCGGAGGAGTGAGCGCGTCGCGCTTGAAAACCAATTGATTACGTCTGCGGGCATAGACTTCGGCCATGAGCCCTGACCTGCAGACACTACCCGAGGCGGCCACCTGGCATTATGTCGTTGCGGTCGGCATCTTTGCCCTGATGGGCGCACTCGGCCATGTGGTGCGGGCCGTTTTCAACATCTTGCCGGATCGCCTGTCGGACCGGCCGATGATGGATCTCGCGATCAGCGACGGTTTCAGTTGGCACGACTTGATCTTCAAGACCGAATATGACGAGGCGGGCTATTACCGCCTCGACAGCCTGCACAACCTGCGGCTCGCGGTTGGTTGGGCCATGTTCAGCGGCTTTCTGGCCCTGCTTTTGGCGCAGGACGCCTCACGGCTTGCAGCCCACTTGATTGACAGTGGGCTTGCCGCACTCGTCGATCTTTTCTGGTATCGGGTCGAAACCTTCACCTGGTGAAGCCTTAGCCTCACTTGCCCTTCTTGGCCTTCACGCCGAGCGCTTCCGCTGAGATCCAGAACACCGCGTCCTCTTCCTCTGTCGTTTCGACCCAGAGGAAATCGAGGTCGGGGAATTCGGCTTCGAGGATGTCGCGGCCGCGGCCGATTTCGCAGAGCATGCCGCCGCCGGGGTTCAGGTGCTTCGGCGCTTCGGCCAGAAGCGTGCGTACCAGATCGAGGCCGTCCTCGCCGCCGTCATGGGCCATGGCCGGTTCGGCGCGGTATTCGGCGGGGAAGGCGTCCATCGCCTCGTGATCGACATAGGGCGGATTGGTGATGATGAGGTCGAACTTGCGGCCTGACAGCGGCGCAAAGAGATCGCCCTGGTGCAGCGTCAGCTGGTCTTCGAGGCCATAGGCCTGGCGGTTCTTTTCAGCGACCTCCAGCGCATCGGCGGAGAGATCGACGGCATCGACGGCAGCGAGCGGGAAGAAGCGGGAGGCGAGGATGGCGAGGCAACCGGAGCCGGTGCAGATGTCGACCACGCTTTCGACCGCGAAGGGATCTGGCAGGAAGGTCGAGCCGAACTCGCCGCCATATTCGTTGAACAGGATCTCGCCGATATGCGAGCGCGGCACGATCACGCGCTCATCGACGAAGAAGCGCAGGCCCTGGATGTAGGAGCGGCCGGTGAGATAGGCCGAGGGCTTGCGGGTCGCGACGCGCGTCTCGATGCGCTCGGCGAGCAGGCGGCGCTCTGAAGGCAGCAGCTTTGCATCGAGGAAGGGATCGAGCGTGTCGATCGGCAGGTCGAGGCTGTCGAGCACGAGGAAGGCGGCGTCATCGACGGCGGTGTGGGTGCCGTGGCCGTAGCTGAGTTCGGCGGCATTGAAGCGGGAGATGGCATAACGCCAGTAGTCGCGCAGGGTGACGAGGTCGGTGGTGATGTCGTGGCTCATGGTGGTGTTCCGGTCGTTTTGCGCGGGATTTGTCAGCCGGGCAGGGGAGGTGCCTGGCAAGATCGGTATCAATCGCCCTTGGGGCCGAACATCTTCTTCAGCATCTCGGCCATGGGGCCGCTCTCGGGAAGCTTCTTCGGCTGGTTGAAGTTGCGGGCCTGGTGGATGTGCGATTGGGCGGGCTTTGCAACCCTTAGGGCCTTGGCCGGCTTCTCGTCCTCGGCCTTGGCCCCGGTTGCCAGCGCCAGCTTGTTCATCAGCTGCGAGTCCTCACCGCGCACCAGCATCTCGGCATTGTCGGCGAGCGCTTCGAGCAGTGGATCGAGCCATTCGGCGTCCACCTTGGCGAAATCGCCGAGCACGTGGTTGTGAACCTTGGCCTTGTCGCCGGGATGGCCGATGCCGAGGCGCAGGCGCCGATAGTTCAGGCCGCAATGAGCATCGAGCGACTTGATGCCGTTGTGGCCGCCATGGCCGCCGCCGGTCTTGATCCGGGCCTTGCCGGGAATAAGGTCGAGTTCGTCATAAATGGTGACGATGTCCTCGGGGCCGAGCTTGTAGAAGCGCATGGCTTCGCCGACGCTTTCGCCCGAGAGGTTCATGAATGTCTGCGGCTTGATCAGCATGACCTTTTCGCCGGCCAGCGTGCCTTCTGATATCTCGGCCTTGAACTTCTTCGCCCAGGGCGAAAAGCCGTGGCGGCGCTGGATCGCGTCGACAGCCATAAAGCCGATATTGTGCCGGTTCTTCTGATATTGCGCACCGGGATTGCCGAGGCCGGCCAGGATGATCATTGCCCGAGATCCGTCTTGAGGTTCATTGCCTTTCCGGACAGCGAAACGGCTCGAAAGTCAAGACTGATGTCGGGACCTTCAGGGCTTGGCTGCGACCTGGCCGAAATTCGTGTAGCGCAGATTGTAGGTCTCGAAGATCTCAGCCTGGGTGCCATCGGCGATCAGCTTGTCGAGTGCGCCCTGCATGCGGGCCAGCAGGTCCTCAGGGAAGTTGACGTTGCAGGCGATGGCAAATTTCTGCTCGGAGAAGACGAACTGGGCGTCCAGTGCCTCGCCCTTGTCGAGCAGTTCGAGATAGTGCTGCTCAGAGATCGGCATGAGGTCGATGCGCTTGCTCTGCAGCTTCTTCAGCGTGAGCTTCAAGTCCGTGGCGAGGTCGATCTTCGGGAAACCGGCGTTTTCGAGCAGCGTCTGGGTGTAGTCGTTGCGCTGGGTGCCAATGATGTAGCGCTTCGCTTCCTCGATATTGGCCACCTTGATGCCGGTACTCTTGTGGGACACCATGAAATTGCGGCCAACGGCGATGGGCTCCACCCACCTGAACTTCTTGTCGCGCTCCGGAATGTGGGCGGTGGTGAAGACGCAGTGCATGGGCTCGCTTTCGGCTAGTGCAATGGCCCGCGCCCAGGGCATCATCTCGATGGTGTAGGGGGTCTTGAGTTCCTCCATCATCAGGAGAACCTGATCGTAGCCGGCGCCGCGGATCTCGGATCCGACACGGTAGTTGTAGGGCGGATAGTCTTCCGTGGTGAAGTGGATGATGTCTGCGGCGGCGACCGGGGCCGCCATCAGTGAAAGCATCAGGCTCAAGACTTTCATAGCGGTTCCCTCTTGAGGTTCAATCAGCCGGCAGAGACCTTCGGCAGGCCGACCGGTGTTACCAAGGCGTGTTCGATCAGGTGTGACAGGGGCTTCGGTCGGGCAAAGTGGTAGCCCTGGCCATAATCGACGCCAAACTCTTCCAGAATGCGCCGCTGTTCCTCGGTCTCTATGCCCTCGGCCACCACAGCGCATGCCATCTTGTGGGTGATCGCGGTGATGCCTTCGACCAGCATGCGGCTCTTGTTGGCGAGTTCGGGCTCGTCTTCCGTCAGCGAGCGGATGAAGGACTGATCGATCTTGACGATGTCGACGGGGAAGCGGTTGAGGTAGCTCAGCGACGAGTAACCCGTGCCGAAATCGTCGAGGGCGATGCGATAGCCATAGCGGTTGAATTCGTCGAGAATGGTGCGGATCTGCGGGTTGTCATGCAGAAGCGTTGCCTCGGTGATTTCAACGACGATGCGATGCGGTGCGATATCGTAATGGGCGGTCAGTGCGGCGAGGCGGACCGGCAGCGATGCGTCGAACTGCAGCGGCGACAGGTTGATGGCGAGATAGGCGTCATGATTGCCGGTCGCGGCGCTTAGCCGGGCGAGATTGGAGAGCGCCTTTTCGAGAACCTGACCGCCGAGGCGGCTGATCGCGCCGGTCTCTTCGGCAACGCCAATCAATTCGGCGGGCGGCACGATGCCGCGCTCAGGGTGGACAAGCCGCATCAGGGCTTCGTAGCCGATGGTCTTGCCGCTGGCGATTTCGACGATCGGCTGGAAGAAGGCGTCGAACCAGTCTTCTGCCAGACCTTCCTCGATATCGTGCTCGATCTCCGCGCGCCTGCGGGTGTGGTCCTGGATCTGCGGATCGTAGATCTGCGCGCCATTCTTGCCGTCGCGCTTCTTGCTGTACATCGCCATGTCCGATTTCTGCAGCAGTTCGGCGGCGTTGGCGGCATGGCGCGGGTAAAGCGCGATGCCGATGCTGGCGCTAAGCCGGACCGTGGAGCCTTCGATCGTCATCGGATCGACGAAGATATCGCAGAGCATGAGGCTGAGTTCGGTCGCCACAGATTCGATTGCGGCCCCTCGCAGCAGAACGGCAAACTCGTCGCCCCCGAGCCGCGCGGCGATAGCACCCTTCGGAAGCCGCTCCTGCATGCGCTCGACGAAGCGGCGCAGAACCAGATCGCCCGCCTGGTGGCCGAGATTGTCGTTGATCCACTTGAAGCGGTCGAGGTCGACGAAGATGCAGGCCAGTTCCTCGCCTGCGGCATCGGTGGCGGCGATCTCGCCGTCCAGTGCCGTTTCGAAGCCCTGGCGGTTGCGCAGACCGGTGAGATGGTCGGTGATGGCCTGGCGATGGTTGCGTTCTTCGGACTGCTTCAGCGCCGTCACATCGGTCATGACCGAGAGGGAGAGGTCTTCCTCGGCGCCTTCGATCTTGCGGTTCGCCTCGGCAATCAGCACATCCATCACGGTGCCGTCGGCGCAGACGAACTGCGTCGTTGCCTCCAGCACATCGGCGATGGAGCGGGTTTTCTTGCGTTCCAGATAGGTGGCGCGGGCGTCGACCGGCACCAGCTCGATGAAGCGGCGACCGACGATCTGGTGGCGCTGGTAGCCGGTGGCGACGAGCCAGTAGTCGCTGACGCCGGTAATGCGATCTTCCTCGTCGAGCGAGAACAGCATGGCGGGCGTCGTGTTGTAGATGTCGGTCGACCGGCGATGGGCGAGGCGCAATTCGCCTTCTTCCTGCTCAAGCTTGATCTGCATGGCGTTGAAGCTGCGGGCCAGTCTGCCGATCTCGTCATTGGACTGCCAGTCGACGTGGTGGCGCGAGCCGAGCCGGCGCGTCGCCTCGATCGCTGCCGTCAGCTTCAGGAGCGGTTTCATCACCATCAGGCGGTTGCCGATGACGGCAGCACCCACGACACCGAGCACGGCGAGCATGAAGATGCCGATCAGCATGACCTCCGCCTGGCGAAGCGACGAGAACATGTCGATGCGGCTATAATAGATGGTGATGGTGCCGACGAGCTTGGGGCCTTCGACCGCGCGGTAGTAGATTTCGCGGGTAATCGATTCCAGGCCGTTTTTCGGCCATTTCGGCAGCGCCGGCATGGAGACGGAAATGCCGGCGGAGACATCCTGGACGTTGACGCGGCTGACCGGGCCGTTGGAGACGATCGTGGCGGTGATCTGTTCGACGCTCTCCTGGTCGAAATCCCAGAGCGGTTTGGCCAGCGCCTGAGCATTGGCGGCGAGGAGGATATCGAGATTCTGCTGCAGCTCGTTGGACGCACGTTCCGTTGCCAGGGACAGAAACAGGGCAAAGAGAGGCACGACGAGAATAAAGATCGTCGTCCCCACGATCGCGAGGAAGCGGCTTTCGACCGAACGGGTCATCAGCGGTTCGCCTCACGCGGCGCGGGATGATGCGACATGCTGCTCAAGGCTCCCTCACGCAATAGTTGAGAGGCGGAAGCTTTCACGAAATGTTTTAAATCTGGCTAAAGGAAGATGGTCGGATTCGACCTTCATGGTGATGCGCTGCCATGAAAAAACCCACCCCCTCGCAGGGGTGGGTTCCAACAGATGCAACTGATCTGAAAGATCAGGCTTCGGCAGCCTCGTCAGCCATGCCGCCAGCCGGAGCAACGATCGTGGCGATGGTGAAATCGCGATCGCCGATGACCGGGCTGGTGCCAGCCGGAAGCTTGACAGCCGAGATATGCACGCTGTCGCCGACCTTCAGGCCAGCGAGGTCAACGGTCAGGAATTCCGGGATGTCGGAAGCCGGGCAGTGCAGTTCAACTTCGTGACGAACGATGTTGAGAACGGCGCCGGTCTTGATGGCCGACTTCTCTTCGTTGATGAAGTGAACCGGAACTTCGACAGTGACCTTGCTGTCAGCCGAGACGCGCAGGAAGTCGATATGCATCGTGAAATCACGAACGACGTCGAGCTGGTAGTCCTTCGGCAGAACGCGGATCTTCTGACCGTCGATGTCGATGACGGCGACCGTGGTCATGAAACCGCCGGCGAGGATGCGCTTGGTGATCTCGTTGGTGTTGATCGAGATCGAAATCGGGGCCTGCTTGTCACCATAGATGACAGCCGGAATCAAACCGTTGCGGCGAAGTTCGCGGGAGGACCCCTTACCTACCCGTTCGCGTGCTACGGCCT
>JARXAK010000069.1 GCA_029865885.1 Rhizobium sp. | reverse complement strand
GTCGTTGTCGTGATGGTCGTCCATCGCGTCTTCCGCCCGCATCAGATAGGCGGCCATCATCGGCGTGATGAGGCGGGCCACAAGCAGCGAGAAAAACACGGAGAAGGCGACCGTCAGGCCGAACTGGATGAAGTTCTGGCCCGGGATACCCGGCATGAAGGAGACGGGGACGAAGACCGCGATGATCGTGAAGGTGGTGGCGATGACGGCGAGGCCGATTTCGTCCGCCGCCTCGATGGCCGCTCGATAGGGCGTCTTGCCCATCTTGATGTGGCGGGCGATGTTTTCCACCTCGACGATCGCATCGTCGACGAGAATGCCGGTCGCGAGCGTCAGCGCCAGGAACGAGACGAGGTTCAGCGAGAAGCCCATCATGTCCATGACCCAGAAGGTCGGGATGGCCGAGAGCGGCAGGGCGACTGCCGAGATCAGCGTCGCACGCCAGTTGCGCAGGAAGAGCAGAACCACGATGACCGCAAGGATCGCGCCCTCGACGAGGGTGTGCATCGCGGCTTCGTAGTTGCCATAGGTGAAGTAGACCGAATCGTCGATCATCTCGATCTGGACGTCGGGGTTTTCGGCGCGGACCTTGGCCAGGCTTTCGGCGACCGTTTCGGCCACGGTGACTTCACTTGCACCCTTGGCGCGGAAGACGGCGAAGGAGACGACCGGCTTGCCGTCATGACGGGCAAACGACTTCTGCTCCTCATAGGTGTCATAGACGCGGCCGAGGTCGGAAAGCTTGACGAAGCGGCCGCCGGGCAGGGCGATCGTCGTATTGGCAAGGCTCTCGACGTCGCGGTTGTCACCGAGTGTGCGGATCGACTGTTCGGCGCCGGCCACCTGGCCGCGGCCCGAGCCGAGGTCCACGTTCGTGCCCTTGAGCTGGCTTGAAATGTCGGAAGCCGTGACGCCGAGTGCATCGAGACGGTTCGGGTCGAGTTCGACCCGCACTTCGCGGTCCGCGCCGCCGTAACGGTCGACGCGACCGATGCCGGGTTGGCCCTGCAGGGCGCGCTTGACGCTGTCGTCGACGAACCACGAGAGTTCGGCGAGATTCATATTGGGCGAGGATACGGCGAAGCTCTGGATCGCCTGGCCTTCAACGTCGATCTTGGTGACAATCGGCTCATCGACGGAGGCCGGCAGATCGCCGCGGATCTGGTCGATCGCATCCTTGACGTCCTGGACCGCCTGCTCTGTCGGCACTTCCATGCGGAACATGACGACCGTCTGGGACTGGCCGTCGGTGATCGTCGAGTTGATTTCGTCGACGCCGGTGATCGAGGCGACCGCGTCTTCGACTTCCTTCGTGACCTGGCTTTCCAGTTCAGCCGGCGAGGCGCCGCTCTGGCCGACGCTGATCGCGACCAGCGGAACATCGATGTTCGGGAAGCGGGTGATCGGCAGCGCGTTGAACGACTGGATGCCGACGACCATCAGCAGGAAGAAGGCCAGAATCGGCGCAATCGGATTGCGGATGGACCATGCAGAGAAATTCATGGCGTCGTCGCCTCTCAGTTGGAAACGCTGCTGGTGTCATCCACCGGATTGATCCGGTCGCCGTCGCGGACGAAGACGCCTGCCTTGGCAACGACCTTGTCCCCTTCGTTCAGGCCTTCGATGACCTGGATGAAAGCGCCGTCCTGGATGCCGGTCTTGATCTCGACCATCTGCACAGTGCCATCGCTGACCTTGCGGACCGTCGTCTTTCCGCCTTCTGTGGTGATCGCCGATAGCGGCAGGGCCACACCCTTTGCCTCGCTGACGGTGATCGCCGCGCTGCCATACATGCCGGCGCGGGCGGCGGCGTCGTCGTCAAGCGCGATATGCACTGAGCCCAGGCGCGTCACCGGATCAACGACCGGGGACACGAGGCGTACGGAACCCGTCAGGGGCTCTGTACGTCCGGCAACGGTGACCGCCGCCTTTTGGCCCTGCTGCAGTCGCAGGATATCACTTTCGGGCACTTCCGCCACCAGTTCGATCTGACCGTCACGGATCAGGGTGAAAAGCGGCTGCCCGGCACCCGAGGCGATGGCGCCGATCTTGGCGTTGCGCACGGAGATCGTGCCTGCTACCGCCGCCTTGACCTCGGTGCGGGCAAGGCGCAGATCCGTGTCTGCGATCTGGCTGTCGACGACCTTGATATCGGCTTCCGCGACCGTAATTGCCTGTCGGGCCGTTTCGACGCGGGCCGTGGCGCTGGCCAGAGAGGTTTCCGCCTGCTCCTTCTGCGAGGTCGAGACGGAACCGGATTCCACCAGGCGCGTTGCACGCTCGAACTGGCGTTGTGCTTCCTTCAGGCTCGCTTCGGTTTCGATCAGCTGGGCCTGATACTGGGCAAGGGCTGCTTCCGCCTTGGCACGGTTTGCGACCAGCTGGCTGCGCTGGAGCACGAGGGTGTCCTCATTGAGGCGTGCCACGACGGTATCGGCCTTGACGGTGTCACCGACATCGACGTCCAGCGACTTGATCTGGAGGCCTTCCAGCTGAGGCTGGATCTGGACCTCCTCGACGGCGCGAACGGTGCCTGTCGCGACAATCCGATCCACCAGGTCGCGGCTTTCGGCCGGGGTGACGATGATTGCGGGAAGGTTCTGGGCCGGTTGAGGGGCCGCAGTGTCCTGGGCGAAGGCGACCGAGGCCGACAGCGAAAGAGTGGCGGCCATCAGCAAGGCCCTGGCGCTCGTGTTTCGAAACATACGTCCCTTCCCAACTATCGATGTACTCGGTTCTTGCCTGGATACGTTGTCGGCGTTCATTTGGCTCACAGCCAAGGCGCTTCCAGACAATAGCACGCGACTTCACGATCGCGGCATCGCAATCTATGGAAGAGGTGGTGGATAGCGAAAGCGCTTGCAAGAGCCGGGATGCGCGATTCCGGGATAGCTGCGAAGTTTGTTCAAGATAGAACGGTAGTGTTGCCGAATTGCCAGCCGAACCACCTGATATTGATAGGTAAAACCTACAAAAAAGCACGGAGATTTCTCTCCGTGCCTGTCTTTCTTCGTGGTCCGCCTGGTTCTACTTGAGGGCCGCGTCGGTGATCTCGGTTGTGAAGGCGCCGGTCGGCTCCTTGGTGATCACAGGGTCCGAGCCGCCGCCCATCAGGGTCTTGACGGTGCGGTCGTAGTCGGCCTTGTCGAGGGCGCCGTTGGAGCCTGCGGTCAGCTTGGCGACTTCGCTCATCATGCGCTTCTGATGGGCTTCGGTCTGCGCACCGGAGGCGTCGTTTTCGAGGACGATGCCGGCTGCTTCATCCGGATTGGTCTCGGCATATTTCCAGCCCTTCATCGAAGCGCGGACGAACTTGACCATTTTTTCCTTGAAGGCCGGATCGGCAAGCTTGTCTTCGAGGACGTAGAGACCGTCTTCGAGGGTCGCCACACCTTCGTCTTCATACTTGAAGGTAACGAGGTCTTCCGCCTTGATGCCGGCATCGATGACCTGCCAGTATTCGTTGTAGGTCATGGTCGAGATGCAGGCTGCCTGCTTCTGGAGAAGCGGGTCGACGTTGAAGCCCTGCTTGAGAACCGTCACTCCGCCTTCCGAACCGTCGGTCTTGATGCCGAGCGTGCTCATCCAGGACAGGAAGGGATATTCGTTGCCGAAGAACCAGACGCCGAGCGTCTTGCCCTTGAAATCTTCCGGCTTGGTGATGCCGGTTTCCTTGAGGCAGGTCAGCATCATGCCCGAGGACTTGAAGGGCTGGGCGATGTTGACGAGGGCGACGCCCTTTTCGCGGGTTGCGAGCGCGGACGGCATCCAGTCGACGATGACATCAGCGCCGCCACCGGCCAGAACCTGCGGGGGAGCAATGTCAGGGCCGCCCGGCTTGATTTCGACGTCGAGGCCTTCTTCTTCGTAGAAGCCCTTGTCTTTCGCGACGTAGTAGCCGGCGAACTGGGCCTGGGTCACCCATTTCAGCTGGAGGGTGACCTTGTCGGCGGCGGCGGCCTGCATGGCGGTCAGGGAGACCGCAGCAGCCAGCAGCAGGGATGCGAGTTTGATTGTCATTTCAGTTCCCTCTTTTGTTTTTGGTTCAGTTCACGACCGTCCACCACGGACGGACGGATGCCAGAAGGTGACCCGGCGTTCTGCCAGTGCCACCAAGCCGTAGAAGACCGAGCCGGCGAGTGCGGCAACCGCAATCTCGGCCCAGACCATGTCGACATTCGAGCGTCCGACCTCAGTCGAGATACGGAAGCCCATGCCGACAATCGGGGTGCCGAAGAATTCTGCCACGATCGCACCGATCAGCGCGAGGGTGGAATTGATCTTCAGCGCATTGAAGATGAAAGGCCAGGCGGCGGGAAGCCGCAGGCGCACCAGCGTCTGCCACCAGGAGGCGGCATAGGTGTGCATCAGGTCGCGCTCCATGTGGCTGGCGGCAGCCAGGCCCTGCACGGTGTTCACCAGCATCGGGAAGAAGGTCATGATGACGACGACGGCAACCTTCGACTGCCAGTCGAAGCCGAACCACATGACCATGATCGGGGCGATGCCGACCACGGGAAGTGCGGAGACGAAGTTGCCGATCGGCAGCAGGCCCTTTTGCAGGAAGGGCGAGCGGTCGATCAGGATGGCGACGAGGAAGCCGAGGCCGCAGCCGGCGACATAACCGGTGATGACAGACTTCAGGAAGGTCTGCTGGAAATCCGCCCAGAGGATATGGGTGGAGGTGAGGATGCGTGCCCAGATCATCGAGGGTGCCGGCAAAAGGATCGAGGGGATCTCGAAGCCGCGCACCACGCATTCCCAGATGACGAGCAGCGTGATCCCGAAGATCAGCGGCACGGCAAGCCCGATCGCGCGGCGGGTTGTCGGATCCTTCGGACGCTGTGCAACCAGCCACTGGTTCAGACCCCAGGCGCCAAGCCAGAAGAGGAGGGCGAAGACGAGGTAACCGTTCATGGCTTGACCCCCATGCGTGCGAGAACCCGTGTATGGGCCATGCCGACGATTGAAACGAGGAGGGCAGCCAAGCCCGCCGCCATGAAGAGGGCGGCCCAGATCTGGATGGTCTGGCCGTAATAAGAGCCGGACAGCAGGCGGGCGCCGAGGCCGGCGACGGCCCCTGTCGGCAGCTCACCGACGATGGCGCCGACCAGCGAGATCGCGATTGCCACCTTCAGCGAGGTGAAGAGATAGGGCATGGAGGCCGGCCAGCGCAGTTTCCAGAAGGTCTGGGTCTTGCTGGCATTGTAGGTGTGCATCAGGTCGAGCAGCAGCATATCGGGGCTGCGCAGGCCCTTCACCATGCCGACGACGATCGGGAAGAAGGAAAGATAGGTCGAAATCAAGGCTTTCGGCATCAATCCGGAGATCCCGATCGAATTCAGGACGACGATGATCATCGGAGCAATCGCGAGGATCGGAATCGTCTGAGAGGCGATCACCCAGGGCATCAGCGACTTGTCCATGGCGCGGTTATGGACGATGGCGATGGCGAGCACGATGCCAAGCACGGTGCCCATGGCAAAGCCCGCGAGCGTTGCCGAAAGCGTGATCGAGGCATGGTAGACGAGGCTGCGCTTGGAGGTGATGGCCTTGTTGAACACGGTGTCCCAGAGTTCGGCGACGATCTGGTGCGGGGCGGGCAGGATCGGGCGCTCCTGGGCGAATGTGCGTTCGACGACCTGAGAGAAGGTGATCTCTTCATTGGCGCGGGCCGCCTGATCGCGCACGAAAGGCGCGTTCAGATAAACCACGAAGACATGCCAGATGACGAGGATCGCCAAGAGGACCGTCAGGACCGGCAGGATGCGGTCACGGAGGTGAGAGGGGGCCGCCTTCATCAGGCACCTCCTTTCGCGGGAAAGAGCATGAGGGCCATGGAGACGACACCAAGTGCCACGCCCGCCATCTGGACAGGGGTGAGCCGTTCACCAAAGAGCAGGAAGGCGATGACATTGACGAGAAGCAGCTGGGCGATGGCCGAGGCGGAGATTGCGAGCCCCAAGCCCCCCTCACGCATCAGCTTCACCATCATCAGGTTGCCGAGGCAGTAAAGGGCGAGCGAGGCTACGAGCACCCAGAGCTTGCCGTTGTCGACATAGGCACGGCTCACGGTGGCCGCACCGAGGAAGGTCGCCATGGCCGCACCAAGCCAGAGGAGGAAGGTGGGGTTCATGGGGTGGCCCTCACTTCCGTAGCGCTCGACACCCTCCCCTTGAGGGGGAGGGTCGGAGCGAAGCTCCGGGGTGGGGTGACGTGCGAGATGTGAGCAGTGAATAATGACGTCGAACTCGTCGTCAGGTTCACCCCCACCCGCCGCTTCGCGGCGACCTCCCCCCTCAAGGGGGAGGTGGACCGTTTTCCCTCAAATACCACACTATTCCTCATAAGAATGCCCCGCCTTCAGACCCTCGCGTACCCGATGCGCGATCTCCAGGAATTCCGGGGTCTCGCGGATGTCGAGCGGGCGCTCCTTGGGCAGCGTCGACTCGATGATGTCGGTCACGCGGCCCGGACGTGGGCTCATGACGACGATCTTGGTCGAGAGGTAGACGGCCTCGGGGATCGAGTGGGTGACGAAGCAGATCGTCTTGTTGGTGCGGTCCCAGAGCTTCAGGAGCTCGGAGTTCAGGTGGTCGCGGACGATTTCGTCGAGCGCGCCGAAGGGTTCGTCCATCAAGAGCAGATCGGCGTCGAAGGCGAGCGCGCGGGCAATCGAGGCGCGCTGCTGCATGCCGCCTGACAGCTGCCAGGGATATTTCTTGGCAAAGCCCGAGAGATTGACCAGCTCCAGCGTCTGCTCGATGCGCTTCTTCTTTTCCGCCGCACTGTAGCCCATGATTTCGAGCGGCAGCGCGATGTTGTTTTCGATCGTGCGCCAGGGATAGAGGGCGGCGGCCTGGAAGACATAGCCATAGGAGCGTGCCTTCCGGGCATTCTCCGGTGTCATGCCGTTGACGGTGATCTCGCCGCCGGTGTGTTTCTCAAGGTCGGCGATGACGCGCAGGAAGGTGGTCTTGCCGCAGCCGGAGGGGCCGATGAAGGAGACGAAGTCGCCCTTCTTCACCTCGAGATTGACATTCGACAGGGCGTGGACAGGCCCGTCATTGGTCTCGAAAGTGAGGCTCAGGTTCCTGGCCGAGACGACGGAGTAGGGTGCATTCATGCGCTAGGACCAATCGGGTTTGTTGCAAAGGCAGCCTGCCTCTTGCATTCTTTGAACATGCGGTCGCTCGGGAGCAGCGGACCGGGAAAGGCGGTCTTGCCGCCGGGAAGAAGAGGACGGGACAATGGACGCATCAGCAAAGCCCACCTGCCGGATCGTGAAGCCCGGCCACACCTATGAGGGCAAGCAGGGCTTGAGTTATTTCGAGGGCATTGCGGCCGAGACCGTGGGGGCCAAGGGCATCTGCATGCATGTGCTGACCATGCCGCCGGGTGCGCGGGCCAAGGCGCATCTGCACGAGAGCCATGAAACCGCGATCTACATGCTCTCCGGCCAGGCCCATACCTGGTATGGCGAGCGGCTGGAGAACCATGTCGTGGTTCACGCTGGCGAGCTGTTCTACATTCCGGCCGGCGTGCCGCATCTGCCGGCGAACCTGTCGAACGCCCCCTGCACGGCGATCATCGCACGCACCGACCCGAACGAGCAGGAAAGCGTGGTGCTTCTGCCGGAACTGGATGGGTTGGTCGAGGTGTGAGGTTGTTCTTCTGGCGTCGGCGCTTGGGTTACCCCCCTCTGCACCCCGAGCCTGTCGAAGGGCGGGCATCTCCCCCTCAAGAGGGGAGATCGATTGGGGCAGGTGCCGAAGCCTCACCCTCCCCTTGAGGGGGAGGGTCGGAGCGAAGCTCCGGGGTGGGGTGATGGGCAAAGCGTCAGCGTAAACCCTTGAGGTCGAACTCGTGGCCGGGCTCACCCCCACCCGCCGCGTTGCGGCGACCTCCCCCCTCAAGGGGGAGGTGTGGCCCGAGCACGCGGCGACTGATCTCCCCCATTGTGGGGGAGATGTCACGGAGTGACAGAGGGGGGTGACAATACGCGCCAACGCCATCGAACCGCTCAAACCCCCGTCGCCGGAATGCCTGTGCGTTCCACCTTGCGCGGGGCGACCAGGTCTTTCCAGGTCGACAGCGCCTTGGAGACGGCGGGGAAGGGCTCGCGCTTCACAAACTTGCCATGGCCCTCGCGGGTCTTGACCGTGCTCTCCTCGATCGCGACGTAACCACGGGTCAGCGTGTAGCGCGGCAGGCCGGTCACTTCCTTGCCCTCGAAGACATTGTAATCGATCGAGGACTGCTGGGTCT
>JARXAK010000064.1 GCA_029865885.1 Rhizobium sp. | reverse complement strand
GTCCTGGGGCCTCAGCTTCTTCAAGGCATCGATCATGTTCTTCATGTTGCGCAGATTGGCGAGGTCGGGCGCGCAGGTGATGACGATCTCGTCGACGTCTGACAGGACCGTCCGTGTCCAGTCCGCCCAGGTATGCGGCAGGTCGAGCACGGTCACAGGCGCCGTTCTCTGCAACACGTCGAGGATCGGCTGGAAGGCGCCACGCTCATAATCATAGCCGCGGTCGAGCATCGAGGGAGCCGCGAGCAGCGAGAGGTTCTGGCCGCATTTCGTCAGGAGGCGATCGAGGAAGACCTCATCGAGACGTTCCGGCGAGAATACGGCCTCTGCCATGCCCTGAGCAGGATCCTGGTCGAAGTCGATATTGGCGGTGCCGAAGGGAAGGTCGAGGTCTGCCAGAACAGTCTCGGTCGAAAACAGTGACGAAATGCCGAATGCGCAGTTGTGCGCGATCGTCGAGGAGCCGACGCCGCCCTTGGCGCCGATGAAGGCGATGCTGCGCCCGAGCGGTTCAGCCTCCGGATCGACGAAGATGGAGGCGATGGCACCCATCATGTCCGCCATGCTGAAGGGGGCGACGATGTATTCCGATATGCCGTTGCGGATGAGCTCGCGATAGAGCCCGATGTCGTTGTGGCGGCCGATGATGATGACGCGCGAGCTCGGGTCGCAGACTTCGGCGAGCGGGGCCAGTTCGATCAGGAGATCACGTGGTGCTGCATCCGTCTCCAGGATGATCAGGTTCGGCGTCGGCGTCGAGGAGAACATGTTCGCCGCAGCGGCGATGTTGCCATGCGTGATGCGGATGCTGACACGCGCCAATCGCCGGTCACCGGCACATTGCTCCATCGTCCGGTGCACGTTGTCGCTGACGCAGAAGGCGTGGATGGAGATGCGCGGCAGCGGACGCAAATTCTCGACGTCGCCCGCCATCACGGCCTCCGAAGCCGCGCGGTACCCGTCAGTGGTTTCGCCGATGTCATAGTCGATCGCGTTCATGCTCTCATCCTGTCCTCTTGGACCGCAGTCGCATCAGTTCGTTGCGGTATCGCTGCCCCTGCGATAGAGCCCGATCACGGTCGAGCGTCTGGTCGCATCGATCGGAGCCATGTCGCGCGGGGTGACGAGATCCATCGGGTTGGCGATCTGTGCGGCGAGGTTGCTCTGCGTCGCGCAGCCGAAATTGTGATAGTTCTTGTTGCTGAAGGTGTTGTCCTGCAAATCCTCCGGCCACTCGCCGCAGGGATTGGTCATCGCCGTGATCGCCACATAGCTGAGACGCACCGGCGCTGCATTGCTGTTGGCTTCGGCCTGATAGGAGGTTTCGATAATCCGGTTGGCGGGCACGCCACGGGTCGTCAGAACCTGGCGGATCTGCTTGCGCATGCCGGATGCCGCGCCCGAATTCGGCGCGCCGTGCGGCACCATGACCTGGATCGTGCCCGTCGACGCCGACAGATAGTCGGCCGCAAAGCCTGCGATCGAATCCTGCACGCTGACCGTGAGCTTCCGGTCTCCCGAGGCGATCGGAACATCAAGCGTATGCTCGACCTCGCTCAGCATGATCGGATGGCGGGTACGATAATCGTCCGGGATGGCCGAAGTCGACATCTGGTCCTTGGTGCTGCCGCAGCCCGAGAGCACGGCGACCGTTCCGAGCACGAGGCCGCAGAAGACGATACGCTGAAATGAGTGACCTACAGATGCCATGGCTGGCCGACTTTCCCTGACTTGACGTGCCGAGTGTTTCATCACGATCCTCACGCCGTTCACTTGTAGATGAAGCCAACCGCGCCATGGTATTGGCCGGCCGGTTCGTTGTTCTCGCGGCGGCCATAGACCTTGTTCACCTTGTTCAGGAAGAAGGTCGCGCCGTCGTTTTCGGGGTTGAAGTTGTCATCCGGCCGCGACAGCGAACCGCGTGCCACCGGTCGCACCAGATAGGGCGTTGCGATGATCACGAGTTCGGTCTCGTTGCGCTGGAAGTCCTTGCTGCGGAAGAGGGTGCCGAGTACCGGCACCTTCGCGAGGCCGGGTAGCCCGGACACGGCCTGACGGATGTTATCCTGCACCAGGCCACCAATGACGATGGAGCCGCCGGAAGGAAGCTCGACGGTTGTCGATGCCTCGCGCTTGCGGATAGACATAAAGGTGCTGCCGGGAGCGCCTCGCAACGAGTTACCGGTGACCTGAGAACCCTCCCAGGTGGGCTCCGACACATTGGTCTCGATTTTGAGGCTGATCCGGCCGGGTGCCAGGACCACAGGACGGAAGTTCAGTTCGATCCCGTAGTCGACGGTCTGCACGGTGCGCGTGACATTGGTTTCGCCGGTTGTACCGTCGACATCAACCTCCTGGATACCCGCGAGCCGGAACTCGCCTCCCACGTAAAACTTCGCGCTCTCACCAGAGATTGCAGTCAAACTGGGTTCAGCCAGCGTGCGCATGACACCGGCTTGTTCCATTGCATTTATGTAGCTTGCGAAGCCATATCCGCCAACCGAGCCACTCATGGATGACAGGGTCTGGCCGAGTGCATTCGCGGTCAGATTGGACAGATTGACGGCATTGCCGAGATTGGCAGGGTTCGTGAAACCAATACCATTGCTGCCATCCTGGATGGTGCCCGAAAAGCCGAGCTGCTTAAGCACCTGCCGGCTGACCTCCGCGACGGTGACCTTCAGCGTGACCTGATCCTCACCCTCGATGGTCAGAAGATTGACGATCTGCGATTCCTGCCTCTGTTCGGCATAGATCGCGACGTCTCCGCCATTGTCGCCGCCTGATGCCGTCTCATTGCGTGTGGTCGCTTCACCACCTTTCAGAAAGGCCTGGGCAAGGCTTTCTGCCCGTGCGGCATCCTGCGGTGTCCGCACCGTGCCGGTCAAAACAATGTTGTCGGAGACGATTTCGATCTTGATATCGGATTGCGGAATGAAGCGACGCAGGTTCGTTTCCAGCCCGGCGATGTCGCGCTCGATTTCGATATCGAGGCTGACGATTTCCTGGCCATCGGCACCGAAGATGAAAATGTTCGTCTGGCCGACCGTCTTGCCGAAGAGATAGATTCTCCGCGACGAGCGTGTCACCGCGTCCGCCATGGTCGGATCGGCGACGAGAATGTCGTGTGCATCGGCCGGTAGATCAACGACGAGCGCCTTGTTGAGGCCGAGCTTCACCGTCCGGCGCGCGCCTGGACCGGCATTGTTGATGCGCAGCACCGTCTCCTGCGCGGCTTCAGCCGTCGGAACGGCAGAATTGAGGTTGAAGAATGAGGTCGGCGATCCGGTGAACGCCATCGCAAAGGCGATGCCGCCGGTCAGGGAAACTCGGAGTTTGTGTGTCAGGCTGGCCACGATGCGTCCCCACTCACTGCATGGATTTCGCGGGCATGGAGTTCGATTTCACGACCTCGCCCGACTTGATGACCTGAATGTTCGGCTGACCGTCTCCGCCGCTCAGCAGATGGTCGGCGGCCGACGTGTCTTCCTCTTGCGCATCGGCAACAGAGCGCAGGGCAAGCGACAGGCGGTCCGCCATCTGCTGTGCCACAGCGATGACCTTAGTCTGGTCCGGCGTCAGTTCGAGCGTTGCCGTCGTACCGATCACCGATTTGGAACCATCGGGCGCCTCCTCGATCTGCTGATCGATCGCCAGCACCCGGACATTGGAGAGAACGGTCTCCGTCAGGAAGTTGTCCTCGTCGCCCTTGCGCACCATGATGACGTCGACCCGGTCATTCGGCAGGATGAAGCCGCCGGCACCGGTGGCAACCGAAATCTCGGTCGATACGGCGCGCTTGCCGGATGGCAGCAGCGCTGAAAGGATACGGGAAGAGGAGTCGGCGATTTTTTCACGCCTCAGGGGTTCGCCTTCGAACACCGGCAGGCGTACCACGACGCCGGAAAGCTCGGTAATTGCATCCGGTCGCGTCGATGATGTGATGAAGCCTTCGACGACGCTGCCTTCTGGCCAGGGCATCCAGCGCATGGAGTTTTCGTCGAGACGCGCGCCGACAGGCAGGTTTGCTGCGGAGACGAGCACCTCTACGGTTGGCTCCTTCTCGACGACGGCATCCTGAACGATCACGGTCTGGTTGCCGCTCAGTCGCATGGCGAGGAGACCGGCCATACCGGCGGCCACGACAGCGACAGCGAGTATGATGAGGCGGGCGGGTTTCATGATCGATCCTCGGGCGACGCAATAGGTTCTGCCGGCAAGGTTGATCAGGAATTGGTGTACTTATGGTTAATAAGCCACTTACATTCGTAGTTAACGCAAGGTTTCCAAGCGTATCAGCCGAGATTGCGGATGGCGGCCATGACCAGCGGAGAGCTGGGATAGGCGATCAGTCCAGCAGCACCGATGGCGATCGCGTAGGGGATCTTGTTGGCGATCATCAGGGTCTGTGGAAGCCTGATGCCCACGAACTCGAGTTTCAGCCAGTGAGCGCGGGCGAGTATGACGAGGATCGTCAGTGCGCCGCCGATGTAGGCGGTCAGGATCAGGAACTCGGCGAGGGACGCGTTGAACCCGAACCAAAGTGCCGCTGCCGAAAGAAGCTTTGCGTCCCCGCCGCCCATCACATTCAGGGCGAACAACGCGAAGACGAAGACAAATACGGAGCCTGCGGCGGCAAAGTGCCAGGCAAGATCACCGAGACTGAGCCCGCTGAATGGAGCGGCGACCAGGAAGGCTGTGACAAGGATGACTGGAATGCGGTTCGGGATGGTCATCTCAAGGAAATCCGTCAGCGCCGCAAGCGCCAGACAGATCGGCAGCACGAGGAAAACGGTGGCAAAGTACATTGTTCACTTTCCGGTGGCGCTTGAGTTGATCGTATCTCTTGTAGCGAAATCTCCGACGGCGCTGAGATCTAGCTAATCCCGCAATACGAAAAAGCCGCCATGGACTGGCGGCTTCTTCTGATCCCGAAAGATCCGCCAGTAGATTACTTGCTGGCGTTAACGCCCTTGGTCATCTGCGTGCCGACGTTGACGAAGGTGTTGTTCAGGGCGCCGCCCAGGGTCGTTGCACCCGTGATCAGGGCGACCGAGATGAGGGCTGCGATGAGGCCGTATTCGATGGCGGTTGCGCCGGACTCGTCCTTGACGAAACGTGCGAAAAGCTTGGTCATGTTATTCTCCTACTCCGCGAGGTTGATCAGCACTGCCGGCAACTGTTTGCCGTTGCTCGGATGTCGCCAACCTAAATGGCGCCGTGTTGCCATCGACTTAAGAAAAACGGTTACCGGATCGTGAAACGGCGCTAGAGCGCGGCGTGGTAAATGAATGCTGGTGGAAGTCGATAAGATGCTGCCGACTGCTGCGGAAACTGTCGGTTTGCGGGGCTTCCAGCATCATCATACCTCTCGCGCCTGCTGGCCTCTCCCCCGGCAAGAGGCGAAGGTTAACGCGTCTTCTTGCCGGACTGTTTCCGGATGGCACATATCCGCTGACCTTGCCTGAGAAGACGGCAGAAAAACTCGATCGTGACGCCTGTTACGGCGCGGGCAATCAGCGTCGCCAGGCGTTTAACGCTTCATTCACCTAAAGCCGGCATGCTCCCGACATCTCTTCACGCGCGTATTCAAAGGCACGTTCATGTCCGATCGTCGTATCGCCGCTGCAGCCGCCATGATCCTGGCCTCTGCCATGGTTTCGCCTGCGACCGCCGTACGTGCGGAAGATGAAGGCATTCTGCGCGTCTATATGAACAGCGCGCGCGTGCTGAAACTCGATCGTCCGGTGAGCAAGGTGATCGTCGGAAATGCCGAGGTCGCCGATGCGACCGTCGCCGATTCCAAAACCATCGTCCTGACGGGCCGTTCGTATGGCACGACAAATCTTGTCCTGCTCGATGCAGACGGCAATGCCATCGTTGACGAACGGATCCTCGTCTCGATCGACGAATCGAGCACCGTACGCGTCTTCAAGTCCACCGCAAGAACCGTCCTCTCCTGCACGCCGAATTGTGAAGAACACGCTCAGACGGGGGCGACGCCATAACGGTTCCGACTTTCAGGTTTAGCCGGCGTGGCAAAGTGTAAAGATTCGGGAAACGGAAAATCAATGTTTGGCCCGTAGCTTCTCCTCATCTTTGGGGATGAACCAGGCTATGACGAGCCACAATAGTGATCGAAATCATCGAACTGAGCGCATCCACAGATCCCGCTTTCGTCTGTGGCGGAAACTGGCGCGTTCCAGGGATGGGGCTGCAGCGATCGAATTCGCAATCCTCGCGATCCCCTACTTCCTGATCATATTCGCGATCATAGAGACCTTCGTCGCCTTTGCCGCCGAGCAACTCGTAACCAACGCGGTTAACACGCTGGGTCGTCAGCTCCGGACCGGCCAGATTACCTACCAGATGAGCCGGCCTGCCACGGACATGGACGTGGCCAAGTTCCGCAAGGCCTTCTGCGCCGAGGTCAGCATCATGATCCAGTGCTCGGAGAGCGAGATCGCCACACCGAGCAAGCTGTATATCGACGCGCGGTCCTTCCCCAATTTTGCCGCCATCCCGAAGACCATTCCGCGTGTCTCCACAGCGGCCTTCGCCGACATTGACCCGACGAGCTTCAAATTCACGCCCGGAGGTCCAGACACGGTCAACATGTTGCGCGCCTATTATCGCTGGCAGGTCATCACCGATCTCGTCCGCCCCTACATTACGACCATCCGTCCGGCCGATGGTTCGATGCCGTCGGATTTCCTGATCGTCGCAACGACCGCCTTCCAGAACGAGAAATATCCATGACCGGGAGAGGCCGACCCATGTCCGTGCTGACTGAGGGCTTCACCAGCCTCCTTCAGGCTTGCCAAGGTCTCGCGGGCACCATGAAGCGCCTCGCGCGTGACAGCCAGGGCGTCGGCGGCGTCGAGTTCGCCCTCCTCGCCCCGATGCTGATCGTGCTCTATCTGATGGCATTCGAGCTGACCATGGGGCTCAGCGTCGCCAAGAAGACCTCGATGGCGAGCAGCACGATCGCAGATCTCGTGGCGCGTCAGGACAAGGTCGACAAGGTGTTCCTGTCCTCGATGGCGGATGTATCCGGCGCCATTTTCGTTCCCTATCCGTCGAAGAACCTGCTGATCAAGATCAGCGGGATCAAGATCGATTCCAAGAAGGCCGTAAAGGTCGCATGGTCATGGTCGACCACGGGTGTGGCTCCCTATGCCGTTGGCAGCACCCCGCCGGTGCCCGCAGATATGCTGGTCGAGGATACGTTCCTGATCCGCAGCGAGCTCAGCGTTTCGCATGAACTGATGATGTATCTGCCCGGTCTGTCTGGCACCGAGGCGAAGAACCTCACCATTGCCCGCGAGTTCTATTTCCGCCAGCGCCTCGGCGCTGACGTTGAATGCCAAGGCTGCTGATTTCGGACGTTTGCCAAGCCTTCGCCCAGGCGCTAAGGATGCTGGCAAAGGCCGGCAGAACAACAAACCAGACCCGGCCGTGGTACCGACATGGCACGTGCTTTCCTCTTCGTTCTCGATTCCTTTGGCATTGGCGGTGCCCCGGATGCGCCCGCCTATGGTGATGACGGCTCCGACACGCTCGGCCACATCGCCGAGTTCTGCGCTGCCGGCGCCGGTGACCGCAAGGGCCTGAGACAGGGACCTTTGGTCCTGCCGAACATGTCGGCGCTCGGCCTGCTGACGGCGGCGAAACTCGCCACGGGCAAAATTCCCGACGGTATGCCGACCCCCGAACGGGTCTTCGGGCTGCATGGTGCGGCCAGCGAAGTGTCGAGGGGCAAGGATACGCCCTCCGGTCATTGGGAAATTGCCGGCACCCCCGTGATGTTCGACTGGGGTTACTTCCCGGAAGGCGAAGAGGCCTTCCCTGCGGATCTGGTCGAGGCGATCTGCCGTGAGGCGAGCCTCCCCGGCATCCTCGGCAACTGCCATGCTTCGGGCACAGAAGTCATCGCCCGCTTCGGCGAGGAGCATGTCCGCACGGGAAAGCCGATCTGCTACACCTCCAGCGATTCCGTCTTCCAGATTGCCGCCCATGAGACCCATTTCGGCCTTGAGCGTCTGCTGAAGCTCTGCGAGATCGTGCGCAAGCTTCTCGATCCGCTCAACATCGGCCGCGTGATTGCCCGCCCCTTCGTCGGCGAGACGGTCCAGACCTTCGAGCGCACCGGCAACCGCCGCGACTATTCCGTCCTGCCGCCCGAACCGACCCTGCTCAATCGTCTCGTCGACGCCGGCCGCAAGGTGCATGCCGTCGGCAAGATCGGTGACATCTTCGCTCATCAGGGCGTCTCCCGTGTGATCAAGGCGAATGGCAACATGGCTCTGATGGACGCGACGCTGAAGGTCATGGATGAGGCCGCAGACGGCGACCTCGTCTTCACCAATTTCGTCGATTTCGACATGCTCTTTGGCCATCGCCGCGATGTCCCCGGTTATGCCGCAGCGCTCGAAGCCTTCGACCGGCGCCTGCCCGAAGTCCACCGCAAGCTGAAGCCCGGCGACATGGTCCTGATGACCGCCGATCACGGCTGCGACCCCACCTGGCGCGGCACCGACCATACCCGCGAACGGGTCCCGATCATGTGCTTTGGTCCCGGGGTGCGCTCGCGCAATATCGGGGTGCGCAACAGCTATGCCGATATCGGCGAAACCATCGCGGCGCATCTGGGGCTAGCTCCCGGCCGCTACGGACGGAGCTTCCTGTGACGAAACGAGTGAAGAAGGCCGAACTGCACTGTCACATCGAAGGTGCGGCGCCGCCTTCGCTGGCGCTGGCCCAGGCCGAAAAATACGGCGTCGCCCCTGAGACCTTCATGCGCGACGGCGCCTATGCCTGGACCGACTTCGCGGAATTCATCGCTGCCTATGACCGGGTCGCCGCCCTCTTCCGCACGGAAGAGGACTATGCGCTCTTGACCGAGACCTATCTGCGTGAACTCGCCGCCGTGGATACCATCTACAGCGAGATCATCGTCTCTCCTGACCACGGCGACCGTATCGGTCTCGGCGCTGATACCTATCTCGCCGGTATCACTGCCGGTATCGAAGCCGCCAGGGCCGAAACCGGCATTGAGGCGCGCATCATTGTCACCGGCGAGCGTCATTTCGGCCCGGAAAGCGTGATTGCGGCAGCTGAATATGCCGCCCGCAGCAACAATCCGCTGGTGACAGGCTTCAACATGGCCGGCGAGGAACGCATGGGCCGCGTGGCGGATTATGCCCGTGCCTTCGATATCGCCCGTGAAGCCGGGCTCGGCCTCACCATCCATGCGGGTGAAGTCTGTGGCGCCTTCAGCGTCATCGATGCGCTCGACCTCGTGAAGCCCGCCCGTATTGGCCACGGTGTGCGCGCGATCGAGGACCCCGAGCTCGTCCGCCGCCTTGTTGATCTGGGCACCGTGCTCGAGGTGTGCCCGGGCTCCAACATCGCGCTCAAGGTCTTCCCCGATTTCGCCAGCCACCCGCTGAAGCAATTCCACGAAGCCGGCGTGAAGGTCTGCATCAATTCCGACGACCCGCCTTTCTTCGGCACGTCGCTCGCCCAGGAATACGAATGGGCCTCCAGCGAATTCGGTTTCACGGATGCGCAGATCGACGGCATGACGCGGACAGCGATCGAGGCCGCCTTTGTCGACGAGCAGACAAGGGCACGGCTTCTCGCCCGTCTGTGACGCCATGCCTGTTGAAGACCGCGCAAAAACCGGCATCGCACTTGCGGCGTCACAACAGAACGTGAAAATAGACCTATCTCAGAAAACAAGAAAAGAAGGCTCGACCATGGACGGCGTAACAGTCATCGATCACCCCCTCGTGCAGCACAAGCTGACGATCATGCGCCGGAAGGAAACGTCGACCTCGAGCTTCCGCCGCCTGCTGCGCGAAATCTCGACGCTCCTCTGCTATGAGGTCACCCGCGATCTCGAGCTCACCATGCAGACGATCGAGACGCCGCTCACCGAAATGCAGTCACCGATCCTCGAAGGCAAGAAGCTGGTCTTCGCCTCGATCCTGCGTGCCGGAAACGGCCTCTTGGAAGGCATGCTGGAGCTCGTTCCGGCCGCGCGCGTCGCCCATGTCGGCGTCTACCGCGATCACGAGACCCTGCAGGCCGTCGAATACTATTTCAAGGCGCCCGAAGCGCTGGCCGAGCGCCTGATCATCGTCGTCGACCCCATGCTTGCAACCGGCAATTCCTCGATCGCCGCGATCGACAAGCTCAAGGAACGCGGCGCGAAGAACATTCGCTTCCTGTGCCTTCTGGCCGCCCCCGAAGGCATCAAGAACTTCCACGCCGTCCATCCTGATGTGCCGATCTTCACGGCCTCCATCGACAGCCACCTGAACGACAAGGGCTATATCATGCCGGGTCTCGGCGATGCCGGCGACCGCATGTACGGAACGAAGTGATTTCTTAACCAGATCGCAAGGTTTGACGGCCCGAAACCCCGGTTTCGGGCCGTTTTGCGTCGTGCGTTATCCACCTTCTCGCAAGCCGCTGCTACGATCAGCGGATCGCTCACGGGGATAACAGATGTTCGCTCGCACGCTGTTCACAGTCCTGATGCTCGCTCTGTCCGCCAGCCAGTGGCCGACAATCGCGGAGAAGGTTCAGGCCATGCTGGATGAGCGTGAGGCCACTGCTCCCGAAGAGGTCGCCGCCAAACCGTCCGCCTCCCATGCCGGTCAGACGGTTCTCACCATGGGACCGGGCGGCCACTACGAGGGCACGTTCAAGATGAACGGCAAGCCGGTCGAGGCCATGGTCGATACCGGTGCCTCATTGGTGGCGATCAATATCTCCACCGCCCGCCGCCTCGGCTTCAGCCCGGCAGCGCTCGACTTCCGTTACGACGTGAATACGGCCAACGGCTCGATCAAGGCCGCCCATGTCGTGCTTGACCGCATCGAGATCGGCAGCATCCGGGTCCGTGAGGTGGATGCCTTCGTGCTTTCCGATCAGGCGCTGTCATCCACACTGGTCGGGATGAGCTTCATGAAGAAGCTCAAGTCCTATACGGCAGAGAAGCGCGTCCTGCGGATGATCCAGTAAGGCCTCTGGCCTTTACTCTGCGCCGATCCGAAGCCCGATGACGGGTGTCGCAGCCGGCTTCGTTTGCGAAATCCGATAGCAGTCGGAGACGGTCTTTGCGGCTTGAGAGGCGGCAGCCTCGTCATTGGCCTGAACAAAGGCGATCGGCTCACCCTTCGCGACCTTTGTTCCCAGCGGCTTGAAGCCGGAGAGACCCACGCCGTGATCGATCGTGTCGCTCGGACGCTGGCGACCACCACCAAGCGCGACAACGGCAAGCCCAAGCCCACGCGTGTCGCAGCCGCTGAGATAACCGTCCTGCGCGGCAAGAACAGCCACCTCGACCTTGGCGCGCGGCAGATAGCTTTCCGCCTTTTCCATGAAATCCTTGGGCCCGCCGAGCTCGCTGGCCATCTGCCCGAAGATCTCGGCCGCCTTGCCGGAAGCAAGCGCCTCGCGGCAGCGGGAGAGTGCCGCCGCCTGGTCGGTCTCGACGCCAGCATTGACCAGCATCTCGGCGCCTAAGGCGAGCGTCACCTCTTCGAGCCGCGTGCCGCTCTTCTGCCCTTTCAGGAAATCGACGGCGTTCTGCACCTCGATTGCGTTTCCGGCACAGTCGGCCAGCGGCTCGTTCATGTCGGTGAGCAGCGCCGTGGTCTTCACGCCGGCCCCGTTGGCAACCCGAACCAGCGATCGCGCCAAGGCCTCCGCGTCCTCGGTCTTTGCCATGAAGGCGCCATTGCCGAATTTCACGTCAAGCACCAGGCTTTCGAGCCCGGCTGCGAGTTTCTTCGATAAGATCGATGCCGTGATCAGCGGAATGGATTCGACCGTCGCTGTCACGACGCGGATCGCATAGAGCCGCTTGT
>JARXAK010000046.1 GCA_029865885.1 Rhizobium sp. | reverse complement strand
GTCCAGGCCCTGTCCAACGTGTCCTTCTCGGTCGGAAAAGGCGCCGTTCATGGTCTGATGGGTGAAAACGGCGCGGGCAAGTCGACCCTGATCCGCCTTCTGTCCGGCGACCAGTCAGCCGATACCGGCACCATTTCCATCGACGGCGTGACGCAGACCTATAAATCGGTGCGCGATGCCTTCGCCTCGGGTTTGATCGTCATCCACCAGGAACTGCAGCTCGTCCCCGAACTGACGGTTGCCGAAAACCTCTGGCTCGGTCGTTTCCCGTCATCCGCCGGCGTCATCAACCGACGCAGTCTGAGCGACAGCGTGGCTCTCAAGCTGCGCGATATCGGCATCGATATCGATCCGGATGCCAAGGTGTCATCCCTGTCGATCGGCGAGCGCCAGATGGTCGAGATCGCCAAGGCTGTCATCCTCGATGCGCGGGTCATCGCGCTCGACGAGCCGACCTCGTCATTGTCCTCGCGTGAAAGCGAGGTGCTGTTTGCCCTGATCGAGAAATTGAAGGCCAAGGGCACGGTCATTCTTTATGTGTCGCACCGCCTCGACGAGATCTTCAGGCTCTGCGACAGCCTCACCGTGTTGCGCGACGGCAAGCTTGCCGCCCATCATCCAGACATCGCAGAGACGAACCGGGACCAGATCATCGCCGAAATGGTTGGTCGCGAGATCAGCAATATCTGGGGCTGGCGTGCCCGCGATTTCGGACCCATGCGCCTTGAGGTCTCTGATCTGAGCGGCCCCAATCTGCGCCAGCCGATCAGCTTTTCCGTGTGCCAGGGTGAGATCCTCGGTTTCTTCGGCCTGATCGGTGCCGGGCGCAGCGAAATGGCGCGGCTGCTGTTTGGCGCGGACCGGCGGGAAGGCGGCAGGGTTGTGGTCGATGGCGTCACCGTTACGGCCAACAGCCCCGGCGCATCGATCCGGGCCGGCATCGTGCTTTGCCCGGAAGATCGCAAGCATGACGGTATCGTCCAGGGTCGCTCGATCGAGGAGAACATCACGATTTCCTCGCGCCGGCACTTCTCGCCCTTCGGCATCCTGAGCCCGAAGAAGGAAGCTTCGGTCGCCGATGATTTCATCGCAAGGCTCAGGGTTCGCACGCCGTCGCGCCTCCAGGACATCATCAACCTCTCCGGCGGCAACCAGCAGAAGGTCATTCTCGGACGCTGGCTCTCCGAACAGGGCGTCAAGGTGCTCGTCATCGACGAGCCGACACGCGGTATCGACATCGGCGCCAAGGCGGAAATCTATGAAATCCTCTATGGCCTGGCAGCCGAGGGCATGGCGATCATCGTCATCTCCAGCGAATTGCCTGAAGTCATGGGCATATCCGACCGGATCATGGTGATGTGCCAGGGGTATGTTGCGGCCGACGTCTCACGTCCGGATTTCCACGAACGCCTGATCCTCACCGCCGCCCTGCCAGACCGCACCGCCGCCGCCGCCACACTCTAAACGCAGGACTGATATCCATGCCGTCTCTCAAGAAACTTCTTCTCGGCGATCAGGGCCTGGTGGTGATCTTCGTGGTCGCCTTTGCCGTGGTCGCACTGACCGTTCCCAATTTCATGACCGAGCGCAACATGCTTGGCCTGCTGCAATCGGTCGTCACCATCGGCATCGTCGCCTGCACCATGATGTTCTGCTTGGCTTCCCGCGATTTTGACCTCTCGGTTGGCTCGATCGTCGCCTTTTCCGGCATGATCGCGGTCATGGCCTCCAATGCCACAGGCTCAATCACGCTCGGCTTGATCGCGGCACTCGCCAGCGGCGCCTTTGTCGGTCTGATCAACGGCGTCGTCATTGCCCGCTTTCACATCAACGCGCTGATCACCACGCTTGCCACCATGCAGATCGTGCGCGGTTTCGCGCTGATCGTCTCGGATGGCCGTGCTGTCGGCATCAACAATCCGGATTTCTATCAGCTGGCGCTGTCGCGGTTCCTCGGCGTGCCCACCCCGATCTGGGTCATGGCGGCGCTCTTCATCGTCTTCGGCTTCGTGCTTAACCGCACGGTCTTCGGCAAGAACACGCTGGCCATTGGCGGCAATCCCGAAGCCTCGCGTCTGGCGGGCGTCAATGTCGTCAACATGCGCATCTGGATCTTTGCGCTGCAGGGGCTGGTCTGCGCCATTGCCGGCATCCTGCTTGCCTCGCGCATCACGTCGGGCCAGCCGAATGCTGCCACCGGCCTCGAACTCTCGGTTATCTCGGCCTGTGTTCTCGGCGGTGTATCGCTGGCGGGTGGCCGGGCGACGATGAGCGGCGTGATTGTCGGCGTTATGATCATGGGCATTGCCGAAAATGTCATGAACCTCCTCAACATCCAGGCCTTCTACCAATATGTCGTGCGCGGCCTGATCCTGCTGATCGCCGTCCTGCTCGACAATCTGCGCTCTTCGGCTGCCGGACGGCATCGGTGATATCGGATCCGGAAACGCTTCTGCTGTCGGATGGCGCGGTTCAAGTGCGGGTTGCCCGGCAAGGCGCTGCCCTGACTGAAGCCCGTTTCGACGGCGAAGCGTTCCTGGTCCCCGGCGGCGGCCCGGAAGGGCGTTTCGCAAGCTTTCCGCTGGTGCCCTTCGGCAACCGGCTAGAGCACAACAGTTTTGCGCTTGAAGGCACAGACTACCGCTTCCTGCCCAATAGTGCCGACCCGCTCTATCTGCATGGCGACGGCTGGCTTGAGCCATGGGATATCGACAAGGCCGATCACGCCTCGGTGACGCTGTCGCTCAGACATCGGCCCGGTCCGCTGTCCCCTTATGATTACAGTGCCTGGCAGACCATCTCGCTTGCCGATAACGGCGTTACCCTTGAACTGTCGGTGCGCCATGAGGGCGAAAAGCCCCTGCTTTACGGGCTTGGGCAGCATCCCTTCTTCGCCCAGACGGCACAGACGCGGCTCACCGCGCCGGCAAGGACCGCATGGAGCGAACGCGCTGGGCATTTGCCGGGCGAGAGTGGGCCTCTGCCAAGAGAACTCGATTTTGCCGAACCCGCATTGTTGCCGGATCGCTTTGTCAACAATGCCTTTGCCGGCTGGGACGGACACGCCTCCATCGAATGGCCGGAACTCAGGCTCGCTGCCGAGATCGACGCTGCGTCGATCCATGATATCTACATGCTCTATATGCCGGTCGACCGGACCGACTTCTTCTGCTTCGAACCGATGACCCACCTGCCGAACGCCCATCACATGCCGGGCTATGCAGGGTTGAAGCGGCTGGCAGCCGGGGAATCGATCAGCAGTGAAATGACCATTCGCCTGAGGAGGATATGACCATGGGCAACCGGCTCGACGGAAAGCGGATCATGATCACGGGTGCGGCCCAGGGCATCGGGCTTGCCATGGCTGAGGCCTTTGCCCGCGAAGGGGCGGCGCTGCTGCTGATCGATCTCGACGGGGACCTGCTGGCGCAAGCCGCGGAAGATCTTGCAACTCGCGGGGCAAAGCTCTGCCATGCCGCCGCCGATATCACCGATGCCGCATCGATCGAGGCCGCGATCGGACAGGCGAGGGAAGAGATCGGCGAGATCAATGCGCTGGTCAACAATGCCGGTGTCAATGTCTTTGCCGAACCGCTCGAGCTCACCGATGAGGCCTGGGCGCGCTGCTTCGACATCAATCTCAAGGGCGCGTGGAACTGCAGCCGCGCCGTGCTGAAAGGCATGTTGGCCGGGAACGGCGGCGTCATTCTCAACATCGCCTCGACCCATGCCTTCACCGTGATCCCGCATACCTTTCCCTATCCGCTTGCCAAACATGCGCTGCTCGGCATGACGAAATCGCTTGGCCTTGAATATGCCGCCGCCAATATCCGGGTGAACGCGCTTGCCCCCGGCTATGTCGCGACCCAGAAGGTGATCGATTACTGGAACGGCTTTCCCGATCCCGAAGCCGCCAAAGCTGAGACGATGAAGCTGCATCCGGGTGGGCGGATCGCCTCACCGCAGGAAATCGCTCTGGCAGCGGTGTTCATGATCTCGGACGAATGCCCCTTCATGAACGCCACTTGTCTTACTGTCGATGGCGGACTGAGTGTCCAGCAGCATCCGGGGTGATTTTCAAGCGGTTCAGGCCTCCGCAACCAGAATCAAACAAATCAATTACAGCCTCGGTTCAACCGTGGCGGCTTTTGCGGTTCTGGCTTCCGCAAGCTTTCCGAGGCCTTCTCGACTGTCCTTGACCCTCTGGAATAATCCCCAAAAACTGCAGGGAAAGGGGGCTCAGGTCATTGATATTAAACTTCAGAGTTATCCCTGCTGCGGATTGAAGCCGAGCACATCGGCGTTGACAGACGCTTCCAGCCCGCCGTCGCACGCGATGTTGGCGCCGTTGATCCAGCGGGCCGCATCGGACGCCATGAACAGCACGACGGGGGCAATGTCGGAGGCCGTGCCGGCGCGGCCGGTGCGCGAAATGTCGGAATCGACCCGTTCGTCACCGAGCACGCTGCGGAATTCCTTGAGGATCGGGGTTTCCACCGGGCCGGGACTGACCGCGTTGACACGAATGCCGCGTCCCTTGAATTGCACCTGGTGCGCCGCGATCTGTGTCCACAGGAGCAAGAGTTCCTTGGAAAGCGGATAGCCGATCTCGTTGGCAACAGCATTGTCGGCCATGACGCGCTCGATGTCGGGAAAGCCTGGAACGCCGACCATGCGACGCGCCCGATCGAGATTGGCCCGCCAGCCGTAGCCGGCGATCGAGGCGACGTTGACGACCGCGCCGCCCTCGCGCAGGCGACCTGCGACGTTTTCCGTGAGATGGCGAAGCCCATAGAAGTTGATGGCGAGCGTCTTGGCCGCACCGACGGAGCCGGATATCCCGGCGATGTTCAAGAGGGCATCAAAGCGTCCGGGCAGGCGAGCGACGACCGCTGCAATGCCGTCTGCTGTCGAGAGGTCGCCAGCGAGAAAGGAACCATTGCTCTTTACGGGTTCCCGGATGTCGATGCCGATCACATCGGCGCCCATCGTGATGGCAAGTTCTGCCGTGCGTGCTCCGATACCGGATGCGACGCCGGTGATCACAAGCGTCTTGCCAATCAGCATGACTTACTCCTTTTCCGTTGATTTCGTTTTCGGCAGCAAGATGAGCCGGTAGCCGACGGGCATCAGCGACAGGCCTGTACGCCTCTCGAGTTCTCCCCAGATGCCCTTTGGCACGAACAGCGAGAACAGCAGCGCGACAACGCCGAGGCCGATGAGATACCAGACCCCGAGCCCGCCGAACCACGTCTCGATGAGGAAGAACAGGATGGCGCCCAGGATCGCGCCTTCAAATGTGCCGATACCCCCGACCAGGACCATGAAGATCATGTAGGCCGTCCATTGGACCGAGAAATAGGTCTTCGGCTGGAAGCTTGTGGCGCTGGCAAGCCAGAGCGCGCCGGCAAGGCCGGTTCCCGCTGCAGCCAGTACGAAAATCAGCCGCTTTGTCGCCTCGACATTGACGCCGAGAGCTCGCGCCGCATCCTCATTGTCCCGGATCGCCTGGATCGCTGCTCCGCGGCGGGATCTGAGAACCGCAAAAAGGATTGTCAGCATCGTCACCATCGAGGCGAGGGCGAGCCAGTAGATGTAGGTGCGACGATCGTCGATGTCATAGGCGTTGAGCGAGATCAGCGAGGTGCCGGTTTCTCCCTGGATCAGCTGGTCGAGGTTGACGAGCAGATGGGTGAGGGCCGACACGACCCACATGCCGATCGCGAATTCCCCGCCCTTGAGCCGGAGCATCAGCAGGGAGAGCGGATAGGACAAGAGCGTGACGACACCACCGGCCATAACGATCGACAGGAACGGATTGAGCCCTGCATCGGCAATGCGCACGGTGAAATAGGCACCGAGGCCGAAAAACACCTGCTGGCCGACCGAGATCAGGCCACCATATCCGGCAAGCGCGTTCCACATGGCAGCCAGGATCACATAGACGAAAAGAGCCGTCATCCGGTCGATGCTGCCGGCGCCACCAAAGGCAGGGACCAGCGTCAGCACCAGGACGACCAGCAGGCTTGCGCCAATCGCAACGCGCGACGCCGTCGTCCACCGTTCAACGCGACCGTGATGATGATGCAATGAAGTTTGATGGACGGTCATGGTGTACCTCTGGCACGCAACAGCCGCATTGGCAGGCTGAGGAAATCGGGAAAGATCAACCGGATGAACAGGATGATGAGGAAGGTGGCGTGCCCGGCAATGAGGAAGCCAAGCGGGTGCACCGACGCGCCGAAAGTCTGGGCAATGCCGAGGATGATACCACCGACCAGTGTACCCCAGAGTGATCCGGCACCACCAATCACCGCAGCCTCGAAAGCGAAGAGCAGTTGTGGCGCGCCGGAATAGGGCTCGAATGTCGCCCGCATCCCGAGAAACATGCCTGCAATGGTGACGGTTACCAGCGTGATTGCGGCTGCCGCGGCATTGACCTGGCGCGCGTCGATACCGACCAGGCCCGCCGTATCCGGATCCTCTGCCGTAGCGCGGATGGCAAGTCCCAGCTTGGTCCGCATCAGGATCACCTGCAGCGTACCGAGCATGACCACCGCCGATACGAAGATCAGCACCGGCAGCTTGCCGACATAGATGCCGAATGGCAGTTCCCAGGATGCCCAGGGGAGATCACCAATGGAATTGGCAAGGGACCGCGTATCGGCGCCGAACTGTTGAAACAGCGAATTGTCGATGACGATCGACAGGCCGAAGGTCGACAGGATCGGCAGCAACTGCCCGCCTCGCGCCGAACGATCAAGGATCAGGCGCTGGATCAGCCAGCCGGCAATCGCCATCGTCACGACGGCGATCAGCAGGCAGGCCCAGAGCGGCAGTTGCGCTTTTTCGCTGAGCACGAAGATCAGGTAGGCCGAAGCGACTGCCAGGCTGCCATGCGCCAGGTTGATGATGCGCATGACCGAGAACATGAAGGACAGACCGCAGGCGATGACGGCATAATAGCCACCCAGCAGGATGCCCTGGATTATTTGGTTCATCATGAGAGCGCCCCCTTTGCTGCCACGCGGCCAAGGCCGAAATAGGCGTCCGTCACCTGCTCGCGCGTCAGCGACGCCGAGGGGCCCTCAAGCACGATCCTGCCCTCAAGCATGCAGGCAACCCTTCCGGCGACCGCCATGGCCCGTTCGAGGTTCTGTTCGACCAGAATGATCGTGGTGCCGCTCTTGATCAGCGCATCAAGCGAAGCATAGACGCGGTCGACGATCAGCGGTGAAAGCCCAAGAGAAACCTCGTCCAGCAACAGAATGTCGGGATTGCTCATCAGCGCACGGCCGATCGCTGTCGCCTGCTGCTCGCCGCCGGAGAGATGACCGGTCTTCGAGTGCAGCCGTTTTTGCAGGTTGGGGAAGATTTCGAGGATGCGCTCAACCGACCAGTCGCCTGCTCGACCAGCCATGCTGCCCAGCGCAAGATTTTCGGCGACCGTCATCGAGGCAAACATCTTGCGGCCCTCTGGGACGAGGGCAATACCACGCCGCACGCGCTCGTGAGACTTGAGCCCGGTGACATCATCGCCGCCAACCCGGATCGTTCCGGCCTTGACCGGATGGGCGCCGGCGAGCGTGCGCATCAGCGTTGTCTTGCCTGCACCATTGGCGCCGACCAAAGCCAGGGTCTCGCCCTTTTTGAGCGTAATGGATACCTGGCGAACCGCTTCCAGAAGGCCGTGACTGGCGACCAGGCCATTGATTTCCAACATCGTCATGCCGGCGCCCCTCCCAGATAAGCGCGCACAACCTCGGGATCCGACATCACGGCTTGCGGATCGCCATCGGCGATGATCCGGCCCGCGTCCATACAGATGAGCCGGGTGACAATCTGCAGCAGCACGTGCACGATATGCTCAATCCAGACGATGCCGATCTGGCGGCGGCGCAGCTCGCGAATGGTTTCGACGAGTTCCTGCGCCTCGCTGTCGGTGAGGCCACCGCCGATTTCGTCGAGCAGGATGATCCGCGGGCCGGTCGCGAGCGCCCGTGCCAGCTCCAGCCGCTTGCGATCGAGCAGGCCAAGCGTTTCCGCCCGGCGATTGGCAAGCCCGATCATCCCGCAGAGCGACAGTGCATCGATGGTGCGATCATAGGCCTCGTTGCGGCTTTGGGCCGGTGCATGGGCCGCCGCCAGATGGACATTCTCGAATGTGGTCATGCCGAGAAAGGGCTTTGGCACCTGGTGCGTGCGCACAAGACCCAAGCGGCAGCGCTCCGCAGCCGATAACGCGGTAACATCGCGTCCGGCGAGTTCCACTCTGCCCGCCGAGGGCGCAAAAGCACCACCGAGTGTGGCGAGCAAGGTGGTCTTGCCCGCGCCATTCGGTCCAACGATGCCCACGGCCTCATCAAGGCCCATGGAAAAATCGACATCTTCAAGCACCGACAGGGCACCGAAGCGCTTACCTATACCGATGCCCGAGAACCGGCTCCCGCCGGTTCCTCCTTCCGTTGTGTTCAACATGCTTGTCTAAGCTCAACCGTTGTACGGCAGCAGCTTGGCGCCGACCGGAACGTTGGGGTCGGTGGCGTTTTCGGTCACCACGTAATCCAGCGGGAATTTCGAGCCTTCCGGTGCCTTGACCCACTGGGTGCCGATGATCGGGCCTGGTGAAACATTCGGGAACGGACCCGAGGTGAAGTCGACCTTGCCTGCGATCGTTGTGGTGTTCAGCGTCGAAAGCGCCTTTGCCACGGCATCCTTGCTCTTGGCATCGGTTGCTGCCTTCAGCGCTGCAAAACCCGCGTCGAACAGCGACAGCGTTGCGCCCAGTTGCTGGGTCCACTGCTTTCCGCTCTCTGCCTCATAACCATCGGCCAGCTGCGGGCCGGTGACGCCCGTCAGGGACGAGCTGTACGGGAAAGCCTTGTGCCAATAGGCGCCGCTGCCGAGATTGACGCCAAGTTGACCCAGCGCTTCAACGCCGGAGGGGAACAGGCCGGTCTTGGCGACCTGAATGATCTTGACCTGGCGATGCAGGCCCTGCTGGGCCGCCTGGCGCCAGAAGGTGGCAAAATCCGGCGGGATCGGGAAGGTATTGATGATTTCAACGCCTTCCTGCTTGAACAGCGCGATCTGGCTTGAAAAGTCCGTGGTGCCGGTTTCGTAGGCGCCGGGATCGATAATCGTGAAGCCTTCCTTGGTGAGCAGCGGGGCGAGATTGGCGCGGATCGCATTGCCGTCGGCATCGTTGGGATACATGACCCCGACCTTTTTATTGGTCTCGATCAGGTTCCACTGCGACACATAGGCCTTGTGGAACTCACCGACGCCGAAGCCGAAGTGGTAGGTCCACTTGAACGGAGAGGGCTGATCCGGCTTGGCGCCGCGACCGAAATACCAGGCTTCCCAGGGCATGACGGTGGAGAGGCAGGGAATGCCGGCCGCCTCGCAGGCGTCCGAGACAGGATTGATTGTCTCTGGCGTCGAAACAGCCAGCATCATGTCGATGCCCTGATTGTTGATCAGGTCCTTTGCCAGCTGGCCGGCCCGAGATGGGTCGGACTGGGTGTCCTGATCAAGGATCTCGACCTGATAGGTCTTGCCGCCGACCTCGATGCCATTGGCAAGTGCCCTGCGGACCAGTTCGAGCACATAGCCGTCCGTTTCGCCGAAGCCGGCAAGCGGGCCGGTGCGTGGGCTGATGAAACCCACCTTGAGCGTATCGGCTGCGAAGGCAGGTCGCAATCCGCCAAGGCTTGCGAGAACACTGGAGGCCGCACCGGCGGCCAGAAGTTCGCGGCGTGTCAGGCCTGATTTTGCATTTTGGTCGTGTGTCATGTCTTCCTCCCAGAAAACCGTTTGCGTCAACGTCACCCGGCCAAGCCGGTATCAGATCGGATATTCCCCCGGCTTTTCAGACAGCGTGATCCACCGCAGTTCCGTAAATTCGTCCAGTGCCGCCTGCCCACCAAAACGGCCGTAGCCGCTAGCCTTCACGCCACCGAATGGCACTTGCGGCTCGTCGGCGACTGTGGCCGAGTTGACGTGACAGATCCCGGTTTCCATCCGGCGGGCGACATCAAGGGCACGGCCGATATCGGCGCCGAACACGGCACTCGAGAGGCCATAATCGCAGTCATTGGCGACTGTGATCGCTTCTTCCACTCCGGCCACGCGGATGATCGCGCAGACCGGGCCGAAGCTCTCCTCGCTGTAGATCCGCATCGGCCTGGTCACGTGATCGAGAACGGTGGCGTCCATGAACACGTCATGGCTTTCGCCACCGGTCAAAAGCACGGCACCCTTCGAGGTGGCATCGGCGATCAATGCCTTGACCCGTCGTGCGGACTCGGCCGTTATCATCGATCCTAACGGCATGTGCCCCCTTGACGGATCGCCGGCCCTCAGGTCCGCCGCATGTTTGGCCAGACGTGCCACGAATTGATCCGCGATGCTGTCATGGACAATGATGCGTTCGGTCGACATGCAGATCTGGCCCTGGTTGAAGAAGGCGCCGAATGCCGCTGCGCGTGCCGCCTCGTCCAGATCGGCGTCGTCGAGCACCACGAACGCGGCCTTGCCGCCAAGTTCCAGCAGGCATCGCTTGAGATGACGGGCTGCCATCTGCGCCACGATCCGCCCAACACGGGTCGAGCCGGTAAAATTCACCCGCCGCACCACGGGATGCGAGATGAGGGCTTCAACGATCGCCGATGCGTCCGAAGGCGCATTGGACACAACGTTGATCACGCCAGCGGGGCACCCGGCGTCGTTGAGGATGTCGCAAATCAACCAATGGGTCTGCGGACAAAGTTCGGACGCCTTGAAGATCACGCAGTTGCCGCAAGCAAGCGCCATGGCGATCGATCGGACTCCCAGGATGATTGGTGCATTCCAGGGGGCAATGGCAAGGCAGACGCCGGCCGGCTGTCGCCAGGCAAAGGAGGTCACGCCCTGCCGATCCGAGGGGACAACTGACCCTCCTATCTTGGTGACCATGTTTGCGGCGTCCAGGAAGATCTCAGCGCCGAGGCGAATGTTGAAAGCGCACCAGGTTTCGGTTGCGCCGGTTTCACGCATCATCGCATTGGTGAGTTCGGCAGCGCGGGCGTGAAGAACAGTCGCCGCCGCCTCGAGAATCTTGCGGCGTGTTTCAGGCGTGGACACAGACCAGGCCGGGAAAGCACGTGCGGCCGCTGCTGCGACGTGAGCGACGTCATCTAGGCCTGCCGCTGCTGCGACGGTGACAACCTCCCCAGACACGGGATTTGTCCGCTCGAAGACCAGACCTTGCTCAGCATCGGCAGCGCTACCATCGTAGAACAAGCGAACCCGAACCGGCGCAACCGTGCCGTGAGGCGTGGCCAGCGCATGCACTGGCGCAATCTTCGCGACTGATCCCTTTGGCTCCAAAGTGGTCATAAGTACGCCTCCTCCCAAAAGCGTGGGGGAAGCCTAACCGTTGCAAAACCAAAATGAATGTGAATTTATGGCATAGTCTTGCAGATTTTTGGGGTTTACGGATCATCATTCATGCCGATGAACAACCATATTCATCTCGAAGCGCGCGGCGAACGGATCGAGTCGGCCCTGGGAAGTCGCATCTTCGGGCTTGGGCGCGGCACACATCGTTGGCTGTATCATTTGGTGCTGTTGCTCGATGGACACCTCGCCATCGGCAACCGACCTGAGGGCGATCTCTCCGGACCGGCGCTGGTGACCTTCCCCCCGACCGAAGGTCTGACCGTTACATTTCAGGCGGGCGCGCATGGATACCTGATCGGCGCTGGGCCAGAGATCCTCGGCGAAGCGATCGGGGACAACGCTGAAAGCGCATCGCTACGAACCTTTACGCTACAGCGGTCAGCGCACCCGATACAATCCCTGCGGGCCGTTCGAGAGACCACCACTGTCTTCCACGGCTTCGTTGACGAGATTCAGCGGGACGGCAACATTTCCCGAATGATGCTGTCTGCCTATATGCGGCTGGCCATCATGCGTGCCTGGCGGCTCACAGGCGTCAACGAGACCTACAGCACTGGTCAGCCCGATGCCGGTGCCTTGCTTCAGCGCTTTCGCCAGTCCGTGGAGTTCAACTTTCGCCGCCACAGGACAATTGCTGACTATGCGGCAGAGCTCAAGATCACGCCCGATCGTCTGCACGCCATCTGTACGCGCATGCTGTCGCGGTCGCCGATCGAGCTGGTCCACGAAAGAGTGGCGCAGGAAGCCCGACAGCACCTCGAGCGCTCTTCGCGGCCAATCCAGGAGATCTCGGATAGTCTCGGCTTCCGCGAGCCATCGAACTTCAGTCACTTCTTCAAACGGATGACCGGTGTGTCCCCGGTTCGCTACCGGCAAGTTGCCAGGGACGCGACGGAAGCAACCGACCTTCAGCTGGCTTCGAGCTATCATGATTGGCCCTAGGTTGGGTGTGAGGTTTGACCCCGTTTGGCGCCGAAGAGTGCCCCCGGCCTATGGGCTCTGATTCACGGGTTTGCGCACACTATCTGAGTTTTTCCAGGCGTCAGTGCTGGATGCCTATGGTGGCGTAAAGCCCCGCGCCGCACACACTGCATTTTCAAGCATCACTAATGCCGGCGTCTGGATGGCCTATCCTGGCCCTCCAGACGAAACACACTTGCCATAGCTTGACATGTTAAATGAACGCGTTTAATGAACGCGTACATTTAATTATGAGAGTTGAGATCGTGCCAAGACCCGCTTTGACCGCAGAAGATATCCGCAGCTTCCGAAAGGCGATCATGGCTGCTGCGGCCAAGATTGTCGGACGCGATGGCCTTGCTCAGTTGTCGATGCGCGGGGTGGCGGACAGCCTTGGCGTGACGGCTGGAGCGCTCTATCGCTACTATCCGAGCAAGCAGGATCTGATCATCGATTTCTGCCGCGACGCGATCACCGACCTCAGAAATCGTTTTGACGAGATCCATCGGACCACCGATGATCCGTTGTCGGCCATCCGGTCGATGCTGAAGGTTTACGCGCGCTTCGGTCTTGAGGACCGTGATCGCTTTCGGATGCTGTTCCTGGAAAACGACCAAGGCCTGACGGCGCCGCTGATGGAGGATGAGGCGACGCTGCTTCCCTATCGTCAGCTCGCCGAGCAGGTGGCCAAGGCTGCAACTGCGGGACTGATCGTTACCGCCGACAGCGAGCGGTCCACGCAGATCATCTGGGGTGGCGTGCACGGCCTTGTCACCCTCTCGTCTACCTTCAACGATTTTGACTTCGGAAATGTCGATCAACTCGTCGATGAGATGATCGAATTGTTCATCAGCGGTCTCAGCCCGCAAGGAGCCTCCAAATGAAGACCAATTTCCTGAAATATGTTGCGCTGGCGGGTGTCCTCGGACTGCTTGCAGGATGCAGTGACGAACAGCCGGAAGCCAAGGCGCCGCGACCGATCAAGTCGGTCGTCGCGGAGATCCGGTCGATCGGTGAGACCGTCAGCCAGACCGGCGAGATCCGCCCGCGCTACGAGACCCCGATGAGCTTCCGTCTCGACGGCCAGCTCACCTTCCGGGTCGAGAACGGCATCGAGGTCAAGGCCGGCGAGCTGCTCGCCAGCATCGACAAGGTGCCGTCGCAGAACAACGTTCTGACCGCTCGCGCCGAACTGGCGACCGGCCAGTCGGCCCGGGAATTCGCTCGCCTGACCGCCGAGCGCAACCGCGAGCTCTTCTCCAAGAACGCCATCTCGCGGGCCCAGTTGCAGGAGGCCGAGGCCAACCTGCAGACGGCAGAAGCGCGCTTTGCAGCCGCGACCACGGCATTGTCGACGGCCGAGGAGACGCTGACCTATACCGAGATCAAGGCGCCGCGCGACGGCATTGTCTCGGCCGTCGGCGCCAATGTTGGCCAGGTCGTGCAGGCTGGCCAGCAGGTGGTAACCGTCATTTCCAACCAGGATCGCGACGCCGTCTTCGACGTTCCGGAGCGCCTGCTCAATGCCGGCGCCGAGACCACCGAAGTCAATGTCAGCCTGATTTCCAACCCGGCTGCGACCGCTGCCGGCACCGTGCGCGAGGTCACGCCCTCTGCAGACCCGATAACCCGGACCTTCCGGGTTAAGGTCTCGCTTGACGAGCAGGGGCAGCGCATGCCGTTCGGGGCCGCTGTGCTGGGCACGATCCTGCTCTCGCCGAAGGATCTGGTGGAGTTGCCGGCCTCGGCGCTGACCAACAACAACGGCGCGACTGCCGTCTTCGTCTTCGACAAGGCAACCAGCAAGCTCGGCTATCGCACCGTCCAGATCGACCGTTACGATGACCAGAACATCTATGTGGCGTCCGGCCTTGAGACGGGCGACATCGTCGCCACGGCCGGCGTCAGCAAGCTGCGCGACGGCGAAACCGTCAAGCTCGAAGCAGGGGAGGGGCAGTGATGGGCAACACGTCGCAACCGCACAGCAAGAAGTTCAACCTCTCGACCTGGGCGCTCCAGCATCAGTCGCTGGTCATCTTCCTGATGATCATGACCGTGGTGGCCGGCATCTGGAGCTATCAGGGCCTGTCGCGCAATGAGGATCCGCCGTTCACCATCAAGACCATGGTGGTCTCGGCCCTGTGGCCGGGTGCTAGCACCACGGATACGGTCAACCTTCTGACCGAGAAGCTGGAAAAGAAGCTCTCAGAAACGCCTTATCTCGACCATACCCAGAGCTATTCCCGCGCCGGTCAATCGGTGATCTTCGTCAACCTGCGGGACAATGCACCACCGGCGGAAGTCGCTGATGTCTGGTACCAGGTGCGCAAGAAGGTCATGGATCTCGCGCCGACCCTGCCGCAGGGCGTGCAGGGGCCCTTCTTCGACGACGAGTTTGGCGACACTTTCGGCAGCATCTACGCCTTCCAGGCGGAGGGTTTCTCCAAGCGCGAACTGCGTGACCGCGTCGAGACCGTGCGGGCAGAACTCCTGTCGATCAAGGATATCGGCAAGGTCAATGTGCTCGGCGTCCAAGAAGAAGAGATCGTCATCGAGTTCTCTTCCGCCAAGCTCGCCAGCCTCGGCATCGATCCGGTGGCCGCGATGGAAGCGGTACGCGCGCAGAATTCGGTCACCCCGACCGGGACCGTGCGCACCGAGAGCGAGAAGATCTCGCTGCGCGTCAGTGGTGCCTTCACCTCCGAAAAGAGCCTGCACGACCTGACGTTCCGCGTCGGCGATCGCTTCATTCGGCTTGAAGACGTGGCCAGCATCGCGCGTCGCCTGGTTGATCCGCCGGCGCCCGCCTTCCGTGTCAACGGCGAGCCGGCCATCGGCCTTGCCATCTCCATGTCCGAGGGCGGCAACCTGCTCGAATTCGGCGACGCGCTGAAGGCCCGCATGGCCGAGATTGCTGCCGACCTGCCGCATGGCATCGAGATGACCCAGGTGGCCGACCAGACCACGGTCGTCAAGGATGCCGTCGGCGGCTTCGTCAAGGTGCTGATCGAGGCGATCGTCATCGTGATTGCGGTCTCCTTCGTCTCGCTCGGCACCCGGGCCGGCCTCGTCATCACCGCATCCATCCCGCTCGTGCTGGCCATGACCTTTTTCGGCATGGATCTCGCCGGCATCGGCCTGCAGCGTATCTCGCTCGGTGCCCTGATCATCGCGCTTGGCCTGCTCGTTGACGATGCCATGATCACCGTCGAGACGATGGTGTCCAGCCTCGAAAACGGCGAGGACCGGGCAGTCGCGGCCAGTCATGCCTATGAGACCACCGCCTTCCCGATGCTGACGGGTACGCTCGTCATGATCGCCGGCTTCATCCCGGTCGGTTTCGCCGCTTCCAGCGCCGGGGAATACACGTTCTCGCTGTTTATGGTCGTGCTGATCTCGCTCAGCGCCTCGTGGATCGTCGCGGTCCTGTTCTCCCCGCTTCTGGGGACCTGGATCCTTCCCAAGACCATGCCGCGTCACTCCGATCAGGATGGTCGCCTGATGGCCACCTACAAGCGGGTGCTCGACTGGTCGCTCAGCCATCGCTGGCTGACGCTCGCAACCGCAGTCGGATTGCTCGTCCTGTCCGGCTTCGGGGCGACCAAGCTCGAGGAACAGTTCTTCCCGGCCTCTGACCGTCCGGAACTGCTCGTCAGCCTGACCCTGCCGCAGAACGCCTCGCGTGAGGCGACCGAGGACCGCGCCCGCAAGCTCGAAGCCCTGCTGAAGGCAGACGAGGATGTTGCCCACTTCACCACCTATGTGGGCTCGGGTTCCGTGCGCTTCTATCTGCCGATGGACCTGCTGCTTGAGAACGACAATGTCAGCGAGACCGTCGTCGTGACCAAGGGCATCGACGAGCGTGACGCCGTGCGTGCGCGCCTCGAAGAGGCCATGGGCCGCGACTTCGCCGACGTCACCACCCGCGTCTCGCCGCTCGAACTCGGTCCTCCCGTCGGCTGGCCGCTGAAGTACCGTGTCACCGGCGAGGACTACAAGACGGTGCGTGAACTGGCGCTGAAGGTGGCAAATGTCGTCGGCGAAAACGCCAATACCCGCGACGTCAACCTGACAGCCGGTGAACCGCAGCGGCGCGTGACCGTCGTCGTCAACCAGGTCGAGGCGCGGGCGCTGGGCATGAGCTCGGAATCCGTGGCGAGCGAGATCGCGGCGATCTTCGCGGGTTCGACGGTGACAACCGTGCGGGACGGTGATCGCCTGGTCAATGTCGTGGTCAAGGGCATCGAGGCAGACCGCACGTCGATCGCGACGATCGGCAACCTCAATCTTCGCGGCAGCGACGGCCGCTCGGTGCCGCTGCGTCAGGTCGCGACGATCGAATACGGCATGGAAGAGCCTGTCATCTGGCACCGTCACGGCCGTCCGATGATCGTCGTCCAGGCTGACGTCGCCAAGGGTCTGCAGCCGGCAACCGTCGCTGCCGAGGTCAACGCCTCGCTCGATGCACTCCGTCAAACCCTGCCGATCGGCTATGCGATCCAGTCGGGTGGCATCACCGAAGAAGCCGCCAAGGGCAATGCGTCTGTCTTCGCGGTGATCCCGGTCATGCTGATTGTCATCGTCGCGCTGCTGATGGTCCAGTTGCAGAGCTTCTCGCGCATGGCGCTCGCCGTCGCCATGGCGCCCTTCGGCCTGATCGGGGTGGTGGCCGCCATGCTGCCGACCGGCACGCCGATGGGCTTCGTCGCACAGCTCGGCGTGATCGCGCTTTCCGGCATGATCATCCGCAATGCCGTCATCCTGATCCAGGAAGTGGACCAGAATGTCGCCAGGGGCGAGGCGATCCGCGAGGCGATCGTGCATGCGGCCGTCCACCGGTCGCGGCCGATCCTGCTCACCGCATTGGCTGCCATTCTCGGCATGGTTCCGATTGCGGTCCAGATCTTCTGGGGGCCGATGGCCTATGCCATCATCGGCGGTCTTGCGGCCGCAACGGTGCTGACGCTGACGCTGCTGCCCTGCCTGCTGCTCTGGCTGCTGTCTGCCGAGCAGAACAAGGAGATCCCGGAGGAGGATGCGCCGGCGGAAGGGACCGTGGCGCATGGTCACTGAACCCGCCTCGACGAGGTCCGTCACCAGGGGAACCGCGCCATCGGCGCGGTTTTCCGTCACCTGCGTAGCGCGGCGCTCAGCCGTCTTCGGCCTCCTGTTCGTGCTTGCCGCCTGTGGCCATCGGCCGGACGTCTTCGTGCCGATGACGGTCGACGACCCCGCCACAGGTAAAGTCGACATGCTGGTGGCGACCACGCGCGCGCCGTCCGACAACAAGGCACTGCGCTATTCCGGCGAACGCGGCGAGGACATTCGGCTCGACAACATCACCGTGTCGATCCCCCCGGATGATCAGCGGCAACCCGGCGAGATCCAGTGGCCGCGCGCCGGCCGGCCGGATCCGCAAAAGGCCTTCGTCGTGACCAGTGCCAAGGGAATGAGTGGGGACCAGGCGATGGACTGGTTCAAGCGCACGAGTGGCGGCAAGCGGCGGGTGCTGATCTTCGTGCACGGATTCAACACCACCTATGCCGATGCGGTGTTTCTCTTCGCCCAGATCACCCACGATATCAGGACGGATGCCGCACCTGTGCTCTTCACCTGGCCGTCGCGCGGCAGCGCGCTCGACTACGTCTATGACAAGGAGAGCACGATCTATTCGCGCTTCGGCCTTGTCACCTTGCTTGAGGAGGCGATCCGCAGCCCCGATGTCGCTGACATCACTGTGCTTGCCCATTCCATGGGGACCTGGCTGACGATGGAGGCGCTGCGCGACGTGGCGCTGAAGGCCGGGCGGGTCTCGCCCAAGGTGCGCAATGTCGTGCTCGCCTCGCCGGATATCGATGTCGACGTGTTCCGCCGGCAGGTGATCGAGATGGGGGAGACGCGACCGCGCTTCACAGTCTATGCCTCGCGCAACGATCTGGCGCTTGCCGCCTCGACCTTCATCGCCGGCGATATCGGCCGCCTCGGTTCGATCGACCTCAGGCCCTACAAGGCGGACCTTGTGCGTGAGGGCATCAGTGTGATCGATGCCACCGACGTGCAGCAGAAGGACATGCTCGGACACACCGCCTTCGCCGAGAATTCCGAGATGCTGCAGGCGCTTGCGGCCCGCCTCGCCAACCAGCGGATCGACACCGATGATGCCGGGATCGGCCTTCGGCTCGCCCGCACCGGGGCGCGCGCGGTGCACTCGACCATCGTCTCGCCGCTGCGCCTGATGGCGCCGGCGAATTGAGTGACCTGGTCCGGCCCTGTTCTTGATCGGCAGGCAGGGGACTTTGAGGCCATGCGGGCGGCCCTTTCGACTTCTCTGCCTCCTCTGCGGCGAGAAGGGCAGACACGTCCATCGCGATCAAGCGATGGCGCAGATGCTCTGACCCTTGAAGCCATGGGCGATAGACATGGAAAACTGCGCTTCTGGCGCGGTTTTCCGTTTTGCCTTGACCTCGTTGCTGGTCAGCTCTTGAGCTTCTGCAAGCCTTTGAATGTTGCGGTCAGCATGTCGGCGAGAGCATCGATCAGGCCGGGATGCATGTCCTTGGGGGAGTGCATGATGACGATGACATTGGCCTGAACGGCTTCGAGCATGACCACCATCAGCAGCGGCACGCGCTCTTCAGGCAGATCAGGCGCGATCCAGCGCAGATAGGGCTCCAGCGCCTGCGCGTTTCGCGCCGTGTCTTCCATGTCCAGCTGCCGCAGATCAGGGCTGGATCTGAGGCTGTCCCAGATCGTCGCTGATGCAGGTGTGCGCAACAGATAATCCAGGACGTGGCGAACAAGCCGGTCAGCGGTCCGGGGGCGCTGGTCGACGGGTGTCGCGCGATCGATGATGTCTTCCAGTTCCGCCGCGAGCACGGTCCTCAGACTGTCAAGATACCGGATGGCGATCGCGCGGACGATACTGCTGCTCGACGGGAAATAGTGATAGAGCGAGGCAATCGGAACGCCGGCACGCCGAGCCAGTTCGCGCATCTTCAACCCCTCCATGCCGGTCTCGACAACGAGCGTCTCTGCCGCAGCGATGATCTGTTCGATCCGCTCTCGGCTGCGGTTCTGTAACCCCGCACTGCGCACGTTCAGGCGGTCTTCGCTCTCTGTCTCCTGTTGTTTCACGTCATTCACCCGGTCGAATCCTCATTTTTTTGAGATTCGAACATCGCTCGATATTGACAGGATTGCAAACCCGATCAATGCTCGACTTTGAAATGACGGTCGTCAAAACAATCGGCCGCAGCAGGGGAACTCACAAATGGACATGAATCGCCGAAACTCGGCCACCTATCCGGCTGGCCATTCGAAAAAACGACCACTCACGACAGGCGGAGTGATCGTCCTCGTGATCGCGGCCGCAGCGCCGCTCGCCGCCATGATCGGCAATACGCCGCTCGCCTTTGAAACAGGTGCGGGGCTCGCCATGCCGGCGGGCTTCGTTCTCGTCGGGCTCACACTGCTGTGCTTTGCCTTCGGCTACACAGCACTCAGCCGCGAAATCGTCAGCAAAGGTGCGTTCTACACGCAGGTCGGGCAGGGGCTTGGCCGGCCGGCCGGCGTGATTGCCGCCTATGCTGCAGCACTCGCCTATTCAGCCTATTCCCTCGGCATGGCCGCAGCCTTCGGATATTTCACCTCACTCCTGACAAAGGAACTCGGCTATGAGCTGCCCTGGATGGGATGTGCCGCTTTCGGCATCCTGACGGTCGCAGCCCTCGGTTACCGCTCCCTCGACCTTTCGGCGCGGGTGCTCACCTATTTCATGATCGCCGAGTTTGCCGTCCTCCTCGTCTTCGACGCGCTGGTCCTGTCGAAACTCGGGTTTTCAGCGCTGCCGCTCGACGTCTGGTCCGCGAGTGAAGCGTTCAATCCCGCCATCGGCGCGATCATTCCCTTCGTCATCGTATCCTTCCTCGGCTTCGAGGCCGCCGCGCTCTATGGCGAGGAGACGAAGAACCCGCGGCGCTCGATCCCGATCGCGACCTATACTTCGCTCGCCGTGATCGTCGCCTTCTATATGGTGTCCGTCTGGATCATCATTGGCTCGATCGGTGCGCCTGACATCCAGGCCATTGCAACGCAGGAATCGGGCAATCTGCTCTTCGCCCTCTCCAATACCTATGGGGGCGAGGCACTGACGGCGGTGATGGGCCTGCTGCTCGTCGCCAGCATGCTTGCGAGCTTCCTTGCGGTTCACAATGCCGCCAGCCGCTATCTCTTCGCGCTGGCCAGCGATCATCTTCTGCCGGCAGCCCTGGCGAAGTTTCATCCGGATTACCATTCTCCCCACGTCGCCAGTGTCGTGATGACCTCGCTGCAGCTGATCGTTGTCTTCGGGCTCGGCATGTACGGCGTGTCACCCTATCTCGGCATCGCCTCCTCGACGATCGGGCTTGGGACGATCGGCATCCTGGCCATGCAGACGGCTTGCTCGCTGGCCGTCATCGGCTTCTTTGTCAAAGCCAAGCGCGGCAACGTCGTCACGACCCGCATTCTGCCTGCGATCGGTGCTCTTGGTCTCGCCCTCTGCCTGGCCCTCGTCGTCAACAGCTATGACAAGCTGACCGGCAGCGACAACCCACTGGTCAACGGTCTGCCCTGGCTCTTCCTGCCGCTGACGGCCTTTGCGCTCCTCTATGCACGCTGGCTCAAGGTCAAGCGCCCGAACGTCTATGCCCAGATCGCCGGCGCCCAATATCGGCCGATGACAGTGCGCAATGCGGTCGAGACAAGCTACGAGAACCACTACTGCATCATCGGCGCTGGCCCGTCCGGTCTGATCATGGCCCGCGCCTTCATCAAGGAAGGCGTGCCGTTTGACTGCTTCGAGCGCCATTCGGACGTCGGTGGTCTCTGGGATCCGAAGAACCCCGGCACCCCCATCTATGAGAGCGCCCATTTCATCTCGTCGAAATGGACCTCCTATTTCTACGGCTTCCCGATGCCGGATCACTATCCTGACTATCCGTCCTATCGGCAGATCCTGGATTACATCCGGTCCTTTGCGCGCGCCTTCGGTCTGTATGACCACATCACCTTCAACACGGAGGTCGCTTCAGCTATCCCCGTGGATGGTAAGTGGAAGGTAACGCTTTCGAATGGCGAGGTCCGCATTTATGCGGGCGTGGTGGCCTGCCCCGGGGTGACCTGGCACGCCTCGATGCCGAAGATCCCGGGTGCGGAAACCTTCAAGGGCGAGATCCGTCATTCGGTGTCCTACATGAAGCCGGAGGAATTCAAGGGCAAGCGCGTCCTCGTCGTGGGTGCCGGCAATTCCGGCGTCGACATCGCCTGTGATGCGGCAAAGTTCGGCGACAAGGCCTTCTTCAGCGTGCGCCGCGGCTATCGCTTCGTTCCCAAACATCTGTTCGGCATTCCGACCGACGTTCTGATGAGCGGCAAGGTTCTGCCGCCCAAGGGTGTCGCCGTCTCGACCGACGTCGGCAAGATGCTGGACACGCTTAACGGCGATCTGACGCGGCTCGGCCTGCCGAAGCCCGACCACGACGCGCTGTCCAGCCATCCGATCATGAACACGCAGATCCTGCATTACCTCGGGCACGGCGACCTCATTGCCAAACCCGACATCAAGGAGCTGCGCGGCAATTCGGTCGTCTTCAAGGACGGGTCCGAGGAAGAGATCGACGTGATCATGCTGGCGACGGGCTACGAGTACAAGATGCCCTTCTTCGACCCTGCCATGTTCGACTGGAAGGATGGCCGCCCGCAGCTCTACATGAACGTCATTCATCGCTCCGAGCGCGGCCTCTATGTGCTGGGCTTCACGGAATTCGCCGATGCCGCCTATCGCCGCTTCGACGAGATGGCCCAGCTGATCCTGGCCGACGTGCATGCAAGTGAAACGGGCGTCGCACGGGTCTGGCTCGACGAGCAGCGGCAGGAGCATTTCCCCGACTTACGCGGTGGCAAGGTCTATATCGACTCGCCGCGTCACGCCAACTACGTGCACACCGACACCTACAAGCGCCTGATGGCCGAGTTTCGTCGCAAGCTCGGCTGGCCGGATCTCGATGACGATTTCTACGAGGATCTGCGGCGCCCGGACAGCAATGTCTATCCGCTCCCAGAGCGCGAGAAGGCGACGGCCACCGCATCCACTGAAAACCTCAAGACACTGGAGGCGGGCGAATGAGCACGCACAAGACACTCGACGGCAAGGGCAAGTTCGCACTCGTGACGGGGGCTGCCGGCGGGATCGGCCAGCCACTGACCCGACGCCTTCTCGATGCCGGTTTTCACGTTCTGATGCTCGACATCAATGCTGCCGGGCTGGAGGCCGCCCGGCAGAAGCTCGGCGGTAGCACCACGGGCATCGTCTGTGATCTGACCGATTCCGCGTCGGTGGCCGCAGCGGCCGCCAGCGTCCGCGCCATCACTGGCCAAGTCGACGTCATCGTCAACAATGCCGGTTTCATCAAGCCCGGCCCTTTCCTCAGCCTGCGGGAGGAGGACATTGACCGGCAGGTGCAGATCAATCTGCTCGGTCCCCTGCGGATCCTGCATCATTTCCTGCCGGCCGTGCCGAACGGGGGCTCAGTGGTCAACATCATCTCCATGGCCGGCATCCTGCCGCTCGAGGACAGCACTGTCTATACGAGCGGCAAGTTCGGCCTGCGCGGCTTTTCGAGCTCCTTGTCGCTGGAGCTTCGCAGTCGCGGCATCCGCGTCTCCGGCATTTTTCCCTCGGGTGTCGACACCCCGATGCTGCGCATGGAGGCCCAGAACGGCGGCTCGCCGCTTAACTTCGTCTCCGATCCGCTCTCGGCTGAACAGGTGGCGGATCTCGCCATGCGGGCGGTGCGGGAAGGGCGGTTGGAATATTACCTGCCCTATGGCGACGGCGTGATGTCGCGGATCTTCGGCTGCATTCCGTGGATCCTGCCGAGCCTGCTGCCGATGTTCCTGAAGAAGGGCGTCGTGGGACACAAGCGTTACCTCGCCAAGATCGGCGTCGGACACTAACCAAAAAAGGGGGACTATCGCATGAACTCGAAACTCTTGATCACCACCGCGCTCGGCCTCATGGCGTTCGGCACGCAGGCGGGACACGCTCTCGCCGGTGAAGGGGCCAGCAGCAATATCACGCTGGGGGCGACCACATTTCAAACGCCCGTCATTCCAGGGCCTGGCTTCTATTACAGCAACTATGTCAACTACTATCACGCAACCCGGCTGACCGATGGCGATGGCAACAGTCTGGTGCCGGACTTCAGCGTCGACGCCTGGGTCGACTACAACCAGTTCGTCTATGTGCCTCCCGTTGAGTTCGGGGATCTGACCTTCGGGATTGGCGCCATTGTGCCCTTCGCAAGTGTCCGCCAGGATGCAGGGGGCACAATCAGCGAGTCCAAGGGGCTTGCCGACATCGTTCTCCAGCCGCTGATCATCGGCTGGAAAAAGGACAATTTTCACGCGGTTCTGGTCCAGGGGGTGATCGCACCGACAGGGACCTATGACGCGTCGTCCGATGTCAATGTCGGGCGCAACACCTGGCAGTATCAGCCGCAATTGTCCCTCGGTTATGTCGATCCCGACGGTCTCGAACTCACGGCGACGATGACCTACATCACCAGTGGAACCAACAAGGATCCCATGAACTTCTTCGCCAACGTGACCAACTCGCCTTACAAGACTGGCGATGAACTCGGCGTCGATTTCGCCTTGGGTTACAACTTCACACCCAAGTTCGAGATGGGCCTGACGGGCTATTATTATCAGCAGCTGTCAGCCGACAAGATCAAGGATCCCGTCGGAGATGCGGTGTTGCAGCAGAATTTCAACGGCTTCAAGGGACGGGTTGCCGCGCTTGGTATCGGCGCGCGTTATCTCTCCGAATATGGCGAGTTTTATGCCCAGGTGAACCGGGAGTTTGCGGCCGAAAACCGCACCGAAGGCACGTCAGCCTGGTTGCGCTGGAGTGTCGCGTTTTGATCTGCCAGGCTCCGCAGCTGTCTTGAACTTCAGTGAGCCGGCGATTGCGCGGCGTCGGCTTACGCATTTTTTGGTGCGGACTTCATGAGTTCCGCAATTCGGCCTATCTCCCAGGCAGTGTCTACTATTCTCCACGTGCGGTGCCTGATGGCGACCTTGCCCTGATGCGCGGCGGACGAATGCTGCGCATTCGCTCGGGGATCGATGAACTGCATCTCGACTACCCGTTCGCGGGAAGTCGGATGTTGCAAGGGCGCTTGAGAGGAGAAGGGCTGGACGCTGGGCGGCTGCACGTCGCTACGCTGATGAAGAAGATGGGCATCGAGGCGATCTATCGCCGCCCGAACACCTCAAAACCAGCGCCTGGGCACAAAATCGGTTCCTACCTCCTGCGCAGGCTGGCGGTCATCCGACCCAATCAGATCTGGGCGATGGACCTGACCTACATCCCCATGGCGCGACAACGTCTTCGTCGAGCGGCTCTGGCGGTCGATCAAATAGGAGAAGGTCTACCTCTACGCCTACAAGACCGTGCCCGATGCCCGCGCTGGGATCGGCCGCTATCTGGCTTTTTACAATAGCCGACGCCCCATTCATCCCTTGACCGGCAGACGCCCGAAACTGTTCAGACAAACCGAGCCAGCTCTGAAACCTGAGATGCAGGTGTGCCGAATCAAAGTTGCGTGACCTGTTTTCGGCTCTGGTCACGCTCCGGCCAGCACCCCGCCGATGCGGCATGGAGAGTGCAGCCTCTGGTCGCGTGATCGACAAACGTCGCTGGAGAAGCTGTTGCTTCTACAACGCTTCCAACGCCAAAGCGATACCTTGACCACCGCCAATGCAGAGCGTCACGATCCCTCGTTTCAGCCCATCGCGCTGCATCGAATGCAGCAGTCTCGTGGTCAAGACGGCACCTGTCGCGCCGATCGCATGTCCATGCGCAATCGAGCCACCCTCCACATTGACGATGTCTTCGGGCAGGCTCAGCGCACGCAGGCAGGCCAGGGTGACTGCGGCAAAGGCTTCGTTGATCTCAAACCGGTCGACCGATGATCGCTGCCACCCGGCGCGCGCAAGCGCAATCTCGACAGCGGGAACAGGACCGAGGCCAAACATCCCGGGTTCGACTGCCGCGACCCCGAAAGATACGAGGCGTGCCATAGGACGCATACCCTTGCTCTCGGCATAATCCCGGTCTGCGACGATCATGGCCGCAGCGCCGCTGTTCAAGCCCGGGGCATTGCCGGCCGTGATGGTTCCGTCCGATCTGAACGCGGGCTTCAATCTCGACAGAGACTCCAGCGTCGTATCGGGTCTGTTGGCTTCGTCCTTGTCGAAGGTCCTTGTGCCCTTGCGCTCAACGATGTCGATCGGTGCGATCTCGGCGGCGAACCTGCCGTCCGCTTGAGCAGCAGAGAAGTGTTGCTGGGAGCGAGCCGCCCAGCGATCTTGGTCTTCGCGCGAGATCTTCTGTTCCGATACGAGGTCCTCGGTGTGCCAGCCCGAATGTTTGCCGCTGAATGCGTCCGTCAGCCCGTCCGAGAGCACTGTATCCGTCATGACCGCGTCACCCATGCGGTTGCCCCAGCGACCGCCTGCTGCGAGGTAGGGAGCCTGATCCATGTTCTCCATGCCGCCAGCGACAACGGCCTTGGCGTAACCTGCCGTGATCTCCAGCGCGGCGCTGGCAATGGCCTGTGCGCCAGATCCACAGACACGGTTGACGGTCAGCGCCGGCACGTTCACCGGCAGGCCGCCGCCGATGGCCGCCTGTCTCGCCGGGTTCATCTTGGCGCCAGCCTGGATGACCTGGCCCATGATGGCCAAGTCGATCGCCTGGGGGCCGGATTCGAGGCCGCTGCGAGACAGGGTTTCGCGTATCGCCAAGGCGCCCAGGGTCGTTGCGGGCATGTCTTTCAATGCGCCGCCGAAGGTGCCGATCGCAGTGCGTACAGGCGCGCAGAGGACGATCTCAGAGTTTACCATTCTTGGCCCCCTGGTGCTGGAAAATCAGGCAGGTCGTGGTCGCGTGGGCATAGAGCTTGCCATCCGGTCCGACGATCCGGCCTTCGGCGGTAGCGACCTGTCGACCCAAATGGATCACCTCGCCTTCGGCACGAACGAGCTGGATCTGGTCCGTCAGAGGGCGGACATAGTTCACCTTCAGTTCGAGGGTGGTATAGCCCTGGGCTCGCTCAAGCGTCGAATGGATGGCGCAGCCGACGGCGGAGTCCAGAAGTGTGGCGATCCAGCCGCCGTGAATGCCGCCGAGCGGGTTGTAGTGCTTCTTCGACGGTCGCCCCTGGAAGACGGCTTTTCCCGTTTCCATGTGGATGGGCAAGAAGTCGAGCGTCTCCCCGATCGGGGGTGGCGGAAGCTCTCCGGCAAAGATCGCCTCAAGGGTTTCCAGTCCGGAGCCCTCTGCGAGCTTTTCGAGGGGCATGACACCGGCTGGCGTCATTTTCGAGCGTACCGCCTCTTCTTCCCGGGTCCATGCCGCAATCGTCTCATCCATGCGCATCGCGAAATCCTTGCATATACAAATATCACTGTTAAGCTAGAGGGCATGGCAGAATTGGTCAAGACTGAACAATGTACAAACCTCGCGCTCAGAAAGCTGACGAGGGCGGTCAGTCGTCACTACGATCGACATCTCTCTGCTGTGACGCTGAAGTCCACCCAGTATACGCTGCTGTCGCATGTCGTGGTGCTGGGACCCGTGGGGCTTGGCAAGCTGGCGCGGCTGATGGAGATGGATGCGTCAACACTGACGCGCAACATGCGCCCCCTGCTCGATCAGAAGCTCATCAGTCTCTCCCCTGGACGCGATGCCCGCAGCCGCTCCGTCGAGATGACCGAGGAGGGCAGGGCGAGATGGGCATTGGCCTACGAGGCCTGGCGGGAGGCGCAACTGAGCCTGCACCGCAAGCTCGGCCCAGAGCGGGTGCTGGATCTGCATGCCATCCTCGGCGACAGCCTCACGGCTCTGAACGCGGGGTGACCGCCCAGTCGTTTCCCTTCATACGCCTTGCAGAGCGCAGCGGTAAGACCGATGCAAGCCAGTCCGGTCAACCGCTGTTAGCCATTGTCTTCAGTTCGGCTTCTGCAGATGTCAGTGCGGCCACGTAGCGTTTGACGGCCTCATCGATCTGTTCGGTGGTGATCGACAGGGGCGGCGAAAAGGAGTTTACCGGCAGGAAGGGCAGGGCGCGGGTGAGGACGCCTTGCTGGGTGGCATGCCGGGCGACCACCCGGTGCGGTGCCATGCCTTTGGCGAACGGCCGTTTTGTTGCCTTGTCGGCGACGAACTCGATGCCGGCCATGAGGCCCTGGCCCCTGATGTCCCCGATGAAGGGATGGTCTGCCAGTGCCTGTTTCAGCGATCGCAGGAGGTGCGGCCCGACAGTGGCTGCATTGTCGACGAGGCCTTCCCCTTCGATGAGATCGAGATTGGCAAGCGCGACCGCGGCACCCACCGGATGGCCGGAATAGGTGAATCCGTGCATGAAGGCGCCGGTTTCAGCCGATGTCTCCACAAGGACAGACCAGATCCGGTCGGAAATGATGGATGCCGACATCGGGAAATAGGCACTGGTCAGGCCCTTGGCCAGCGAGACGATATCGGGGCGCAGCTTGTAGGCGCCTGTGCCGAACCATTCTCCCAGCCGTCCGAAGCCGGTGATCACTTCATCGACAATAAGCAGAATGTCATGACGATCCAGAACCGCCTGGAGACGTTCGAAATATCCCTTCGGCGGCAGGAAGACGCCGCCGGTGCCCATGACGGGTTCGGCGATGAAGGCGGCGATTGTCTCTCCCCCCTCGCGCTCGATCATGGTCTCCAGCTCGCCGATCAGTCGGTTCGTATAGTCCTCCTCGGTTTCGCCGGGCAGGCCAAAGGTGAAATAATGCGGACAGCTGGTGTGCAGGACGCCGTCAACGGGCAGATCGAAGGCCTTGTGATAGGCCTCGATCCCGGTCAGGCTGCCTGAGGCATGTGTGACGCCGTGATAGCCGCCCATGCGCGAGATGATCTTCTTCTTCAGGGGTCTACCGCGCAGATTGTTGTAGTAGCGGACAAGCTTGAAGGCCGTGTCGTTGGCATCCGAGCCCGATGTGCCGAAGAAGACACGGGCCATGTGTGGCGCACCGGCCCGTTCGCGAAACAGCGAGAGTAGCCGGTCGGCCACACGGATCGAGGGTTCCGAGGCCGCTCCGCCGAACAGATGCTGGAAGCTCAGATCGCGCATGGCTTGCGCGGCGGCGTCTGCCAGTTCGCTGCGCCCATAGCCGACATTCACGCACCAGAGGCCTGCGCCCATGTCGATCAGCCGCTTGCCTTCCGACGAGATCAGTTCGACGCCTAAGCCGGACTGATAAATCTGCGGTCCGTTGGTCTGCTGGTCGTGGATGGAGGTGACGGGGTGGAAGAGGCTCGCCCTGTCCATGTCGCGGAGGGTGTAATTGGGCTGAATGGTCATGATGAGGTCCCAGATCTGAGAGGGGCGCGGGGCGAAGTGGTCAGGTTCTTGAGGGCTGCGACCGCGCTTGATGGCGTGGTGAGAACGGGTGCTTCGATGCGGTCGCGCACGGCATCTGCGGCGCGCGCCAGAGAGAACTGTCCGAGAACGAGGGCGTCGAGAGCAGGCAGTCGTCGGCAGGCTTCCGCTGCGAGGCGATCATGTTCGCTACCATTGCCCGCCTTGAGAGCCGCGAGTGCTCCCTCGACGAGCACGGGCACGACCTCGATTGCCTGTCCCCGTTCAGACGCCATGCCCAGAAGCTCGTCCCGGAGCGATGAGAATGAGGGTCCGAATGTGACGGCAAGGCCGATCCGGCTCCCGAGATCGAGTGCCTGTTCGAAAGCGGCTTCGTTCGGGCGCAGGACGGGGATCGGGATCTGGTTCTTGACCGCGTCGATCGCCGGTCCGAATGCGGAGCAGGTGAAGAGCAGCGCTTGTGTCTCGCCCGCCTCACCCTTCGAAGCCGCAGCATAGTCCGCCAGTTTCCGGATGCGGTCGGCGATTCCGTCCTCAAGCCTTTGCCCTGCTGCAAGATCGGCGGACAGCGACGTGTCGAGCAGGTCGAAAACATACGCTTCCGGCCAGAGGCTGCGAAAGGCCTGATGCGCCGGAAGAACGGATTCCGTCAGCGCATGGATGAGCGCTATTCTCGTTCTGTTGTCTTTAGTCATGTTCACCCCTGCCGGCCTTGCGGGCCTTCTGCAGCTGGATCAGCAGCCGGTCCCGCTCGTTTTCCAGCTCGGGGATCGTTCGGCCTGCCGCCTCGCGCTCGATGCCTTCGATCAGGCGTTCGCACAGCTCAGGCGTCAGTTCGGGCGCGCCGAGTGACTGCCAACGCTTCACCTGGCTTGGGCCAAGGTGCGAGAGATAGTGGCGGATACCGCCCGGTCCGCCGCCGAGGTGGTAGGCCATGTGGGCGCCCGTCACGGACCAGCGAAGGCCCGGGCCGTCGCGCATGGCGGTATCGATGTCCTCGACGTCGGCAATGCCCTCCGCGACGATGTTGACCGCTTCGCGCCACAGGGCCGATGCCAGCCGATTGGCGATATGGCCGACAGCTTCCTTTTTCAGGCGGACCGGACTGCGGCCAAGGTCGCGATAAAGCGCCTCTGCACGGGCAAGCACCGTTTCGTCCACGCCGTAGATCTCCACAAGCGGAATGAGATGCGGCGGATTGAAAGGGTGCGCCGTGATAAAGCGCCCGGGCGTCTTCAGCGTGCCGCTGAGGGATGACCATGTCAGAGCCGATGTGCTGGACGCGATGATCGCCTGCGGGTCGGCTGCTGCTTCGATCTGCGCGTACAAAGCCTGCTTGAGCGGGATCTGCTCTGGTGCGTTTTCCTGGATCAGGGTCGCGCCTGCGATGGCTTCTTCCAGCGATTGCGTTACCCGCAACCTCGCCGTCGACACAGGCCAGCCGTGAAGCTCATGGAGGTGGGAGAGGGGGCGTAAGACGCGCTCCGGCAACGAGGTGCGGCTTGCTTCGTTTGGATCCCAGGCGGTGACCTCCCAGCCGCGCGCCAAACCCAGGGCGGCCCAACTTTCGCCGATCAGCCCGCAACCAATGACAGCGAGATGGGTTGTCATGAGCACCTCTTGAGAAGATTTTTCGCATTTATGCGATTTGCGATCGCAAATTAGGCTAGAAGTTCACGAGACTTTCGTCAATACTGCCGATCAGAGATACGAAGCGTCGACCGACCGGGTTGTGGCAAACGGTCGTCGCCAGATGTCAATCAATACACCCTTATGGCCGTGCACGCCGTTTTCATTCTGGGAAAAGCAACATGAATACCCTTCAGTTCTACATTGGTGGTGCCTGGGTCGAGCCGAACTCGACCGATGTGATGGATATCATCAACCCTGCCAGCGGTGAGGTCTGTGGCAAGCTGGCCCTCGGCAATCGTGATGATGTTGATCGCGCGGTCGCTGCTGCCGCTCAGGCCTTTGGCGGCTGGAGCGCCACAACACCCGCCGAACGCAAGGCGGTGCTTCAGCGGGTTGTCGAGGTCTATCGTCGGCGCCGTGACGATATTGCGGATGCCATCATGATCGAAATGGGGGCTCCGAAGGCGCTGGCACGCGGCCCTCAGGCCGGTTCCGGGCTCGGCCATCTCGAGGATTTCATCCGCGCGATGGACGATGTTCACTGGGAGCGGTCGCTGTTTCCCGGAGATGCCTCGAACCGCATCGTCATGGAAGCGAAGGGCGTTGCTGCGCTGATCACGCCATGGAACTGGCCGATGAACCAGGTGACGCTGAAGGTCGGTGCGGCGCTGGCGGCCGGCTGCACTATGGTCTTGAAGCCTTCCGAATTCGCCCCGCTATCGGCAGCACTCTTCGCCGAGGTTCTGGATGAGGCCGGCGTGCCGGCCGGCGTGTTCAATCTCATTCATGGGACGGGCGTGGCTGTTGGCGAACGGCTTTCCAGCCATCCCGATGTTGCCGTCATCTCGCTCACCGGCTCCACGCGCGCGGGCGTCGCCGTCAGCAAGGCCGCAGCAGAAACCGTAAAGCGGGTGGGCCTGGAGCTCGGCGGCAAGGGTGCCGACATCATTTTCGAAGACTGCGATGTCGTGGCAGCCGCCGAAGCGACCGCCCGCCACATGTTCCGAAACTCCGGGCAGTCCTGCAATGCGCCCTCGCGCATGCTGGTCCAGCGCAGCGTCTATGATCAGGCCGTGGCAGCGTCGGCGCGCGTGGCAAACGAGGTCCGCGTCGGGGATCCGGCGAGCGACGGCACCGAGATGGGACCGGTCGTCAATGCCGGCCAGTTTGGCCGCATTCGCGGGCTCATCGAAGCCGGGATCAAGGAGGGTGCGAAGCTTGCGGCCGGAGGAGCCGATCTGCCGGCGGGCGTCGACGGCGGCTATTTCATTCGCCCGACGGTCTTTGCCGATGTGCACAACGGCATGACGGTCGCGCGCGAGGAGATCTTTGGACCGGTCCTCACCATTCTGCCTTTCGACACGGAGGAGGAGGCGATCGCGATCGCCAATGACAGCGTCTATGGGCTTGCGGCCTATCTGTGGACGAATGATGCGGAGAAAGCCCGCCGCATCAGCCGCAAACTGCGCGCCGGCATGGTGCGTCTCAACGGCACGGATCTGCCATACGGAGCGCCATTCGGTGGCTTTGGACAATCCGGTATCGGCCGTGAGGGTGGCGTCTGGGGTATCGAGGAATATCTGGAAGTTAAGGCGATCAGCGGCTGGCCCGATGCGGCCTGACGCTGATCCAATCGCGTGGGTGTCCCCCTGTTTTCTGCCGGAATTCGGTGGTATCCGGGGACATTCACGCGGATCAACGTATCTGGGGTCTTCCAGGGCCCCAGACCAGACTTATCGGGACGGGAGCAGACGGTGAAGTCACCTGTAATAATCGGGCTTGGTACGGTCGATCTCACGCCTCTGCACGAGATTGTCTACCGGCGGCTGAACAAAGCCCTGATGGCAGGTCAGATCAAGCCCGGGCAGAAGCTGACATCCCGCAAGCTGGCCAAGGAACTCGGCACGAGCGACATGCCGGTTCGGGCGGCACTCACCAAGCTCCAGGCTCTCCGGGCGCTCGAGCAGTTGCCGAATGGTTCGCATGTTCTGCCGCCGATGACCCGGGAGCGGTTTGCCGATCTGATGCAGAGCCGCCTTATCTGTGAGCCTGCGCTGACCGAGATTGCGGCTCGGCAGATCAAGGCCATTGATCTGAGGGCGATCCGCAAGGAGGCCGCCGCGCTCACACAGTCGGCGCGCGACCAGGACATCGACAGCTATCTCCTGCACAATTACGAGTTCAAGTTCAGCATCTATCGGGCCGCCGGCTCCGACAGCATGCTGTTCCTGATCGAGACGATGTGGCTGCAGGTCGGGCCTTTCCTGCGTCAGTTCGGTGGGCGTTTCGGGGGCAATCTCTCCGGCATCCTCGACATCGACTACCATGAGGAAGTCGTCGAGGCGCTTGCTCGCGGGGATGGCAAGGTCGCGGCGGAGTTGATGCACAAGGACATTTCCGAAGGCTTCGCCTTCCTGTCGGAGAATGCCGACTTTGCCGATGCCTGACGTCTAATACCAAGTGTCGATGATAGGAACCGATCCTATGGGTTCCTATCATCGACACTTGGTATAACAGGCTCATTTCACATCGAATCTTCAAGCGCCGACGACGGCGCTTTTTTTTCGTCTCGACGGGCTCTTGCTCTCTTGAAAAGTGCGATCGCAGATCGTAAAAATAGTTTGATCAAATTAAGGAGCCGGCGATGCTTACTGCCAAGACCTGTGTTGTGACCGGCGCCACTTCGGGCATTGGGGCGGCAACTGCCGTGGAGCTAGCGGCCCGTGGGGCTTGCGTCGTTCTCGTCGGCAGAAATGCGCAGCGCGGTCAGGCCGTGGTCGCCAGCATCGCAGTCGGTGGTGGGCGCGCCGTCTTCGTCGAGGCTGATCTTGCGGATCGAGCAGCACCGGATCGCATCGTGGAGCAGAGCCTGCAGCATTTCGGGCGGATCGACGTGCTGGTGAACAATGCCGGCATGCTGATCAACGGGACGGTGGAGGAGACCAGCGACACGGACTGGGATCGGATCATGGATATCAATCTCGCCTCCGCCATGCGCATGTCGCGTGCCGTCATTCGTCCCATGCGCGAGGCAAAGAAGGGGGCGATCGTCAATGTGGCGTCGGACTGGGCGCTGATGGGTGCGCGGGGCGCTCTTGCCTACTGCGTTTCCAAGGCAGCACTCACGCAGCTCACCCGTTGCATGGCTCTGGATCACGTCCCTGATGGCATCCGTGTGAATGCCGTGTGCCCGACCGATACGGATACGCCGATGCTCGACCTCGCCTTCGAGGGGGATGGCCGAGACTGGAAGGTCGAGAAGCTTGCGGCCACCATCCCCATGGGGCGTGTTGCGCGTGTCGACGAGGTCGCAAAGGTGATCGCCTTCCTCGCATCCGACGATGCCAGCTTCATGACGGGCGCCCTTGTGCCCATCGATGGCGGAACGTCAGCACAATGAGCCGCGGGTTTGGCCGAGCTTACGGGCTCGATCGGAAGCAGTGAACGAGAGGCGCCCATGTCCGATATGCACAAGAACCTCATCGCCGGTAAATGGCTGGAAGGGGTCTCGGTTACCGAAAACCGCAATCCGTCTGATGTTTCCGACCTGATCGGTCTCTATGCCAGCGGTGCTGCCGAGGACGTCCATCATGCCGCCGAGGTTGCAGCCGAGGCGCAGCGGTCGTTTTATTCCAAGGGGCCGCAGGCGCGGGCCGAGTTACTCGACAGGATCGCAGCCGGAATCGAGGCCAGGGTCGAGGAGTTGGCCCGGATGCTTGCACGCGAAGAAGGCAAGATCCTGAGCGAAGCCCGCGCTGAGACAATCCGAGCCGCTCAGATCTTTCGCTTCTTCGCCGGTGAGGCGCTGCGGATATCAGGCGAGAGCCTTCCGTCGGTGAGGGCTGGCGTGGATGTCGAGGTGCGGCGTGAGCCTCTCGGTGTCGTCGCGTTGATTACGCCCTGGAATTTCCCGATTGCCATTCCCGCCTGGAAGATTGCGCCGGCTCTCGCCTATGGCAATAGCGTGATCCTGAAGCCGGCAGATCTGACGCCGGGAACCGCGCATCTCCTTGCCGAGATCATTGTGGATGCCGGGTGTCCCGCAGGCCTTTTCAATCTCGTGATGGGACCTGGCTCGCGGATCGGTCCTGCCATGCTGTCTGAGCCCCTCATCCAGGCCATCTCCTTCACGGGGTCCGTTGGCACCGGGCGCGGCATTGCCCGAGCGGCTGCCGAAAGTCTCAAGAAGGTGCAGCTCGAGATGGGCGGCAAGAACCCGATGGTGGTGATGAACGATGCCGACATCGACCTTGCGGTCTCCGCATGCCTCAACGGCGCCTTCTTCTCGACAGGGCAACGCTGTACCGCATCATCCCGTCTGATCGTCCACGAGCGCATCCACGATATCTTCGTTGACGCGCTGACGAAGGCGACCATGGGGCTGAAAGTCGGTCCTGCACTCGCGCTGGAAAGCCAGATGGGGCCGGTTGCTTCCGCCTCGCAGCTCGACAGCAACCTTGCCT
>JARXAK010000004.1 GCA_029865885.1 Rhizobium sp. | reverse complement strand
GGGGTTATGACGACAAGGGGTCGGAATACTACACGCTGCGCATCCGCAATCTCTCGACCAAGCAGGATCTGGACGACGTTCTGGAAAACACCGCAGGCGGCGGGGTCTGGGCGCCAGACGGCAAGAGCTTCTTCTACACGCTGCAGGACGAGAACCACCGTCCGTCCAAGGTCTTCCACCATATCGTGGGAGAGCCCCAGTCCTCTGACCGGCTGGTTTATGAAGAGACCGATCCCGGCTTCTTCATGGGTGTGGGCGGTTCGCTGCTCGACGATTTCATCTTCATCGACATCCATGACCACGAGACATCAGAATACCGCCTGCTCTCGACCAAGGACCTGACGGCGGAGCCCCAACTGGTCGCCGAGCGCAAGGAAGGCGTGGAATATTCGATGACGGAAGGCGGCGATGTCTTCTACATCCTGACCAATGCCGACGGCGCCAAAGACTTCAAGATCGTCGAGGCACCGGTGTCTGCACCGGGCAAGGCAAACTGGAAAGATCTCGTGCCGCATGAGCCGGGCCGGCTGATCCTCAACCACATGGCCTTTGCCCGCCATCTGGTCTGGCTGGAGCGCCGCGAAGGCCTGCCTGTCATCATGATCCGCGACCGAAAGACGGGCGACGAGCATTCGATCGCCTTTGCCGAGGAAGCCTATTCGCTGGGGCTGCAGGGGGCTGCGGAATACGAGACAGACATCATCCGCTTCTCCTATTCGTCGATGACGACGCCAAGCCAGCTCTTCGACTACAACATGGCGACCCGCGAGCGCACACTTCTGAAGACCCAGGAAGTGCCATCCGGTCACAAGCCGGAGGACTATGTCACCCGCCGCGTCTTTGCCGAAGCGCATGACGGCGAAAAGGTTCCGGTCACCCTGCTCTACCGGAAGGACACGAAGCTCGACGGCTCGGCCCCCTGCCTGCTCTACGGCTACGGCGCCTATGGCATCACCATTCCGGCCGGCTTCAACACCAATTGCCTGTCGCTGGCCGATCGCGGCTTCGTCTATGCGATCGCCCATATCCGCGGCGGCAAGGACAAGGGTTTCTCCTGGTACGAAGACGGCAAGATGGAAAAGAAGACCAACACCTTCAAGGACTTCATCTCGGCTGCCGATCACCTGGTGAAGGAGGGCTTCACGTCTTTTGACAGGATCATCGCCGAAGGCGGGTCTGCCGGCGGCATGCTGATGGGCGCTGTTGCCAACATGGCGCCGGAAAAATTCGCCGGCATCATCGCCGCCGTGCCTTTCGTCGATGTCTTGAACACCATGCTCGACGACACCCTGCCGCTCACCCCGCCGGAATGGCCGGAATGGGGCAATCCGATTGAATCCGAAGAGGAATATCGCTGGATCGCCGCCTATAGCCCCTACGACAATGTCGAGAAGAAGCCCTACCCGCCGATCATTGCACTTTCGGGCCTGACGGACCCACGCGTCACCTATTGGGAGCCGACCAAGTGGATCGCGCGGCTGCGCGCCACCGCGCCCGATGCCGGGCCGTTCCTGCTCAAGACCAACATGGCCGCCGGCCATGGCGGCAAGTCGGGACGTTTCCAGCGGCTGGAAGAGATCGCGTTTGAATATGCCTATGCGATCAAGGTGGCGGGGAAGATGTGACCTGGTGACGGCGGTCACATTCTCCAAGCATTGACGGGTGTGTTTTGGGCATTGCTTCGGCAGTGCCTGAAACAGCGAGGCGAAGCCCCATGATTCGACGCGCGTACTTTCAGACGCCTCGTTTCGCAAGGGCCAATCGTCATCACGTGATGCAGTGCGCAAGCTTCGCGCAAGGTTGAATGGTTAACAAAAGGTTAATTCTTCAACCGAGGTGTCCGCCATGAGGATCGAAAGCGGCCTGAGCAGCTACTCCTACCAAAACCGCTACGTGCCCAGCACTGTCGGCGGGGAGGATGCTGCACCCGAAACGGCAAACACCAACACGCCCCGCCCCAGCGGCGCGAGCACCTTTTCCAGCACGCTCCTGTCCAACCAGCTAGCTTCGGCACTGTGGACGGTCGAAGGATCGCGCAAGCCGGTCGTGCAGGAAGGTGGCGAAAGTAGCCCGCGGATCCAGATGGTCGAAGCGGCTTACCGCGAATACGAAATCCCCCCTTCGCCCTATCAGGAATTCTGATCAGACGATGCGGTCAAGAAGGCCGGCCGGCATGATGCCTGGCCGGCCTTCTTGCGTTTTCAGGTCTTCGCTCAGGGATGCCGGTGATCATGCGCGTGATCGCGGCCATGCTCCCCGTGACCATCGGCATGGTCCGCAGGCGAACTGCAGCAGGACGACGACAGCGTGACCGGCTCACCGGTCCGCCACTCGGCAAGGCTCTGCGTCAGGATCTGGACCGCAGAATTGAGGAACAGACCCGCCATGATGCCGGCGACGATCAGGTCGGGCCAGGCGGTAGCCGTACCCCAGACGCCCAGAGCCGCAATCATGACGATGACATTGCCGATGGCATCATTGCGCGAGCAGAGCCAGACCGAGCGGACATTGGCGTCGCCATCCTTGTAGGACATCAGAAGCAGCACGCTTGTAACATTGGCGGCGAGGGCAAGAAAACCGATGAGCCCCATGACCGGCGCTTCCGGCACACCGCCCTGAAAGACCCGCCAGATGGTCGAGCCGAAGACCCAGAGCCCCATCAGCAAGAGGCTTATCCCCTTGGCGGCGGCGGCCATGCTGCGGGTTTTCAGCGAGGCGCCGATGACGGCAAGCGAAATGCCATAGGTCACGGCATCGGCGAAGAAGTCCAGCGCATCGGCCTGCAGCGCCTGGGAGCGGGCAAGCTGGCCTGCGGTCATCTCGACGGCGAACATCAAGGCATTGATGGCGATCACCAGCCAGAGCCGGCGTTTATAGGTGTCGGACATACCGTCGAAGGGGGCATGGTCGTGGCCGCAGGCAGCACTCATCTTTGATATCCTTCAGGTCTTGATGTGGTCATGCATCGACCTTAGGATCTCTAGTGACTAGAGGTTCAAGAGGTTTCTTTCATGTTTTCGATCGGGGATCTCTCGCGGCGCGCCGGGGTGAAGGTGCCGACCATCCGCTACTACGAGCAGATGGGGCTGATCACGGCCCCGGATCGCACCGAGGGCAATCAGCGGCGCTACGAGAAGACCGATCTCGAGCGGCTGACCTTCATCCGCCATGCGCGGGATCTCGGTTTTCCGATCGAGACGATCCGCGAATTGCTGACGCTCAGCCGGCATCCCGAAGAGCCCTGCGAGCGGGCGGATCATATCGCACGGGAACAATTGGAGGAGGTGCGCGAGAAGATCGTGCGGCTGAAGAAGCTGGAGGCGGAACTTGCGCGTATCGTCTCCCATGGCGACTGCCATACGGTGGGCGATTGTTACGTGATCCGGGCGCTCTCCGATCACGGTCTTTGCGAACACGAGCATTAAGGAGCCCACCATGCCTGTCATCCGATCCGAAGACGCGCCGCTCGAAACCTGGAGCGGCACCGGCGCAAATGCCGAACTTGGCCCTTACGAGGCACGCCTGCTGTCCGATGCCGGCGGGCTGACGCAGTTCGGCGCCTTCATCGAGACATTGATGCCGGGCGCCATGTCATCGCACAAACACTGGCACGAGCAGGAAGACGAATTCGTCTATGTACTCTCGGGAAGGGTGACGCTGAACGAGGGCGATGATCTGACCGAGATGCGGCCGGGCGATGCGGCAACCTTCAAGGCGGGCGTCGCCGTCGGCCATCGGCTGGAGAACCGTTCCGACCAGCCAGCGACCTATCTGGTGGTGGGCACGCGATCGCCAGATGATGTCGTGCATTATGCGGACAAGGATCTGCTGCTGACCAAAGTGGGGTTCGAGAAGCGGCTGACGACGAAGGCGGGGGTTAAGGTCGAGCGGTGAGCCGGTGCTCAGGCCGCCGACTCGATTTCGAACTCGAAGTGGATCCGGTCATAGGGGAAGACGACGCCTTGATCTGACCTGTCGATAACACCGCTGTTCAAGAGGGTCTCAATATCGGCATGAACGGCCTTGAAGTCGCGACCGACACGTCGAGCGACTTCGCGCTTGGTCAGCGGACCCTGCCCTGTCATCACCTTCATGATCTCAAGCCTTTTGGGGGTCAAAACCCGATGCATTGCCTCCCAAGAGGGGAAACTGAAGCTGCATTCGCTGCGCGGTGCAGACTGCCCGGTAGCAGCCTTCATGGCATCGGCGAGCGCTTCCATTGTCTGCTCGAGACTTTCGATCTTAACCTTGAGCGTTGTCATCCAACCACCCTTCCACGTCTGCCAGAAAATCCGCAGTCAACTGGTCTATGCCATGAAACGCGTAAGGAGCTTCAATGGCTCCGATATGCCGGTGATCACCCTTACCGGCCTCGTTGTCATAACGCAGCACGCATACACCTTCGGAAACCAGGGCGAGGCTGTATTTGAACTCATGAAGGCTACCCCGAACGGCAACCGGGACATGCCAAATCAAGATCTCGACGAAGACACGGTCGCGCACAAAGCTGCGCATCCTGCGGATCAACGTCGCCTTCGCCATCCTCACCTCACGGTTCGCTGGTGGACCGTACTCCATCAGCGACCGTCCGAGAAGATCCCCGTTGACAATCGATCCAATCTGGCGCATCACACCCGCCATGATCGACATCCGCGCAAACATCACCTGCACGTATTTTTGGGCCTACCGGTAACCGGCGGCCTGACAAGATCACATTGTCAACAGGCCGCCGTCAGGCGGCCTTGTTGTTTTCCGGACGACTTTCCCCCTGACGGCACGAAACAAGACCAAGGGAAAGTGACATGACCGAAGATACAGACCAGACCCAGCCCCGCCCGCCGATCGTGGCCATTCGCCATGCCAAGCCGCGCGACCTGCCGGAACTCAACACGATGATCGTGGCGCTTTCCGCGCATCACGGCGATGCCTCAGCGATGACGCCTGATGTGCTGGAGCGCGACCTGTTCGGGCCGACGCCCTGGATCCAGGCGCTGGTTGCCGATAGCGGCGAAGGCCTGATCGGCTACGCCATCCTCGTGCCGCTCTACAAGGCGCAGGAAGGCAAGCGCGGCATGGAGCTGCATCATCTTTTCGTCCGTGACGGCCAGCGCGGCAATGGCATCGGCCAGCATCTCGTTGACCGGGCCAAGCAGATCGCGCGTGCCTCGGGCTGCGACTTCCTTTCAGTCTCCGCCGCCACCGGCAATTTCGCCGCCCATCGCTTCTACGAGAACATGGATTTCATTCCGCGCCCGGTCACCGGCATGCGTTACCTGCAGGCGCTGAGCTGAGCCTTCCCCGACAGACGCGAGGAGACCTCTCATGCCCCGTATCGTGATTGCGCTTCAGAACGACTATGCCGACTGGGAGCCTGCGCTCCTGATGGCGGCCACACGCTATTGGCTGGATTGCGACGTCGTCACGGCAAGCCCGGATGGAAAGCCCGTTGTCTCCATGGGCGGGCTAAGAGTGACGCCAGACATCGGCTTCGACGCCATCGATGCAGAAAAGTTCGACGCGCTGATCATTCCCGGCGGCTATGCCTGGGAAAAGGGTGTGGCGTTCGACTTTAACGCGCTTGCGACTGAATTCCGCGACAAGGGCAAGGTGTTGGGCGGGATCTGTGCCGCTGCCAGCGCGCTTGCGGCGACAGGCGTGCTCGACGATGTCGCCCATACCGGAAACGCGCTCGCGTCGCACAAGACGTATCCCGGCTATCGCGGGGAAGCTCGTTATCTCGACCAGCCACAGGCGGCGCGCGACGGAAAGATCGTGACCGCAGCCGGCTCGGCGCCGGATACCTTCACGATCGAAGTGCTGAAGGCGCTTGATCTCTATGGCCCCGAAGCCCGGGAAGAGTTGGCGATGTTCGCGGCAGAGCACCGTCGATGAGAACGCAAGCGGCCCGCCTCAGTGGCGGACGGGCGGGTTCTCGGACCACTTCTGCAGCGTCGTCTTGATCAGGATGAGGGCCGCCTGCTGGGCGTGATCGCGCTCGCGCGGATCGACAATTGCAGACAGACGTTTTTCAAAGGCGCGGACAGTTTCGTCCACCCAGAGATGCAGGGCGGGATCGGGATAGTTGTCGAGCAGGGACCGGAGCGCATTCTCCATCCGCCGGCGTTCGATGCTCATGTCCCCTCCGAAGTCATTTCGACGACGGAAAGATGACAGACAAGGCTTGCGCGATGCTGAACAGGCCCGTGACGGGTTACTGAACCGTTGGGACGGCCTTCAGATAGGCGGCAATCGCCTCGCGGTCGGCGGCCGTCAATTCTGCCATGTTCTTCTGCACCTCGACCATGGAGCCACCAACGCTGTCGTAATCGGGCGTGAAACCGGTTTCGAGATAGGTGACGATATCGCCTTCGCTCCACGACCCCATGCTCTTAGAGCCCGGCGTGATGTTGGGGATCGTACCCTCGCCGTCCGGATTGGGACCACCGGCGAGCCACTGGCCTGAGAGGAAACCGCCGATCGCATTGCGCGGCGTATGGCATTCGCCGCAATGGCCGGGGCCTTCGACGAGATACTGGCCACGCTTGACCATGTCGGAGGCATCGGCCAGTTCGACGCGCGGGGCATCGCTGAAGAACAAGAATTTCCAGCCGCCAAGCGCAATGCGCTGGTTGAAGGGAAAGCCCAGTTCGTGCGGGGGCGCTGCGACATCGCTGGCCGGCAGCGTCTTCATGAAGCCGTAGAGGTCGTTGATGTCCTTGGGCGTCATGCGCGCATAGGAGCCATAGGGGAAGGACGGATAGAGATGCTCACCCTCGCGGCCGACACCACGGGTCATGGCATCGCCGAATTCGGCAAGCGTCCATGCTCCGATGCCGACGTCAGGATCGCTGGAAATGTTGGGGGCGTGGAAGGTGCCGAAATCGCTCTTCAGCGGCGCACCACCTGAAAGAACCAGCCGCGCATCGCCTGTGGCACCAGCCGGCGCATGACAGCTCGCGCAACCACCGGCGAAAAAGACTTCGCGACCATGGGCAAGATCCGGCTCGCCGAGATTGGCCCAGACCGACGGGTCCTGCCGGGCGGGCGCGGTGATGAACAGGAAAGCGCCGAAACCGGCAGCGCCGAGCACGGCCAGTCCGCCGAGCCCCTTGACCCAAGTCGATGCCATTTTCGGCCTCCATCGTCTCAATGTGGTTCCCGCAGGGAAACCCGTTTCGGCGGGCGATCCGGATCGTCCGGAGAGCCGCCCGCCGGGAAGGCCTTACTTTTTCAGGCGGTAGGTCTGGTGGCAATCGCCGCAGGTGGCACCGACGGCCTGCATGGTTGCACCGACGCCGGCCTGATCAGCCGGAAGTGCGGCAAGCTGGGCTTCCGCGATGGAAGCGAGCTTGGCAGACTTGGCCTTGAAGTCGTCCATGTTCTGCCAGATGGCGGGCGCGGCTTCGGAGTCCATGCCGGTTTCGCTGCCGGCGGGGAAATGGTCGGGGAAAGTCTTGCCGACTTCGGCGAGCGTGGTCAGGGCTGCCTTCACGGCTTCCGCGTCATACGGCTTCTCGCCCTTGGCGATGCCGCCCAGCGCGCCCATGGCGCCGCCGACCTTCTTCATCTCGTCCTGACGGACGACCTGGGGTTCGCCCGCAGCAATCGCTGCGGTTACGCCAAGACAGATCGCCGTCGCGGCAGACAGAACGAGTTTCAACTTCATAGGCTTTTCTCCAGGGGCTCAGCCGGCGCACCGGCGATCGTTAGCAGGGCATCCTATGTTTGACGCCTTGGAACATCCGATTGAAGTCACAAAGGAGTGATGAGCACCGCTGGAAGCAACTTTCGGATATCTATGACGAATTCACGACAACCGGCTGTCAGCGGTCTGTCAGGAAACGGGGCAGCTTACTCTCTGGTTTCGAGGGACAGGTGCCGGGTAGACTCACGCCCATGTCCCGATATCTCGATACGGTCGTCGAAAACCGACAGAACCGCAAAGGCATTGTCATGCTCCGTATCGACCATGCCGCAGAAATTGAGGAAATGGACACCGTTCCGCTCCGCATAGCCGCCGGCGTGGTGATGACCGCAGAGATAGGCAATCGCAGCCGGGGAGGCACAGACGAGATCCGCCACGACCTCCGCATCCCAGAGGGCGTGATCGGAATGGGGATGGATCGGATAGTGGCCAAGAAGGATCACCTGCTCACCGCTTGCCTCGGCCTCTGCCAGCCGCGCTGCGATCCAGCTTGCCTGCTGGTCGGAAATGCCGGCATTCCAGTCCTGGGCGTTGGCCGCCTGCTTCGCCTTGAGGGCGGCAAGACGCCGCTCAGCCTCGTCCCGCCTCGGATCATCCTCTGGGGGTGCAAACAGCGAGATCTCGTTGCCATCGGTGACGAGCAGGCGCAGACCGGCAATCTTCAGCTCCTGGTAAGGAGCCGGCATGCCGAGCGCGGAATAGACATCGGCGAGGCGCTCCGGTGCCACCAGAAAATCGTGATTGCCCGGAAGAAGGATACGCGGTGCGTTGAGGCCATCCAGGATGTCCAGCACCGGCGCGAGACTGCCCCAGTCCCGATCGATCAGGTCGCCCAGGACCACCACGGCATCGAGGGCCTGCGCGTTGAAATGGGCGACGGCCTCACGCAATTTCGGCAAAGACCGGCGGAAATGCCGGTTGAGCTCGGGATTGGGGTCGATATCGGCATATTGGGGATCGGCGATAATGCCAAGCCTCAGGCGGGGAGTGTCCGTTGTCATCATGCTACCGCTCGTCGTTCGAGCGCTGCATAGGGCTCACGCGTGACGTCGCAATGACAGTCGCCTAAGCCGGCAGGTTGGGCTGGATCTTCGTCTGCGGCACGATTCCGGCATAGACTGTCAGAGAGATCAGGGTCAGCGGCACGGCAAGCATCGCGCCGACAGCGCCCCAGAGCCAGGTCCAGAAAACGATCGCGACGAACAGCATGAAGGCGTTCATCTCCAGCCGCTTGCCCATGACGGCAGGGATCAGCAGGTTTTCGAGGAAGCCGTCGAGGACGAAGAAGATGATCGCCGGAAGCAGTCCGAGCAGCAGGCTTTCATGCACCAGCAAGCCGCTGACGGCCATCGCGATGGTCACCAGAGCGATGCCGAGAAAGGGGATGAAACTCAAGAGAAAGGCAGCCAGCCCCCAGAGAGCGGGCGTGCCAAGACCTCCGAGCCACGCGACCATGGCGGCAACGACGCCGAAGATGCCGTAGACGATCACGGCAGTGGCGAAGTAGTAGCCCAGCGCCTCTTCAACCTCATTGAACAGGCGGATTGTCTTCAGGCGGCGGGCGCGATCGGAGAAAGCACGGATGATCAGTTCCCGGCGCAGCTTGAGCCGACAGGAGAGGAAAAGCAGCAGGCTTGCGAGGAAAATGAAGACCTGCACCAGGGCGGGCGTAACGCCGGCTGCAATGGTGGAGAGGATGGCGCCGGAATTCTCCAGCATCGCTTCCATCGAGTCCGGGCCGCGCGACAGGATTGCCATCGGCCGCTCCATCCAGGGGATAGCTTCGAGATAGGCGACTGCCCTGCTGACCATGGCAGGGCCATTCTCGATCAGCATGTTCACCGGCGTCCAGATGATGCTGGCCAGAACGAGAAGCAGCACCAGGAAGAGGCCGGAGAGGATGACGGCCGTCAGCGTTGGCGGGATACCGAGCTTGCCCATGCGATCTGCCGCGATGCCAAGGATCAGCCCTACGACGATCGCCATTGTCAGCGGAATGAGGATGAAGGATGCCAGATGCAGCCCGATCAGGGCAAAGATCAGGAAAAGACCGATCACCGACCAGGACACGACATAGTCGAGCCCGGTCTTCTTGAAGGTGACCTTGCGGGACGGGCTCTGCCGATGGTTGACCTGCATGTTCACCGGACGCGCTCCGGCGTCTGATTTTCCCGGCTGATCGAAGCTGACATGGCGTGGTTCCCCTTGCGACGTCTTTCAACGCCCGGGAACCACTTCCGTTCCACGCCGATCTCAGCAGCCCATTGAGGCCGGTTTCCGGTCAGACCTGCGGTGCAACGAGCGTCAGACCGATGCCCCAGGGATCGGCGAGGCTGAAGCCGCGCGCGGTGCGATCGACCTTGATTTCGAGGCCTTCAAGCGTGCTTAGTACGCCGTTCAGGCTCGCCTGATCGTTGAAGGCAAGCTCGTAATTCTGCAGCCCGGTCATCGCGCCGGTCCGGGCTGCGGCATTGCGGCTGTTCCAGACATTGGCGGCGACATGGTGGTGATAGGCCCCGGAGGAGTAGAAGCTGGCGCCCGGATAGGTCGCCATCTTCTTCAGTCCGAGCACGCCTTCGTAGAAGCGATCGGCTTCCGGAACATTGCCGACCTGCAGATGAATATGGCCGAGGGCCGCATCGGGCGACATGCCCGACCAGGCGGTCTTCGGTGCGCTCTCATACAG
>JARXAK010000002.1 GCA_029865885.1 Rhizobium sp. | reverse complement strand
CGATGAGTTCGCCATTGTTCTGCCGCTGGTCTTCGAGCGCCTGGGCGCCGAGCGGGCCGGCCAGTTGATCAAGGACGTGCTGTCTGCGCCTTACGATCTCGGTGACCGCAATGTGCGCCTCTCCGCCTCCCTTGGCTTTGCCGTCTATCCCTTCGCCGGCGAGGATTTCGAGGAACTGATGAAGAGCGCCGAAACCGCGCTCTACCGCTCCAAGCGCCGCGGCCGTGGCCAGATCACCGTCTATTCCCGCGAAATCGCCCAGGAAATGAAGCAGGCGACGCAGCTTGAACAGGCGCTGCGCAATGCCATCATCAACGACACGGTGGACGTCCACTTCCAGCCGATCGTGCGCCTGCGCGACAACCGCGTTGTCGGCTTCGAGGCGCTCGCCCGCTGGATCGATCCCGATCTCGGTTTCGTCTCACCGGCCGTCTTCGTGCCGCTCGCCGAAGAGCGCGGCTTCATCGACACGCTGTCTGAAACGCTGCTGCGCAAGGCAGCCGAAGCGACGCTCGCCTGGCCGCGCGATCTCTTCCTGTCCTTCAATCTCTCCTCGGTCCAGCTGATGGACCTCAGGACGTCGTTCAACACGCTCTCGATCCTCAACAGCGTCGGCTTTGATCCGCGCCGCCTTGAGATGGAAATCACCGAGACGGCGGTGATGACCTCGGCCGATACGGCACGGCGGATCATCAAGGAGTTGAAGGACGCCGGTATCCGCATCTCGCTCGACGACTTCGGCACGGGCCAGTCGAGCCTCGGACGGCTGCGGGAATTCACCTTCGACAAGGTGAAGATCGACCGCGCCTTCGTCTCGGCGATCACCACCGACCGCACGTCCGAACATATCATCAAGGCGATCGTCAGCATGTGCGAGGGCCTTGATCTGGAAGTGGTCGCCGAAGGCATCGAGACGGAGGCCGAAGCCCAGAAGCTGCGCGAACTCGGTTGCGGCATGGGGCAGGGCTATCACTTCGGCAAGCCGGTCGATGCTGCCGCCACCCTGCGTTACCTCGCCGAAAACCACCACGACTTCGCGCTCGTCGACCGCGCCTCCGCCTGATCCTCTCGTCGCTTAGGTTTGGCTCAGCAGCCAGTCGCGCACCCGCGTGGCCGCCGCACTGAGCTCACGTGACCTCGGCCAGACGACATGGAAGGCCTGGCCGGTGCGCAGCGCATGGCCGCCCACCTCGACAAGCTGCCCCTGCTCGACCAGCCGCTCGACCAGATGCCGCCAGCCGAGCGAAATGCCCTGGCCGGCCAGCACGGCCTGGATGACAAGAACATAGTCATTGATCGCAAGCCTTCGCCCGGTCGGCCTGTAATCAATGCCGGCCGAGGCAAACCATTCCGGCCAGCTGCAGGCCTGGCGCACCGGCTCTTCCAGCCAGATCAACCGATGCCTCGCGATCGCCTCGGGACTGTCCGGCAAGCCATTCGCCTCGACAAAGGCGGGGCTCGCCACCGCCGTCACGATCTCCGGTGCCAGTTCGGCGGAGTGATAATGCGGCCAGTCCTTGGGGTTGCCACCCCGCACCCCGAGCGGAATGTCCTCTTCGTCGAGGTCGAGATCCCGGACGCTGGTCTGGATCCTGAGATCGATGTCGGGCAGGTCGTCTCTGAGGGCAGAGAGACGCGGCAGCATCCACATCGAGGCAAAGGCCGTGGAGGCCGCGAGCGTCACATTCACCTCGCGCCCCTTCATCCGGATTTCCTCTGCCGCCCGGCCGATGCGCGAAAGCCCCGCCGAGACGTCGGCATGAAACCGCTCGCCGACCTCCGTCAGGCGCGCTGCCCGATGCTGCCGCTCGAAGAGCTGCGTGCCGAGCTGCTGTTCTAGCCCCCGGATGGCATAGGAGACGGCGACCTGCGACATGCCGAGCTCTTCCGCTGCCCGGGTGAAGTTCTCGTGTCGCCCGGCCGCTTCGAAGATCACCAGCGCATTGGCCGAGGGGATAAGGTTACGGAAACTTGTCATAAGCTGAGCTTATCGCATCTCCAGCTATTTTCCAGCGTCACAGCCAGTTTGCCCTGAACTAGCCTTTGAGAAAACGAGGGGAAGCGGCATGGATCAGCTCATTGCGGAAAACCCGGGCACGCGCAGGCAGCGATCGGCCCGGCGAGGGGGCGCCTTGGTCTCGCCTCTTGTCGTGCCTTACATCAGACGCAACATCCCGACCTATGACATCCTGTCGGAAGAAAACCTTGAGCGGATCGAGGCTGTGGCCGACCGTATCCTCGCCGAAATCGGCATCGAATTCCGTGACGATCCCGCAGCGCTTGAACTCTGGCGCAAGGCCGGTGCCGAGATCGAGGGTGTGCGGGTGCGTTTCCCGAAGGGCATGCTGCGCGAAATCCTGAGCTCGGCGCCTGCAACTTTCACCCAGCATGCCCGCAACTCCGCAAACACTGTCGAGATCGGCGGCAATGCGGTCGTCTTCTCGCCGGCCTATGGCTCGCCCTTTGTCATGGACCTCGACAAGGGCCGCCGTTACGGCACGATCGAGGACTTCCGCAACCTCATCAAACTCGCCCAGTCATCGCCCTGGCTGCACCACTCCGGCGGCACGATCTGCGAACCGGTGGATGTGCCCGTCAACAAGCGCCACCTCGACATGGTCTACAGCCACATCAAATACTCCGACCGCCCCTTCATGGGCTCGGTCACGGCAGAAGAGCGCGCCGAGGAATCGATCGAAATGGCCCGCATTCTCTTCGGTGCGGATTTCGTTGACCGGAACTGCGTCATCCTCGGCAATGTCAACGTCAACTCGCCGCTCGTCTGGGACGGCACCATGACCAAGGCTCTGCGTGCCTATGCCCGCGCCAACCAGGCGGCCGTCATCGTACCCTTTATTCTGGGCGGTGCCATGGGCCCGGTCACCAATGCCGGGGCCATTGCCCAGTCGCTGGCCGAAACCATGGCCGGCTGCGCGCTCACCCAGCTGGAACGCCGCGGCGCGCCCGTCATCTTCGGCAACTTTCTCTCCTCGATGTCACTGCGCTCCGGCTCGCCGACCTTCGGCACGCCGGAACCGGCGATCGGCTCCATGGTGATCGGCCAGCTTGCCCGTCGCCTGAAGCTGCCACTCCGCTGCGCCGGCAACTTCTCCAATTCCAAACTGCCCGATGCTCAGGCCATGCAGGAGGGCGTCATGTCCATGCTCTCGGCCGTACATTGCGGGGCCAACTTCGTCCTGCATTCGGCCGGCTTCGTCGATGGCCTGCTTGCCATGTCCTACGAGAAATTCGTCATGGACACAGATTTCTGCGGCGCCCTGCATTCCTATCTCGCCGGCGTCGTCGTCGATGACAACACGCTCGCCATGGATGCCTTTGAGGAGGTCGGTCCCGGCAGCCATTTCCTCGGCTCCGCCCACACCATGCGCAACTACCAGACCGCCTTCTGGGACTCAGCCCTCTCCGACAACGAACCCTTTGAGAAATGGTCGGAAGCCGGATCGACCGACATGGCGACCCGCGCCAATGCCCGCTGGAAGAAGACGCTCGCCGAATACGAAGCGCCGCCTTTGGATGTCGCCATCGACGAGGCGCTTCTAGACTATGTCGAGAGAACGAAGCGCGCCAAGCCGGACGCCTGGTATTGAACGGACGAGATGCCGATGCTGCACCCCCCTCTGTCACTGCGTGACATCTCCCCCACAAGGGGGAGAGCGGAGCGCCGCGTTTGCCGATCCCTTGCCAACGCCAGAGGGGGGTGTGCCCCCTATGCGATGGCCCTGTCCTTGAGGGGGAGATGCCCGGCAGGGCAGAGGGGGGTATCCACAATGCTTGACCGTCCCAAGGACCCACTCCTTCAGCCGTTCCAGCTGAAGCACCTGACGCTGAAGAACCGCATCATGTCGACGGCGCATGAGCCGGCCTATTCGGAAGCGGGCATGCCGACCGAGCGCTACCGGCTGTACCACGTCGAAAAGGCCAGGGGCGGCATTGCGCTGACCATGACCGCAGGCTCCGCCAGTGTCAGCCGTGACAGCCCGCCGGCCTTTGGCAATCTGCTCGCCTGGAAGGACGAGATCGTCCCGCATCTGAAGCGCCTGACGGACGACTGTCACGAGCATGGCTGCGCCGTGATGATCCAGCTCACCCATCTCGGCCGCCGCACCAACTGGAACAAGGGGGACTGGTTGCCGGTGCTTAGCCCCTCGCCGATCCGCGAGCCGGCCCACCGGCATTTCCCCAAGGAGATCGAGGACTGGGACATCGAGCGCATCGTCGAGGACTATGCGACGGCCGCCGCGCGCATGCAGGAAGCCGGCCTCGATGGCATCGAGTTCGAGGCCTATGGCCACCTGATGGACAGCTTCTGGTCGCCGGCCACCAACCGGCGCGAGGATGAATTCGGCGGCTCGCTCGACAACCGCATGCGCTTCTCCAACCTGGTGATATCAGCCGTCAGAAAAGCGGTCGGCCCTGAGTTCATCGTCGGCATCCGCATGGTTGCCGACGAGGATTGGGACAAGGGCTTGAGCCGCGACGAAGGTGTCGAGATCGCCCGCCGTTTCGCCGCCGGCGGCAAGATCGACTTCCTCAACATCATCAGGGGCCATATCGAGCACGACGCGGCGCTCAATGAGGTGATCCCGATCCAGGGCATGGCGGCCTCGCCGCATCTCGATTTCGCCGGTGATATCAGGGCGGTGACCAAGTTCCCGGTCTTCCATGCCGCCCGCATCGCCGATGTCGCGACCGCTCGTCATGCGATTGCCGAGGGCAAGCTGGACATGGTCGGCATGACCCGCGCCCATATCGCCGATCCGCATATCGTCAGGAAGATCATCGAGGGCCGCGAGCACCAGATCCGCCCCTGCGTCGGCGCCACCTATTGTCTCGACCGCATCTATGAAGGGGGCGAGGCGCTCTGTATCCACAATGCCGCGACAAGCCGGGAAGCCCTGATCCCGCATGATCTGCCCAAGGCAGAGAAACTTCGCAAGGCCGTCATTGTCGGGGCGGGGCCTGCAGGCCTCGAAGCCGCGCGCGTGCTCGCCGAACGCGGCCATCAGGTCGAGGTGCTGGAAGCATCGAGCCGCGCCGGCGGCCAGGTGAACCTGCTCACCCGCAATCCGCGCCGCAAGGAAATGGTCGGCATCGTCGATTGGCGTCTGGCGGAACTTGATCGTCTGGGCGTTGCCATCCATTACGACATCTATGCCGGTGCCGAGGACGTGCTCGCCTTCGATCCCGATCTCGTGGTCATCGCGACCGGCGGTATCGCCCAGTCTCCGGAAGTGGAAGCGGGCGAAGATCTTGTGATCTCAAGCTGGGATATCCTCGCCGGCAGCGTCAAGCCCGAAGGTCCCGTCTTGCTGTTCGACGACAATGGCGGCCATCCCGGCATGAGTGCTGCCGAGGTGATCGCCAATGCCGGGGTCGAGTTGGAAGTCGTCTCGCCCGAGCGCTTCTTCGCGCCTGAGATGGGCGGCATGAACCATGTGCCCTATGCGAAACTCTTTGCGGAAAAGAATGTCCGGGTGACGATCAACACGAGATTGATGGCGGTCCGCCGCGACGGCAATGGACTGGTCGCCACCCTCGGTTCGGATTTCGCCGAGACCAGAACCGAGCGCCGTGTCGCCCAGGTGGTCGTGGAGCATGGCACCATGGCCAATGCCGATCTCTATCTGGAGCTCAAGCCGCTCTCACGCAATCGCGGAGCGGTCGATTATCCGGCCCTGATCGCCCGCCGCGATCCGCTTCCGGTGAAGAACGCAGAGGCAGCCTTCGATCTGCTGCGCATCGGCGATGCCGTCGAAAGCCGCAATATCCACGCCGCGATCTATGACGCCCTGCGCTATTGCAGCCTCCTTTGATCGCAAAAGAAATGGCGGCGCCGAAGCGCCGCCCGTCAGGACCTTGAGCACGTGGCTCGTTCCGGGATTAGTCGTTATCCGTCGACGAGGTGGTTGTGCCGTCGGTCGGTGTCATGCCCGTGGTGTCGGCATCAGCGGCCTGATCGTCAAGGGTCCGGAATTCCGGAGCATTGCGCAGGCTTTCCGCCGTTTCGGTCGTGGTCAGGCGAACCTCGGCATCGGCGACCCGTTCTGCCTCCGTGGCAGTGGTGTCGGTGGTCGCGGTCGTGCCAGTCCCCGTGGTGCCAGCCGCGTTCTCGTCCATTTCACGGGTGATCGTGATCTTGTCGAACGGGATGGCGACATTCTTCTCGCCGATGCCGAGGAAACCGCCGACGCCGACGACTGCAGCCACAACGCCACCATTGTCTTCGACCAGGAGGTCGTTGATCTCGCCGATCGACTGGTTGTCAGACGTGTAGATCGCCTGGCCCATGAAGTCATTGACGGAGATGTGGTTCTCGGCCTGTTCGGTCAGATAGGTGCCGCTGGCGGAAGACGCAGCAGGTGCCTGGGCCGTCGTGCCCATGGCGCCGGGCGTCGCATCCGGGGTCGCCGGAACGGGCGTCGGGGTGGCAGCGCCACCGGTTGCAGCCGGCGGGGTCGTCGTTGCGCCTGTGCCGGCATCCTGAGCGATGGCCAGGGGTGCAATTGCAGTCGAGCCGAGCAACATGGCGGCGGCGAGCGTCTTGAAGGACTTGTTCATGGTGGACCTACCTTTCCTCTGAGATGGTCTGCGACGGACGCTGCCCGGCCAGGGTCTGGCTGGGTGGCGTCGGTTCGAGAGGAAAATGTCCGGCGGCCATGATCGTTCCGCCTTTTAGTCCTTGAATATTTTAGCGGATCTGCCGGAACAAAAGACCGAAAAACGAGTTTGCGGGGCCGCTTGCGACCCCGCATCAGGCTTTCGGCTTGCGGTGGTCAGAGCTTGAATACGGGCTCCGGCTTGCCCTTGACGCTGACACCGAGATCGAAGGTTACGCCCGCAAGTGTGTCCTCGGCACGTTCCGCATCGCTCAACCCTTCCCAGCAGGATGTGACGGCCAGCCGGTCGAAATCCTTGCCGCAAAAGGCCGGGCAGGTTGGCCGCCGCATCGGCGCGGCATAGCGCGCGACATGCCGGCCATCAGGCGCGTAGCGATCGACCGCGCCGCCGTCCCAGTTGGCATTCCAGATCGTGCCTTCGAGATCGACGACTGATCCGTCGATGACGCTCTGGCGCTGCGATTGGTCGATGAACACCGTGGGGGCGGAGAGTGGCAGGCCGGTTGCCGGGTCGAGTTCCACCCGCATCATGTGATTGACCTTGGAATCGTTGAAGTAGCCGATCGCGCCATCCGGCGAGAAGCAGATGCCGTTCGGAATGCTGACGGCGTCGAAGAGCTTCGTCACCACCGTCCCCGCGACATGGTAGATCGCCCCGGCGCCGGTGTCCGCCGTCCGGCTCATGGTGCCGATCCACAATGCGCCGCTCGGATGCACCCGGCCATCGTTTGAGCGGTTCTGCGGCTTGTCTTCGATAGCGGCATAGGACGAAAGCGTGCCGCTTACGCTGTCGCGCAGGAAAAGTCCCTGATCGGAGGCGATCAGCTGCCGCTTTTCGTCGACGACGGCCAAGACAGTGCCGAGAAAGGGCAGGGCATGTTTCGTCAACCGACCGGCCGTCACATCGAACGCGCAGAGTGTTTTGCCGAGGATGTCGAACCAGAACAGCGTGCCCGACGCCGGATCATAGGTGGGACCCTCTCCCAGTTCCATCCGCTCTTCGGTCAGTGTTTTGCCGTTGAAGCTCTCTGTCGCGATCACGCCTGTCCTCCTCGTCGCTTTTTTCGGTTATCTCTGCCGTGCGACGAAGGTCGCAGACAGGGGTTTACGGTAAAATTCAGGGGGTATCTGGACCCTGTACGCTTTACAAGTCTATGCTTCGGCAACCTAAGGGAACAGATTCGGTATTGATATCGCCCTTGGGTGTCCCTCACTCATTCTTATCGCATGGTCTCTGGAACGGGGAGCAGGCGATATCGGGGGATCGGCTGAAGGTTGAGTTTCATCACGCCTTCGATCCACGGCCAATGGCAGGTGCAGTAACAGTTGACGTATACGTCTTGGACAATCTCCTCGATAATCGCGACCGGTGACCCGGTATGGACGGGTGTGTGATGACGAACCAGGACATGGAAGCTGCTAGTCGCGTTGAAGGTCTGATCACCGATGTGAAGGGTTTCAAGACCCAGTTCGATGTCTTCCGCTTCATGAAACGCGTGACGGAGCTCTATGGCGCCCGCGCCTTCATGGTGCTGAACATGCCGGGCGCCACGGCGCAGGAGCTGGGCAGCAGTTCGATCATCACCAACTGGCCTTCCGATCTGCTGACGGAATTCGATCAGGTGGCGCTGTTGTCGGGAAGTCCCGTGCTCGCGCACCTGCGCCGCTCCTCCATGCCGCTGCGTTTCGACATCGATGATGTGGCAACGCAGCGTGATCCCCGATCCGGCGAGGTCTCGAAGGCGCTCTTCCAACGCTTCCGCATGACCCGCGGTGCCTATTTTCCGGTCCACGACGCCACCGGCGCGCGCGGTGCAGTCTCCTTCATCGGCGACCGCGAGCTCTTCAACACGCTGGAGATGATGCAGCTCGCTTATATCGCGGCTCATGTGTTCAACCGTCTTGCCGAAATCCGCGAGATGGACAGCCGCAACAGCGACATGCTGACCGAACGCGAACTCGATTGCCTCAACTGGACGGCGGCCGGCAAGACCAGCGTCGAGATCGCCGAGATCCTGACGCTCTCGGAGCATACGATCAATCACTACCTGAACCGGGCCACCAAGAAGCTGGATGCGGTCAACCGCACCCAGGCTGTCGCCAAGGCGCTCAGGCTCGGCTTGATCAAGTAAAGGTAAATGCTGGTGCATTTTTGTGCGCCACGCACCGCTCCCGCCTAGTTTCCCGGCACAGTTTCGATTTTGCGGTGTCCGCGCCGTCCCGTAACGCGTCTTTTCCAGCCATTTTCAGTTTGGCACGCTTTCTGCATTGCTTAAGGCAGTCCAGAGGGGACGTTGCACGACACCCGTCAAAGGGTGCAGCCTGACAAGCCGCCGCGGGGGGTGCTCTCCGCAGGCGGCTTGTCTGTTTCTGCGGCATTGGTCGCACCCTCTTCCCCGCATTTGCTGTTGGCGAATGCCTCCCACTCCAGTATCTGATTTCGCTGAACTGAATGACGCAGCGGAAAGAAGATCGAAATGGCCGAGTTGTCGCGTGACCTTGTGATTGAGGCGCTGAAGGGTATCCGGGGGCCGGATCTCGAGGGCAATATCGTCGAACTCGCCATGGTCTCGGATGTCTTCATCTCCGACGGCAAGGTCTATTTTTCGATCAATGTGCCGGCAGAACGCGCCCAGGAACTGGAGCCGCTGCGCCAGGCGGCCGAGCGCACCGTCAAGGCGCTGCCGGGCGTCAAGGGTGCGGTCGTGAGCCTGACGGCAGAGCGCAAGCAGGGCTCCGCACCTCCGCCGCCGCGTCCGCAGCCGGCAGCAACCGCCCATGGCCATGCCCATAGCCACGGCCCGGTCCCAAGC
>JARXAK010000262.1 GCA_029865885.1 Rhizobium sp. | reverse complement strand
CACCTACCGCGCAGCCCAGGCGCAGGCACAGGCGAGCTTGCAGAAAGCCGAGGCAGGTGTACCGACCGCCAAGTCCAACCTTGCCCGCCAGGAGCGCCTCGTCGGCAGCGGTGCCACTCAGGTCGAACTGGAAAACGCCCGTGTGACCTTGCTTCAGGCCGAAGCCGATGTCGCCCAGGCGAAGGCTGCCCTACGCTCTGCAGAGATCGAACTCGCCCTCACCGAAATCCGCGCTCCCTTCGAGGGGGTAACGACGGCGTCACGCTACTCGATCGGCAACGTGGTGACAGCCAACCAGACCGACAGCCTGATGACGCTGCGTCGCCTTGACCCGATCTACATCGATCTGACGGAATCGAGCGTCAATCTCCTTCGGCTGCGCGAGGCCATCAATTCCGGCCGCATCAACCAGAGTGAGGGCCGGGCAACCGACATCAGGCTGACGCTTGAGGACGGCCATGAATATCCTGTCGTCGGCAAGCTCGATATGTCGGAAATGGCCGTCAGCCAGACAACGGGCACCTATTCGATCCGCGCTGTCTTCGACAATCCCGACGGGCTGATCCTGCCAGGCATGTATGTCCGCGCAACCGTCACCGTCGGCACCGAAGAAGGCTTCCTGATCCCGCAGCGTGCGGCCACCCGCAGCGCCAACGGCAAGCTCTCCGCGAAGTTCGTCACGGCCGACAGCAAGGTCGAGACCCGGATCTTCGACGAAGCGCAGGTGTCGGGCAATGACTGGCTCGTGGCCAGCGGCATCAATGACGGCGACAAGCTGATCGTCGATGGCTTCCAGTGGATCGGTGACGGCGCGCCTGTCAATCCGGTCGAAGCAAAGGTCAATGAGAACGGGATCGTCGAAGAGACAGCGGCACCGGCTGCCGCCCCTGCAGCACAACCCTGATTGTGCGGCAGGCAAGGCAACCGAGGCGTAAAGGATAGTCCATGGCCCAGTTTTTCATTCGACGCCCGATCTTTGCATGGGTGATCGCGATCATCATCATGCTCGGCGGTGCGCTCGCGATTTCGACGCTCTCCATCGCGCAGTATCCGGAAATCGCTCCGACCACGGTGCAGATTTCGGCGAGCTATAATGGCGCGAGCGCCGAGACAGTCGAGAAGTCCGTGACGTCGATCATCGAGGACGGCATGACCGGTCTCGACGATCTGACCTACATGACCTCGTCTTCGTCAACAGGCTCGGCGAGCGTCTCGCTGACCTTCGGCAACTCGATTGATCCGGAAATCGCCCAGGTTCAGGTGCAGAACAAGCTGCAGCTCGTCCAGTCGCAGCTGCCGGATATCGTCCAGAGCGCAGGGATTACAGTCACGCGCTCGACGTCGAGCATCCTGCTCGTCGGTGCACTGGTCTCCACCGATGGCGCACGCAGCAATGTCGAGCTCGGAGACATCTTCTCCTCGCAGATCGAGGACCAGATCAAGCGTCTCGAAGGTGTGGGCAGCATCGAGGTCTTCGGCACCGGCTACGCCATGCGCGTCTGGCTCGACCCGTTCAAGCTCAACAAGTTCCAGCTGAACCCAACCGACGTGACCGCGGCCATCCAGGCCCAGAATACGCAGGTCTCCGTTGGCGCCCTCGGCAGCCAACCGGCGCCGGAAGGACAGCAGCTGACGGTGACCGTCACCGCGCAGAGCCAGCTACAATCTGTTTCGGACTTCGAATCCATTATTCTGAAGACCGAAACCGACGGTGCAACCGTGCGCCTGAGCGATGTCGCCCGCATCGAAATCGGCCAGGAAAGCTATGCGACGAAGACGCGCTCCAACCGCAACCCGGCAACCGGCTTCGCGGTAAACCTGGCAACCGGCGCAAACGCGCTGGACACGGCGGGGCGCGTCAAGTCGCAGCTGGCGACAATTGCGCCGTCGCTGCCGGAAAACGTTGTCATTACTTATCCCTATGACACGACCCCCTTCGTGCAGCTGTCGATCGAGAAGGTCGTGCACACCCTGCTCGAAGCCATCGTGCTCGTCTTCGTGGTCCTGCTCGTCTTCCTGCAGAACCTCCGTGCGACCATCATTCCGATGATTGCCGTTCCCGTCGTCTTGCTCGGAACCTTCGGGGTCCTTGCGATCACCGGTTACTCGATCAATACGCTGACCATGTTCGCCATGGTTCTGGCCATCGGCCTTCTCGTGGACGACGCCATCGTCGTGGTCGAAAACGTCGAGCGCATCATGTCCGAAGAAGGGCTATCGCCGCTCGAGGCCACGCAAAAATCCATGGGCGAGATCACCGGCGCGATCGTCGGCATCGCGCTCGTCCTCACGGCCGTCTTCATTCCAATGGCCTTCTTCGGCGGCTCGACGGGTATCATCTATCGCCAGTTTTCGGTCACCATCGTCTCGGCAATGCTTCTATCGGCGGTCGTCGCCATCGTTCTGACGCCGGCGCTTTGCGCCACTATGCTGAAGCCGATCGATCACCATAAGGCCAAGGGCGGTCTCGGTGGCTGGTTCAACCGCAACTTCGACCGCGCGACCGGTGGCTATGTCTCATCGATCGCCTATCTGCTCAAGCGTCCGCTCCGCGTCATGCTGATGTTCGCCATCGTGATCGGCGGCATGAGCTGGTTCTTCCTGCGCCTGCCCTCCTCCTTCCTGCCACAGGAAGACCAGGGCGTGCTGATGACGATCGTGCAGCTGCCGAACGGCGCCACGGTCACACGGACCGAAGAGATCATCGAAAAGATCGAGAACTACTACCTCGACAAGGAGAAGGACGCGATCCAGGACGTCTTCTCGGTCTCGGGTTTCTCTTTCGTCGGCGCCGGCCCGAACTATGCTCTCGTTTTCGCCAAGCTGAAGGATTTCGAACTGCGCGAAGATCCGCAGCTCGCAGCGCCGGCCGTGGTGCAGCGCGCCATGGGCTACTTCTTTACGCTCCGTGACGCGATGGTGTTTCCGCTGCAGCCGCCGGCCATTCCGGGCCTCGGCACATCGAGCGGCTTCTCCATGTATCTTGTCGACAGCGGCAAGAGAGGCACAGAGGCCCTGACGGCCGCCTCCCAGCAACTCATGCAGGGCGGCAGCTCCAATCCGAACGTCAGCTCGCTCCGTTCAAACAACCCGCCGGCTGAAACTCAGCTGCAGCTGTTGCTCGATCAGGAGAAGATGGGCGCAATGGGCCTCGACATCGCAACCGTCAACAGCATGCTGTCGACGATCTTCGCTGGCCGAGACGTCAACGACTTCACCCTGAACGGTGAACTCAAGCCGGTTTACGTGCAGGGCGATGCTCCGTACCGCATGCAGGAAACAGCGATCAACGACTGGCACGCCCGCAATGCCAATGGCGAGATGGTTCCCTTCTCCTCATTCATCAAGACGCAGTGGATCAGCGGCGCACCGACGCTCAGCAGGTTCAATGGCGTCGGCGCAATCTCCATGGAAGGTGCGGCCGGCATCGGAGTGAGCTCTGGCACCGCCATGAACACGATGGAGCAGCTGACGGCCGATCTCGGCGGCGGCTACACGGTCGCCTGGCAGGGCATTTCCTACCAGGAGCGCCTCTCGGGTTCGCAGGCACCACTGCTCTACGCGCTCTCGGTCCTGATCGTCTTCCTCTGCCTCGCAGCGCTTTATGAAAGCTGGTCGATCCCCTTCTCGGTGATCATGGCCGTGCCGGTTGGCGTCCTGGGTGCAGTTGCCGCAGCCTACGCCTTCGGACAGTCCAACGACGTCTATTTCAAGGTCGGCTTGCTGACGACGATCGGCCTTGCGGCGAAGAACGCGATTCTCATCGTCGAGTTTGCCAAGGATCGTCAGGCGGCCGGAGTGAGTGTCATTGATGCAACACTCGAAGCTGCAAAGCTCCGGTTGCGCCCAATCATCATGACGTCGCTCGCCTTCATCCTGGGTGTCGTTCCGCTCGCAATTGCGACCGGTGCGGGCTCTGCAGCACAGAATTCCATCGGTATTGGCGTTCTCGGCGGCATGTTTACCGCAACCGCCCTCGGAATCTTCTTCGTACCGTCGTTTTTTGTCATCATCCGGAAGATTTTCGGTGGTGCAAAACAGAAGGAACAGCTGTCGTCTGAATGATTGACAAGCTATCTTAACAAACTATTGCGTAGACTGCTGTGGCAGCCTGCGTGAGTTAAGCGGTCGCCGGCACTGGGTGGGAAAAAGACCCTCCGCGGCACGACCGGGGGACCAATACAGGAACACGTGATGCTGAAAATTCGCGCTGCCGCACCTCTCGCAATGCTCCTCCTGTCCGGCTGTGTCGTCGGACCCGACCATGAAGCGCCGCAAACTGCGCTCCCCATGAAGTTCTCTGAAGGCAGTGCCAAGGCGGCTGCGGATGTGACCATGGCTCCATGGTGGACAGCGTTCAATGATCGCCGACTGAATGGTCTCGTTGAAACGGGTCTGGCTCAGAACCTGGACGTGCTCCAGGCCATCGAGCGGATCACCTCGGCCGAGGCGAATTACGACTCAGCCGACTCCGCAGCTTTCCCCCGGCTGAGTGTCTCGGCGGACCATCAGGTTTCCAAGACAAACGCAAGCGGTGCGCTCGCAAGTCGCGAGAGCAGCACGACCAACACCACGAGCGGCAGCGGCAGTGTCTCCTGGCTGATCGATCTGTTCGGCCAGTACCGTCGGACAAAGGAAGGTGCCAAGGCCTCGCTCGACGCCGCCTATGCCGGCGCGGATGTTGCCCGCCTGACGTTCCTGTCCAGCGTCGTGTCTGCCTATGTGGATGCCCGCTACTACCAGGAACGTATTGCGATCGCCCGCAAGAACCTTGCATCCCGCAAGGAAACGCTGGAACTGACCCGCCTGCAGCTGGAAGCCGGTGCTGCGTCCCGTCTCGACGTCGTCCAGTCCGAAGGTCTCGTGAATTCGACCCTGGCCGAAATCCCCGGCCTCGAGATTTCCTTCCGCCAGTCGGTCCATCGCATTTCGCTTCTGCTCGGCTTGCCGGCAACCAGCCTGCTGGCTGACCTCCAGAAGGGTGCGGCACAGCCCTATGCACGCCGCAGCGTCAATGCCGGCGTTCCGGCTGACCTGATCCGCAATCGCCCGGACATCCGCGCTGCGGAACACAATCTGGCCGCCGCGACGGCAGAGATCGGCGTTGCCGAGGCAGCACTCTATCCGTCGATCACGCTGAGCGGCTCGATCACACCGACGCTCATCGCGACCTCGCTCGCCAGCGGCAAGTCAACCTCCTGGGGCTTCGGCCCGAGCCTCAACCTGCCGATCTTCGACGCCGGTGCGCGCGTTGCCAATATCAAGGCCCGCGAAGCTGCAGCCCGTGAATCTTATCTCGCCTGGAAGCAGACGGTCCTGAATGCCGTTTCCGAGGTCGAGAACGCGCTCGTCGCCGTCAGCCGCACCCGCCAGACGGTGTCGGCCCTGACAGCAACCGTGCGCTCCTACGAGGAAGCCCTGTCGCTCGCCACCGCGAGCTACCGCGATGGCGCGTCCTCGCTGCTCGACGTGCTGGATGCCCAGCGCAACGTTGCGAATGCTCAAAGCAACCTGGCCCAGGCCGTGCAGCAGCTGGCCAACGGCTATGTCGCACTCAACGTTGCAATCGGTGGCGGCTATGCCTGGGACGGCGCAAAGACCGTCGTCGCCAGCAAGTAAGCTCGCAAGGCAGACACACAGAACCCGGCACCGGAAACGGTGGCCGGGTTTTTCTTTGCCATCCTCTCAGAAGGTGGCCGGCGTGTTGATCCAGATGAGAACCGTCTCGCCGCTGGAGATGTTTCGCCAGGAATGCGGCCTGCGGCTCTCGAAGTAGAAGCTGTCGCCGGCGTTCAGCTCGAAGAACTTGTCCCCGTCGAGAATGATCTCCAGGCTCCCCGAAAGCATATGGATGAATTCCTCACCCTCATGCTGATAGGCACCTTCACTGGAGGCTCCGGGCGCCAGCTGGAAGCGGTTGCATTCCATCAGGTTCCTGCCCTCCGCCAAGACCTGCACGGCAACACCGGAGGATGTCGTTGGCCATGATGCCCATCTGCCGTCCCGGATGAGCGACTCTCCACCCCTGCCCTCCTCCTGCCCGCTCAGTGAGGCAAGCGTCGTCCCCAAATGACGTGCCACTTCGTGCAGGGCTGTAAAGGAAAGGCCTTGCGAGGTCCGCTCGAAAGTCGACAGCTGAGAGACCGAGACGCCGGTGGCCTGCGCGACGTTTTCCAGAGTTTTCCCCGCCTCACGCCTCAGACGCCGGATCCGAGTACCCGGACGAATATCCAGGGCGTCATCCTCGGTCTCGGCAACGTCTTCGTCGACCTCCGGAGGCTGCTCCCGAAGCGTCTGCCGGATCGCGGCAGGATTGAGCCCCTTTTCGCTTCGAAGCCAGGCGATCCGCTTCAGTCGGTCGACCAAAGCACGATCATACAGCCGTTGCCCCGTGAGTGTCCTGATCGGCTGGATCAGATCCTGGCTTTCCCAAAGGCGCAGCGTCGAGGGAGAAACCCCCGCCATCCTTGCAGCCTCTGCTATCTTGAACCGGATGTCTTCCACGCTGCCCCTCACGAAATGTCGCAGTCACGGGTGATAATGACGACAAAGCATATTGCAAGTCTACAGAAAAAATGTAGGAAATATCTCACCGCGCGATCGCAGTCGGATGCGACGCCGCTGGCAACCCTTCGCACAGGACGAAAACGATGAAGAACGCCGAAATCTCAGCCCGCAAGAATGACGCCATTTCCCGCGGCGTCGGCATGACCACGCAGATCTATGCCGACAAGGCTGAGAACTCAGAGATCTGGGATGTCGAAGGCCGGCGCTACATCGACTTCGCCGGCGGCATCGCGGTTCTCAACACCGGTCATCGCCATCCGAAGGTGGTTCAGGCGGTCAAGAACCAGCTCGACCGCTTCACGCATACCTGCCACCAGGTCGTACCTTACGAAAACTACGTCGCGCTCGCCGAACGCCTGAACAAGATGGTTCCAGGCAATTTCGACAAGAAGACGATCTTCGCGACGACCGGCGCCGAAGCCGTCGAAAACGCCATCAAGATCGCCCGTTGCGCCACCGGCCGCTCCGCCGTCATCGCGTTTACCGGCGGTTTTCACGGCCGCACCTTCCTCGGCATGGCGCTGACCGGCAAGGTCGTGCCCTACAAGGTCGGCTTCGGCCCGATGATGGGCGACGTCTTCCACGTTCCCTTCCCGCTCGAAATGCACGGCATCGACGTTGAAACCTCCCTCGACGTGCTCGACAAGCTGTTCAAGGCAGACGTGGACCCGAAGCGCGTTGCAGCGATCATCCTCGAGCCCGTCCAGGGCGAAGGCGGCTTTTATGACGTTCCGCGCGCCCTGATGAAGGCGCTGCGCGAGATCTGCGACCAGCACGGCATCCTGCTCGTCGCCGACGAAGTGCAGACCGGCTTTGCCCGCACCGGCAAGCTCTTCGCCATGGAGCACTATGATGTGGTTCCGGACCTGACGACGATGGCAAAGAGCCTCGCCGGCGGCTTCCCGTTGTCCGCCGTCACCGGCCGCGCCGAACTGATGGATGCCCCCGGCCCCGGTGGTCTCGGCGGCACCTATGCCGGCAACCCGCTGGCAATTGCAGCCGCCCATGCCGTCCTCGACGTCATCGAGGAAGAGCAGCTGTGCGACCGCGCCAATCAGCTGGGCAACCGTCTGAAGCAGCGCCTGGAAGCAATCCGCGCCGACGTTCCGCATATCATGGATATCCGTGGCCTCGGCTTCATGAACGCCGTCGAATTCAAGATCCCGGGAACCGACAAGCCGAATGCGGATTTCACCAATGCGGTGCGTCTGAAGGCGCTGGAAAAGGGCCTTATCCTGCTCACCTGCGGCGTCTACAGCAACGTCATCCGCTTCCTCGCCCCGATCACCATTCAGGACGAGGTCTTCAACGAGGCACTCGACCTGATCGAAGCCTCGATCCGTGAAGTTGCAGCAGGAGCCTGAGGCATGACCCTTTCGAAAGTTCTGACTGACAAGCTGAAGGACCCGACACTGGCGACCGACAAGTCGCTGGTCGGCAATGACTGGCTGGCCGCAAGCCAGTCGGGCAAGACCTTCGAGGTCACCAACCCGGCAACGGGCGAAGTGATCGCTGTGCTTCCCGACCTCAACCAGACGGAAGTCACCAAGGCGATCGACGCTGCCCATACCGCGCAGAAGGCCTGGGCCAAGAAGACCGGCAAGGAGCGCGCCGCCGTTCTGCGCAAGCTGAACGACCTGATGGTTGCCAATGCCGACGATCTCGCCACCATCCTCACGATGGAAATGGGCAAGCCCTGGCCCGAAGCCCGCGGCGAAATCCTCTACGGCGCATCCTATGTCGAGTGGTTCGCCGAAGAAGCCAAGCGCGTCTACGGCGACACGATCCCCGGCCACCAGGCTGACAAGCGGATCATGGTCATCAAGCAGCCGGTCGGCGTCGTCGGCGCGATCACACCGTGGAACTTCCCGAACGCCATGCTCGCCCGCAAGGTGGCACCGGCGCTTGCCGTCGGCTGCGCCATGGTGTCCAAGCCCGCCGCCCAGACCCCGCTTTCGGCCCTGGCTCTTGCCATCCTCGCCGAACGTGCAGGCCTGCCCGCCGGCCTGTTCTCGGTGCTCACCTCGACTGATGCAGCCATGGTCGGCCAGGAACTCTGCGCCAACGACAAGGTTCGCAAGCTGACCTTCACAGGCTCCACCAATGTCGGCCGCATCCTGATGCGCCAGGGTGCAGACCAGATCATGAAGCTCGGTCTGGAACTCGGTGGCAACGCACCCTTCATCGTCTTCGACGATGCCGATCTCGACGCCGCCGTCGAAGGTGCGATGATCTCGAAGTATCGCAATGCCGGCCAGACCTGCGTCTGCGCCAACCGTCTCTATGTCCAGGCGGGCATCTACGACGCGTTTGCCCAGAAGCTGGCGGAGAAAGTCTCGCAGCTGAAGGTCGGCAACGGCTTTGCGGAAGGTGTGACCACCGGCCCGCTGATCGATGCCAAGGCCATCGAGAAGGTCAAGGAGCACGTCGCCGACGCAGTCTCGAAGGGCGCCAAGATCGCGCTCGGCGGCAGCGGCGCAGAAGCGGGTGAGCTGTTCTTCCAGCCGACCATCCTGACCGGCGTCACGACCGCCATGAAGGTCGCGACCGAAGAAACCTTCGGTCCTGTCGCACCGCTCTTCAAATTCGAGACAGAAGAAGAAGTCGTCGAACTCGCCAACGCCACCGAATTCGGCCTCGCTTCCTACTTCTACTCGAAGGATATCGCGAAGATCTTCCGGGTCGCCGAAGCACTCGAATACGGCATGGTCGGCGTCAACACGGGCCTCATCTCCACGGAAGTGGCGCCCTTTGGCGGCATCAAGCAGTCCGGCCTTGGCCGCGAAGGCTCGAAATACGGCATCGATGACTACACCGAGATCAAGTATATCTGCCTCGGTGGGATCGCCTGATGAAATACGACGATCCCCGGCCCGGTCCGGGGATCGTCATTTTGAAAGACTGCGCGCGAACAACTGATCCGCCACATCGCTGGCCAGTTTGGCCAGGGCCTGAAAATGGCTGCCGCGCGCCGATGACCGCCGCCAGAAAAAGCCGATGTCGCGCGTCCCCTGCCAGTCCGTCACGTTGAGCAGCTTGATCCCGTCATCCTTCGAGAATTCAGAGCGGACGTAGAGCTCGGGAAACAGCGAAATTCCCATCTCGATCGACACCATCTGTCGGATCGCGTCCAGGCTGGAGCCTTCATATTCCAGCGCGAGGATCGCGCCCGACATGTCGGCAAGCTTGCGAACCTCGTCCATCAGCCGGTGTCCCGCCCCCAGCGTCAGCATGCGGGCGCCTTTGAGAGCGCTCATTGGCACACTGTCCATCTGCGCCAGCGGATGCTCCTTGGGAACACCGAGAAAGATACGTTCCCGGCAGATCTGCTCGGAGACGAAGTCGTCCTGCTCGAAGGGGATCGGACCAAGTCCGCAATCGGTTTCCCCCTGCAGCACGGCCTTCTCAAGAAGACGCGGCCGATCCTCACGAATGTAGAGCTTCAGGTCGGGATGCTGTGCATGCAGCTTCGGCAACAGATGCGGCAGGAAATAGGGCCCGAAGGACGGCGCCACCCCGAGCCGCATCGCGCCACCCAGATTGCCCTTGGAACTGGACGCCAGCACCGTGATCTCATCAAGCCCGCTCAGAATGATCTTCGCGGCATTGATGATGTCGAGCCCGACCGGGGTCGGCGCCACCTGTCCGGGCATCCTGTCGATCAGCGTCACGCCGAGCTGCTTCTCAAGCAAGGCAACCTGGACCGAAAGCGTCGGCTGAGACACATGGCAGCGCTTGGCGGCTTCACCGAAATGTCCGGTCTCGCCAAGCGCGACGAGATATTCCAACTGCCGATGGCTTGGACGGAAGGGCATGACACGCCTCATAGAGAAAATCTATGGACAAGATACAATCAATCAATTGGAACAATCAACGGGCTGACATCATATTCGAAGCGTACGAAAGGAGATCGCCATGAAGCAACTGCTGAAAGCCCTCAGAGCCCGTCATACGATCGTCGCCGCGAAGATTGATGAGGAACAGCGCCGGCCGCAGCCGGATGGAATTCGGGTGCGCGCCTTGAAGAAGATCAAGCTGCACCTGAAGGAGCAGATCATGTTGCTGGAACAGGGCGAAACCATGAAGGTTACAGCCGCCCGGTCAAAGGCGTCGAACTTCGGGACCCCCCTTCTCGCCGGACGCTGATCACGCATGCGCTCCGTGATGGCGCATCGTGACCGGTGAGAGCGGCCGGGGGGGCACCCTGCGCCCCGCCGGCACTTTGAGGGAAGACCTTTTCCGCCCATGAAAAAAGCCCGGCGTCGCGACGCCGGGCTTCGTGTTTGGGCTGGCGAGCAGCGCTCAGTTCTTGGCGCGCTCGACGTAGGAATTGTCTTCGGTTGCGATCACGACACGGATACCGGCGTCGACATGCGGCGGCACCATGGTGCGGATGCCGTTGGACAGCATTGCCGGCTTGTAGGACGAGGAAGCCGTCTGGCCCTTGACGACCGGCTCGGTCTCGACGATCTCCAGCGTGACGTGACGCGGCAACTGAATAGCCAGCGCAACGCCCTCATGCATGGACAGGATGCAGACCATGCCCTCCTGCAGATAGGCCTTCTGCTCACCCATGGTTTCGACATCCACAACCACCTGGTCGTAGTTCTCCGGGTTCATGAAGTGGAAGCCTTCGCCGTCCTCATAGAGGAACTGATGGTTGACGTCCTCGACGAACGCGCGCTCAACCTGTTCGGTCGTGCGCCAGCGCTCGGACACCTTCACGCCATCGACGATGCGGCGCATGTTGACCTGGGTGACCGGAGTGCCCTTGCCCGGATGGAAGTTTTCAGCCGTCAGAACAACGTAGAGCTTGCCGTCCACATCGATGACATTGCCCTTGCGCACGGACGAGGCGATAATCTTGACCATTGGATTTCCTTGTATCTGCGTAAGACCCGTCGTAAAGGACGGCCGTCCCGACTGACCTCTTTGAATTTCTCGGGCGCAACTAACCCAAATCCGGCAAAATAGCCAGCCCGTGTTGAGAAATGGACCGAGATTCCGGCATGACTGACAGCCGCCGATCAGCCCCGCCGTGGTGGCGTGCTTCCATGCATGCGGACCGGCGTCCCTTCCTGATCGGACGCAACCGGATCCAGGCGGCATTCCGCGCGCATTTTGCCGGCGAAGACTTCATCGAAGTCGATACCGCCACCCTGCAGGTTTCGCCCGGCAACGAGGCGCATCTGCACGCCTTCAGGACAGATGCCATCGGCCATGACGGCACGGCCGTGCCGCTCTATCTGCATACCTCTCCCGAATTTGCCTGCAAGAAGCTGCTGGCGGCCGGCGAGACCAGGATTGCCTGCTTTGCCCATGTCTATCGCAACCGCGAGCGCGGCCCCCTGCACCATCCGGAATTCACCATGCTGGAATGGTACCGGGTCGGCGAAGGCTACGAACAACTGATGCAAGATTGCGCCGAACTGATAGCCCTGGCGGCCCGCACCGCAGGGACGCAGCAGTTCGCCTACGGCGGCAAGACAGTCGATCCCTTCGCAAGTCCCGAGCGTATCTCGGTGGCAGAGGCGTTCAGGCGCTATGCCGAAATCGACCTCTTGGCAACGATCGCGACAGTTGGAACGACGGACCGCGACGCCCTGGCCAAACAGCTCACCGCAGCCGGCATTCGTGTAGCCTCTGACGACACCTGGGCCGATCTTTTCAGCCGGGTGATCGTCGAGAAGGTCGAACCAAACCTTGGCAACGGTCGCGTCACCATTCTCGACCGCTATCCGGTAGCCGAAGCGGCTCTGGCCCGCCCCTGTGCCGATGATCCACGCGTCGCCGAACGCTTCGAGGTCTATGCCTGTGGTGTGGAGCTTGCCAACGCCTTCGGTGAATTGACGGACGCAGCCGAACAGCGCCGCCGCTTCCAGTCGGAAATGCTTGAGAAGCAACGTGTCTATGGCGAAACCTATCCGCTCGACGAAGACTTCCTCGAAGCCCTCGTGGAAATGCCAGACGCTTCGGGCATAGCACTCGGCTTCGACCGGCTCGTGATGCTGGCGACAGGTGCGCTCCGCATTGATCAGGTCATCTGGGCCCCGGTCGCGGAGACGCATCTTGGCTGAGCAGACTTCAAGGACTGTTGCCGATCTCGTTTCAGATGGCCTGCTAACGATCGAAAAGGCTGCTGACATCGAGGCGGTCGCAGAGCGATACGCGATCGCGCTCACGCCAACGGTCCGCGCCCTGATCGACACCAGCGATCCCACCGATCCGATCGCCGCCCAATATGTTCCGTCCGCGGCAGAACTCATTGACCAGCCCGGCGAGCGTCCAGACCCGATCGGTGACCATCCGCATTCACCGGTCGAAGGCATTGTGCATCGCTATCCGGACCGGGTGCTGCTCAAGCTCGTGCATGTCTGTCCGGTCTATTGCCGTTTCTGTTTCCGCCGTGAAATGGTCGGCCCGCAGGGCGATGGCAGCCTTGCGGGGGAACGTCTGGAAACCGCGCTCGATTATATCGCGGCGCAGACGGACATCTGGGAGGTCATCCTGACTGGCGGAGATCCGTTGATCCTGTCTCCGCGACGGCTGCGGGAAGTGTCCGCGCGTCTGGCTGCCATGGATCACGTCAAGATCCTGCGCATCCACAGCCGCGTGCCAGCCGTCGATCCCGAGCGCATCACGACCGAGCTGGTGGAGGCCTTGGCGTTAAGCGGCAAGAGCGTCATCCTCGCCCTGCACGCCAACCATCCCCGTGAACTGACGCCGGACGTTCGTGCGGCCTGTCGCCGATTGAGCGCGGGCGGCGTACAACTGGTCAGCCAGAGTGTGCTTTTGAAGGGTGTCAACGACGATGCCGAGACGTTGACTGCGCTGATGCGCGGCTTCGTCGAGACCGGCATCAAGCCTTACTACCTGCATCATCCGGACATGGCGCCCGGAACGGGTCATTTCCGGCTGTCGATCGCCGAAGGGCAGGTGCTGATGCGCGCGCTTCGGACGCGGATCTCCGGCATCTGTATCCCGCACTACATCCTCGACCTGCCGGGCGGCCACGGAAAGGTGGCACTTGGAGAAGACGCGGTGCGTGACCTCGGCGACGGACGCTACGCCGTCCGGGACCGCGAGGGCCGCGAACACACGTATCCCTGATCGGATCGGATCGCATCAGCGTACGATCAATCAAAGTGTTTTCCGCCTGTTAAGGTTTCATGCACACCATGGCCCGCACTGAGGCAGGGCATCGGTGGACGGGGCAAGAGACGTGGTGGGAATTTCGACTTCGGATAAGCGTGAACGAGAGACGCTGGCTCGGCTTGCGGCATCCCCCGTCGCATGGCTCTGGTTCTGCGTCATCGCCCTTGGCCTCCTGCTCACGCTGCCGCTCGCAGTCCCGATCGGCCCCATGTACTGGGACACCTATATCTATCTGGATGCAGCACAGCGCATCCGGATGGGCCAGATCCCAAGCATTGATTTTTCCACGCCAGTGGGCGCGCTGGGATATTACCTCTTTGCCTGGGGACTTGATCTCCTCCCCCGCGCCCAACCTCTCCTTCTTGTCCAATGGTCACAACTGGCGGTCACGGCCCCCTTGATGACGCTGGTGCTGATCGACGCGGACAGGAAGAGCCGCACCACCGCATTTGCGCTGCTGATCCCGTTTCTCATCTTTGCCGCCTTCCCGGCCAATGCCCAGTTCTTCCATTCCTATCCGGGCCTTGACGGCTTCGGCATCTACAACCGTCAGACTTCGCTTCTTCTCTATGTCCTGACGGCAGGCCTCGTCTTCATGCGCGGTGGCCCGCGCTTCGCGCTTTTCTGCGCCCTGGCGATGCTGGCTCTGTTTCTGACCAAGATCACGGGTTTCCTTGTCGGCGGACTGATCGGCCTCGGAGCCGTGCTCGCGGGTCGTCTGTCGCTTGCCAATCTGGCACTGGCCGCCCTCGCCTTCCTGCTTCCGCTGGTCGTCATCGAACTCGGAAACGGCATGGTCTCGGCCTATCTCAAGGATATTCTCGACCTGGTCGCGATGAACCAGGATGCCCTGTTGCCGCGCTTCTTGACCGTCGCCTCGGGCAAGCTCGATGTGCTGTTGCCGGCCGGCCTGCTGCTTCTTGTTATGATCTGGGCCGATCTCAACTACGCATCAGAGCCGAGACGTTTCTTCGACCGCTCCTTCTGGTGGTTCGGCATCTCGCTTTTGGGAGGCACGATCCTCGAAACCCAGAACACGGGCAGCCAGGAATTCATCTTCATCTGGCCCGTTCTGCTGATGGCGTATGATCGGCTGCCGCAGGTTATCGACAGGACGAAAATCGCCTTTCTCTTGCTGGCAGCCTTCTGCACCGTCCCAACGATGAGCAAGATCGCACACAAGACCCTGCGCTCGATTGCAGTAGCCCCCACCTATGTCCGGCCCGATGTTCCGCTCTTGCGCAATATGCAGCAGGTGTCGACCCGACCGGACATCCTGGAGCGGGCGGTCATGCTTGAGCAGCATTATGCCACCCAGGGAGCGGCCTATATCGACCTTGCCAACCAGGGGCAATTGCCAAGCTGGCAGCTCTATAGCGAGCTCGACTATCAGGTATACTGGATCGTCTCTGCAGATATCCTGGCGAAGGCCCTGCTCAAGTTCGAGACTGACAACGGGGTGCGTCTTGAAAGTCTGATGACACTCGACTTCGTCAACCCCTTCCCCTGGATTCTCGACCGCGACGCAACACGCAAGATTCAGATCGGCGCCGACCCCTTCCGGACCGTGAGACGGGTCGCTCCCGAAGCCCTTGACGCCGTTCGAGCGACCGACGGAGTCCTGAGACCCAAATGCCCTGTCACGACCGGGCGCAGAATGCTTGAGGAACGTTATGCAACAGCCCTTGCCGGCCGCCAGGTGATCGCCGTCGATCCCTGCTGGGATCTCTTGTTACGTCCGGGCATACTGAAAAACCAATGAGAAAGCCGGGCACGAGGCCCGGCCAGAAGCTCCCGGTGACGGAAGATCACTTCACCTGCGCGGTGACGAAGTCCTTCACGATCCGGATGATACCGCGCGACATCACCTCGTCGAGTGCAGCAATGAACTGATCGACATGCTCGCGCTCGCAGATCAGCGGCGGCTCCAGACGAATTACGTTGCGGTTATACTCGGTGAAGGCGACGAGAACGCCGTGATCCCGCAGCAGATGGCTGCCGATGAAGCCCGGCAGCGAGCCCTTCAACTTGTCGTCCAGCATCGCGATCACGGGACGCAGCACCAGCGGCATGGTCTGCGAGAAGTCGTGGAATTCGAGGCCCACCATCATGCCCTGGCCACGGACTTCCTTGATCAGGCTGGGGTAACGCGCCTGCAGGATGCGCAGCTGGTCGAGCAGGTAGTCGCCGACCTCAGCCGTCCGGTCGATCAGGCCCTCATCGTAGAGCACGTTGAGCGCTTCGATCGAGGTGATGCAAGCCTCGCCGATGCCGCCAAAGGTCGCCATGGCATGGATCATCGCCGTCTTCGGCGTGCCATAGGCCTTCATGTAGATATCGCGCCGCGCGATCATCGCCGCCATCGCGGTCTTGCCGCCGCCGAGCGACTTGGCGAGCGCCGTGACATCGGGCACCACACCATAATGCTCGAAGGCGTAGAATTTGCCGGTACGGCCGAGACCGCACTGGACTTCGTCGGCAACCCAGAGCACGCCATACTGGTCGCAGAGCTGGCGCAACTTCTGCCAGAAGGCAGCATCGGCCTGAATAATGCCGCCGCCGCCCTGGACGGTTTCGAGCACAATGACACCGATTTCCGGATCGCTGCGGAAGGCGTTCTCGATCGCTTCGATATCGCCGAACGGCACGCGAACGGTGTTGTCGACCAGCTTGAACTGGCCCCGATAGAGCGAACCATCGGTGATCGACAGCACGCCCTTGGTCTTTCCGTGGAAGGAGTTCTCGGCATAGACTACCTTCGGCTTCTGCGGGCCGGCCGCCCGCTCGGCAACCTTGATCGCAGCCTCCATGGCCTCAGAACCCGACGAGCCAAGGAAGACCATATCGAGATCACCCGGCGAGCAGGCTGCCAGATTGTGGGCCAGCGCCGTCGCATATTGCGACATGAAGGCGATCGCGATCTCGTGGCGCTTCTCGTCCTGGAAGGTCTTGCGCGCCTCGATGATGCGCGGGTGGTTATGGCCGAAGG
>JARXAK010000260.1 GCA_029865885.1 Rhizobium sp. | reverse complement strand
CAAGGGCTGGGCTGGTGTGTGTGAGGCAACGGAGGCTGTTGCGGGGCCCTCTTCTCCCCAGCGGGGAGAAGGTGGCGCGTAGCGCCGGATGAGGGGGGCGCGAAGCGCTAGTGCTGTGCCGGGCAGCCCCCTCATCGCCTCGCATACGCTCGGCACTTCTCCCCGCTGGGGAGAAGAGGGAGCCCGGAACCGCCGCGGGTATCCCTACGCGACAGCCTTAGACTGCCTCAGCAGGATCAGCCAACAAGATTGCGCGGCTTACCCGCAAGAAACAGCTCGATGTTTTCGATCAGCTGGTCGGCCAGCGCCTGGATTGCCTCGCGGCTTGCCCAGGCGACATGCGGGGTGAGGATGACGTTTTCGCGTGACGCGATCCGCATCATCGGGCTGTCGGGTGAGGGCGGTTCGCCATCGGTGACGTCGAAGCCGGCGCCGGAGATCTGGCCGGCATCGAGCGCCTTTTCCAGCGCCAGTTCATCGACGAGGCCGCCGCGACCGGTGTTGATGAGAAGCGGGCGGCGCTCCATCAGGGCGAATTCGCGCGCACCGATCACGCCGCGCGTTTCCGGTGTCAGCGGGCAGTGCAGCGTAATCACGTCAGAGCGCCTCAGCACCTCGTCGAAGGCCGTCTGGCCGGGCTTGAGCTCGGTTGCGCCGCGACGACCGGCGGCCAGCACGGTCATGCCAAAGGCCTCGGCGATGCGTCCGACGGACTGGCCGAGTGTGCCATGACCGATGATGCCGAGCGTCGAGCCGCCGAGATCGGCGATGGGATAATCGAAATAGCAGAATTGCGCCGCCTGCTGCCAGCGTCCTTCGATCACCGACTGGCGATAGGGCAGGATCGAGCGGCGCAGCGCCAGCATCAGCGCGAAAGTGTGTTCGGGCACCGTGTGCTTGGCGTAGTTCCTGATATTGCAGACGGCGATGCCACGCGCCTTCGCCTCCGCGAGATCGACGATATCGGTGCCGGTGGCGGAGACGGCGATCAGCTTCAGCTTCGAGGCGCCGGCAAGCGCCTCGGCGCGGACAGGGGCCTTGTTGGTGATCACCACATCGGCGTCGCGGATGCGCTCAGCCACTTCGTGCGGGGCGGTGCGGGCATGGACCACCATCTCATGCGGCACGGAGGGCGCGCGGAGCACGGTTTCCGGTGACAGCGTGTCGCGGTCGAGAAAGACGATGCGGATCATGGCGGACCTCCCTTCGTTACCATCGACCTAGCCGAGCGGCTTTCGGTCCGCAAGGCAGGTCAGTGGTAATCCGGTACGCCGGGCATGGTGATGAAGCCCGGAAGCGCCCGGAAGCGGCGCAGCCAGCGGCGAAGGGCCGGGTATTCGTCATGGTCGATGCCGCAGTCACGCGAAAGCGCAAAGCTCGGCAGGAGTGCTAGATCGGCCAGCGTCGGGGTGTTGCCGACGAACCAGTCCGACCCTTCGATCTGCCGCAACGTCATATGGTCGTCCATGATGCGGAAGGCTTTGCGGGCGGCCTTGAGATCGCTGTCGCTGGCGCCCTCCGAGGTGAAGAGGGCCGCCTCGCGGGCGTCGACGGCGGGCTTCAGCTCGCGGGCGGAGAAGCCCAGCCATTGCTGGACGCGGCCGAAGTCTGCGGCATCGGCGGGCAGCCAGGGACTGTCCGGCGCATGGGCGCGGACGAGATAGGCGAGGATCGCCGCTGTGCCGAACAGCCTGACGTCGCCGTCTTCAAGGATCGGCAGCGTGCCGGTCGGGTTGAGCGCCAGCATATGCGGCTTTTCCTGCTCGCGGCCCGGCGCCTTGTCGACGGCAACCGTCTCGAAGGGGAGGCCGAGCATGGAGAGGAGCAGGCGAACGCGAAAACCGTTTTCGTCCAGATGGTAATCGTAGAGCCTGATCATCACGCGGCCTCCACCATCTGGGATTCGACGCGGTTGCGGAGATCCGTTGCCCAGAGCGCGAGGCTGCGGCGGGTGGCCGTCGAGATTTCACCGGTGACGGTCATGTGGAGTGCGGTGCGCTCGGCGTCGCGGACCTGGGCCGCGATCAGCACGGTCGTGCCGTTTTCCTGCAGGGTCAGTGTTGCGGCTGAGGTTGCGCTCACGCTGTAGCCTTCCGGCAGCGCTGAAGTCACCGCCGAAAGAGCCGCTTCCGCCGTTGTGTCGATGAAGAGGCTGCGAACTGGTTCAGCCGTCTCATGAAGCGTCGAGAGGTCCGCTGCATCGGCCCCTTCCAGTGCCATCCAGATTATCCCGGCGCGTTCGGTTGCGGCGAAGGTCGGGACCTTGATCGTCTGGGGCACGTCGAGATCGGGATGGGCCGGAATGTAGCGACATTGTCCTGACGTGTCGTAGCGCCAGCCGTGATAAAGGCAGGCGATGTGGTCGCCGCGCACGAAGCCGAAGCTCATGCGCATGCCACGATGCGGACAGCGGTCCTCCCAGACATGGATTTCGCCCTTGTCGTCACGCCAGACAACGCGCTCCTCGCCATTGACGAGCGTTCCGGCAGAGGTGCCGGCTTCGATGTCGGCGGAAAGGGCAACGGGGATCCAGGGGGAGGCTGATGTCATGATAAGGCCTTTGCGGGCAGGTCTTCGTCGGTTTGATATCTTGATACGTCCAGCACGATGCTGTCATAGGGCCCCAGGCTGACTGCCATTTCAAAGGCGTCGATCAGGGCTTCCGGTCCCGACAGCGTCAGGCGACAGCGATCGTGGTCGCAGGCCGCAATCGTCAGGCCGAGCGACAGGCGCGCGGCCCGATGTTCGGCAAACGCGATGAAGCCCTGCGGCTCCAGCCTTCCGGAAAAGGTGAAGCCGACGGTCAAATGATCGGCCTTCGCCGTCATCGGATGGGGATCAGTGTTGCCTTGCAATTGTGCGCGCTCTAATTTTTGGGCAATCTAGCGGTGGGCGAGATCGGGTTTCAAGCGGTTTCTCCCGCGCTCCAGAGGAAAGACTTGATCATGCAGAACGGTATCGACAAGGCGTCGCTTCATCAGTGGTATGTGCTCGATACCGTGGCGGTGATCCCGGTCGGAAGGTCGCAGAACCGGCTGCTCGGGACGGATCTGACCGTCGTCAAGCAGGCGGATGGGGCGATCGAGGTGTTTGCCGAAGGACGCGCCGAGCCGCTGCCGCTGCGCCATCGCTTCGGTTTTCTCTGGGCGACGCTGGGCAAGCCCGAGCGCGAGATCTTTCCGCTGCCGGAGGCTGACGAGCCGGACCGGCGCTACGTGCCCTGCGGTGTCGTCACCGTGAAGGCGTCAGGGCTTCGCATCGTCGAGAACTTTCTCGACATGGCGCATTTCCCCTTCGTGCATACCGATATTCTGGGTGCCGAGCCGCATACGGAAGTGCAGAGCTACGATGTCGAGATCAGGCGCGAGGAAGACGAGGTCTGGGCGACCAACTGCACCTTCTTCCAGCCGCAGGCGGCTCTGTCTGCGTCTGACGGTATCACCACGCAATACATGTACCGGGTGATGACGCCGTTCACGACGATCCTCTACAAGACCTGTCCCAATGCCGCCAATCGCTGGGATGTCATCGGGCTCTTCGTTCAGCCGCTCGATCCGGGCCGCTGCCGGGCGCATCCGATCATGTATCTGATCGATGATGTCTCAACGACGACGGAGCTCATTCATTTCCAGCAGATGATCTTCCTGCAGGACCGGATCATTCTGGAAAACCAGCGGCCGGTGCTTCTGCCGCTCGAGCCCCGCAAGGAGGTGCCGACGCGGGCAGATGCCTCCTCGATCGCCTATCGTCGCTGGCTGAAGGAAAAGGGCGTGACCTACGGCGCGACGACAACGGCTGCCTGAACAGCGAAAAACCCGGAAGCTTGCGCTTCCGGGTTTCTGGTACAGCGAGACCTGGCGGTCTTAGTTGCGGGTCATCCAGTCGTCGATCTCGCGATCGGCTTCTTCCTGGGTCTTGCCATAGGCGGCCTGGATCTTGCCGGACAGTTCGGTGCGCTTGCCGGCCACGACGTCGAGGTCGTCGCCTGTCAGCTTGCCCCACTGGGTCTGGGCCTTGCCCTTGAACTGCTCCCAATTGCCTTCGATCTGGTTCCAATTCATCGGATTCTCCCGTGTCTGGTGAATGGTCGAGGCTCATGTCCTCGGATCTGGAAACGTCGTTCGTGGCTTGCAAGTTCCATCCTCCTCTTCTTTTCGAGGGCGCCTCACGTCACTGCCTCAGCGATATTCTCTTTGAGTGCGTGGAACACGCGCCCTTGTTCGGCGTTGTTGATCGGAATCGCAATCGATTGAACGAGTAGGACATTGCCATGGCCCAGCTACCGAGCGCCTCCCACAGCAAGATCGAGGATGCCGCGAACGATATTGCCGACCGGATCGAAGCGAAGTCCGATGCCGAAAGCGGCGCCACGAGCGACGACATTCAGGCCGATCTGGAAGCTCTTCGCCGCGACATTGCCGCATTGACGCAAACGGTTGCCTCCTTCGGCAGCAGCAAGATCCGCGAAGCCGGCCAGACGTCGCAGCAATATGTCGACAGTGCGCGCGAAACCATCACCAATCTTGAGGATGAGCTGGAAGCCCACGTGCATGCGCGCCCGTTCCAGTCGCTCGCCATCGCGGCCGGCATCGGTTACGTGCTCGCGCTTCTCACCCGGCGCTGATCCCATGCTGCCACTCTTCAGACAGCTCGGCATCCTCGCCTTTGGCAAGGTGCGTCCGACTGCGCGCCGGTTCGGACGTTCCCTGCTTGGCGGGGTCATTGCCGGGTTGCTGGGGCTGACGGCCTATGTGGCCCTGCTTCTGGCGCTTGGATTTTATCTGACTTCCGTCATGGGTCCGATCTATGCGGCGCTTGTCATCGCAGCGTTCACCGCCCTTTGCGCTGTGCTTGTGGTCGTCGTGATCCAGGCGATCAACCGGCGTGCGGAAAGACGAATGGAGGCTCGGCAAAGGGCTGCCAGGTCACGGTTGCCTGACCCCATGACCCTTCAGCTTCTTGCAGGTGTCCCGGCGCTGATGAAAGGGCGTTCCCTGATCACCGCCGTTGCCATCGCCGCCGTGGTTTACGGGTTGGCGAAATCGCAGGGCGTCGGCCATGATCGGGATGATGCGTGACGAGAATGCGTTTTGCAGGGCCGGGTCCATGAGGCCCGGCCTTCGCATGTCCACGGGTTACTTTTTCGAATTGGCTTTAGTTTCCGCGTCCTGCAGACGCTCCAGAAGGGCGAGCAGGTGCGGTGGAGTGCCCTCTTCAATGATGCCGTCGTAATAGCCGCGCAGCTTGGACGCGATGAGCGCGTTCGTGTTTTGTCGCTGTGCCTCCGAGAGCTTCTTCGACTTCGATTTTTCCGGAGGATCTTGCGCCATGTACGTATATTTCCGTCAGTGAGCCGAGCGAGACGACAATGAAACTGATAAACCCGCAGAGACAAAAAAGTTCCAAACACGATGGAACATTTTTTGTCGAGCCGCGTTTTCTGCGCAGTCCGCACTAAAGTCCATTCCGATTGGAGAACTGCATGTCCCTTACTGCCCGCGTCGCTGTCCATCTTCCCTATCTCAGGCGATATGCACGCGCCGTCACCGGTTCGCAGACCTCCGGAGATGCTTATGTCGCAGCGGTCCTGGAAGCGCTGATCGCCGACATCTCGATTTTCCCAGACACCGGTGAGGATCGTGTCGCCCTCTACAAACTCTTCGTGACGATCTACGACTCGACCAAGGTCGAGCTGCCGCAGGTCACCTCGCCCTTTGCCTGGGAAAAGCGGGCGGCGGCCAATCTGGCGGCAGTACCGACGCGCGCGCGTCATGCCTTCCTGCTGGTCACCGTCGAGGGCTTCACCACGGCGGAGGCCGCCAATGTGCTTGGGGTGAGCGAAGGCGACTTCAACGTCCTTTTCAACGAAGCCTCTATGGAAATCTCCCGTCAGGTGGCGACCGACATCATGATCATCGAGGACGAGCCGCTGATTGCGCTCGACATCGAACAGATGGTCGAAGATCTCGGTCATCGCGTGACCGGTATCGCGCGTACCCATGCCGAGGCCGTCGATCTCTACAAGCGCACGAGCCCCAAGATGGTTCTGGCTGACATCCAGCTTGCGGATGGCAGTTCGGGCATCGATGCGGTGAATGATATTCTGAAGGTCGACACCATTCCGGTTATCTTCATCACGGCCTTCCCGGAGCGTCTGCTCACCGGTGAGCGTCCGGAACCCGCCTTCCTCGTGACCAAGCCCTTCAACCCCGACATGGTCAAGGCCCTGATCAGCCAGGCGCTTTTTTTCAACGAACGCGTGGTCGAGAAGGCTTGATGCAACCTGGCTGAGGGATAGGCTAGAGCGAGGTTCGGACCGGCCGACGAAGCCGTTCCCAGATGCCGACAACGGCGGAGCAGGCACTTGGTACATCGGTTGACATGGTTTGAACCTCAGCGCGGCGATGATCAGCTGCGGGAGTTCTTCATAACCGCGCTCATCGACATGGGCGCCAGCCTGATCCTGCAGGACAAAAACGGCAGCTATGTCTGCATTACCTCGCTGCCGGCCCGCTGGCGTCTGCCAACGGGTGCCGTGCCCTCTGATGATACGATCTTCGGACCGGAGATCGGCCAGAAGCTCGCCGAGCTGAAGTCCGGTCTTGTCCATGCCGGTGATCGTTCTGAGCTGGAGATCGAGGCGGGTGACGATACGTTTTTCGAGTTCCGCTGCCGCATGGTCGAGATGGCGGACCATGATCTTCATCTGATTACCGTGGTGATCGATCGCACCGAAGACCGGCGCCGCGAGCGTTTGCTCCGGGCTCTCTTGCGTGAGGTCAGCCATCGGTCAAAGAACCTGCTTGCCATCATCCAGAGCATCGCATCCCAGACGGCCCGTTATTCCGGCACACTGGATATGTTCCTTGGGAAGTTTCGAGGCAGGCTGCATGCGCTGTCGCAATCCCAGGATCTGATCACGGATTCCAGCTGGCGTGGCGCCTATTTCCGCGATCTCCTGAAGCAGCAGGTCGATCGCTATGTGCAGGAGAATGCCGACCTGGTTCAGGCCTCCGGTGATGATGTCCTTCTGACACCGAATGCCTCGCTGCATATCGGGCTTGCGCTGCATGAACTGGTGGTCAACGCCGTCAGCCATGGGGATTTCCTGCAACGGCGCCTGCCGATCGAAGTCTCCTGCCGCAAGCTGGAAACGCCCAACGGCTCCGTCGTCGAGATCGTCTGGTCTGAGCCGTTCACGGCGCGCGCCAATGAAGACATCAAATCGGCGCGCTTCGGCAGCACCGTGCTCGAACGCGTGGTGCCCTCTTCGGTGAACGGCGAGGCGCATCACGAATTGAAGAGCGGACAGGTTCGCTACACACTCCGCTTCCCGCTTGAGATTTTCGACTAGGGCATTTCCGGCGAAGGCGGCGTCGTCGGCAATGCTCTATCTCTTTGTTTTCACGCAATGCCGGACGGAAAACCGCTTTGCACTTTTGCTGGAATTGCTAACCTTCCGACGCCCTTTGCGGCGTCCTCCCACAGAAAGACGGGATCATGCGCCTGTTCAGTTGCAGCAACTGTTCGAACGTCGTGCATTTCGAGAATGACGGTTGCGTCACCTGCGGCTCGTGGCTCGCATTCCGGTCGGGCAGTCTCGACATGGTCGCCCTTGATGCCTCGGGAACGCATGTTCTCGATCACGGCAAGGTCGGTGGCGAGAGCGTGCGCCCCTGCGCCAATGCAGCGCTCGGTGGCTGCAACTGGCTGGTCGATGACGGCGATGACACCGGCTTCTGCGTCGCTTGCCAGCACAATGTGATCATTCCCGATCTGTCTGTGCTTGAGAACCTGCAGAACTGGCAGAGGATCGAGCTCGCCAAGCGTGGCATGATGTACTCCCTGCTTCGCTTCCGGCTGCCGCTCGTGACGCGAAAGGAAGATCCGCAACGCGGGCTGGGCTTTGAATTTCTCGCCGACGATCCAGCCGTCGGCGGTGATGCGCTGGTGCTGACCGGGCATTCCGAAGGGCTGATTACGCTCAATATTGCAGAGGGCTCGGATGCGGAGCGGGAAGCCCGGCGCGTGGCGCTTGGGGAACCCTTCCGCACCTTGCTCGGGCACTTCCGCCACGAGGTGGCGCATTATTACTGGAACGTCCTGGTGCGCGACCGGAACGCCTTCGACGCCTGCCGCAGCGTCTTTGGCGACGAGCGTGCGAACTACTCTGAAGCGCTCAAGCGGCATTATGCCGAGGGGCCGCCGCCCGGCTGGGAAAACAACTACATCTCCGCCTACGCCGCCAGCCATCCATGGGAGGACTTCGCCGAAACCTTCGCGCATTACTTCCACATCGTCGACGCGCTTGATACGGCCGATGCCTTCGGGCTCAGAACACATCCGGATGTCGAGGCGGATGTTCCTACGATCGAGCTGACACGGACCTTCGACAGCTACAGCATGGGGAGTGCCGGCGCGCTGATCCGTGCCTGGGTGCCGTTGACGCTTGCAATCAACAGCATCAACAGGAGCATGGGCCAGCCGGATCTCTATCCCTTCGTGCTGTCAGAGCCTGTGATCGCCAAGCTTTACTATATTCACGACCTGATCCGCGCCTAATTCAACGCGGCACGCTCTTCCCGTCGTCATAGCTGGAACTGTCGTTCAGTCTTCGCGTTAACCTTTGAGGTAACACGGAGAACGATCATGAACAGTATGGCTGCCCTGTTGGTCATTGTGGCCTGCCATTCGCAAGACACGACCTGTCTGCACGATCCGGTCACTGTTATCTCCTTTAATACGGACGTGGATTGTTACAACGCGTTGCCGCAAGAACTTAAGCGCGCCCGGGCCATGGCGGAGATCATCTATGGCGATTGTTTTCCCGTGAATGCTGAACTCGTGGCTGGACGAAATATTCGCCAGTCGATCGATCCCGGCAAGCTTGTGGCGCTGGGTGCCCCGCTTGCGACAGCCGGTCCCGCTCAAGCACAGGCCCTGGTGCCACCGGTGCCGGCCGAACGTTATGGAATGAGCCGATGACCTCAGAAGACCCCGCACGCCCGACCTCCACCGACATCGACGCGCGGAACCGCCATCTGGCGCAAGAGGCCGGTCTCGATCAGGACCTCGAATCACAGGTGCCTGCCCGCTATGGCGTCTTCACGGTGGCAACGCTCGGCATCATGCTTGTCGTGTTGATCGCAGTGGCGATCTGGATCATGCTCTGATCCCTATGGGCAAATGAACGAAGAGGGCCGCACCTTTCGGCGCGGCCCTCTTTCTTGGGCTTCCGATCTTCCATCACGCCTGCCGGAAGACCCGCATGGCGAGCGAAATCAGGAAGAGAATGATGAAGATGCCGAACAGGATCTTCGCGATACCTGCGGATGCGCCGGCGATGCCGCCAAAGCCAAGAACGCCAGCGATGAGGGCGACGACGAGAAAGACGAGAGCGTAGTAGAGCATGGTGATTTCTCCCTGTTTTGATGCCGGAAGAACGCCGATTGCCGGGCTTTGTTCCATGTTGAGTTGGGCGTGCACAGCAACGGCGACAGCAACGCAGGAGATCAATAAAAAAGTTTCCGTTCGGGGAACCTTGTGCCGACTTCAGCGTTGTCTGCCGACACTCTTTCAAACCCGTTGGACCCTATGACAGAACATTCGAAGAAAACGTCGGTTTCGAACGGGCTGCCCGCCATGGCCGCCTTGCACCCCGGCGTCTCCGCACAGCTGCGCGAATACTACCAATCGGTGCAGGAGGAGGGGATACCGGAACGGTTTCTCGCGCTTCTCGAGCGGCTGGACACGGCGGAGCGCCAGGCCAGCGAAGCCACTCGCATTGAGGACCATGCTCGATGACCGCTGACGAAAAGTCGATCGACCGCTCCTTCAAACGCGACCTTCTGGCAGCGCTGCCCAATCTTCGTGCTTTTGCGGTGTCGCTGACCGGTCGCCATCATGTGGCAGACGATCTGGTGCAGGATACGATCATGAAGGCATGGGCGAAGCAGGATCATTTCGAGCCGGGCACGAATATGAAAGCCTGGCTGTTCACCATCCTGCGCAACGAGTTCTATTCGCAAATGCGCAAGCGTGGCCGCGAAGTGTCCGATACCGACGGCATCTTTACCTCCCAGCTCTCCACCCATCCGCAGCAATACGGCTCACTCGACCTGCAAGATTTCAAGCGGGCGCTTGACCAACTGCCAAGTGACCAGCGTGAGG
>JARXAK010000060.1 GCA_029865885.1 Rhizobium sp. | reverse complement strand
ACCCGCCGCTACGCCATTGTGCTCGTGGACAATGACAGTGATGGCCGCGAGGGCGTGGCGGTGGCGCAGCCCTGGTTTGAAACTGGGCGGCTCAACGGCATCCTGATCGTCGAGACGCTGCGTGGGAATTGCAACGCCTATAATGCCGCCTGGCTCACTGCTCTGCAGAACTTTCCCGCGATGACCCATCTCCTGGTCATCGATGACGACGAGATTGCCGATCCGAACTGGATCGAATCCATGAGCCGCACCAAGGAGCAATTCGGAGCGGATCTCGTGGGCGGGCCGCAGGTTCCGGTCTTTCCAACGGTTGAGACCAGGGACGTCCCTCTGCATCCGGTCTTTACGCCTCCCTATCAGGCAACGGGGCCGGTGCCGCTGCTCTATTCCTCCGGCAATCTTCTGGTATCGCGCGCGGTGCTTGAAGCAAGCGCCTTTCCCTTCCTCGATCCGAAGTTCAACTTCATCGGCGGAGGTGACGCCAATTTCATCGATCAGTCGGTGCGCAAGGGGTTCAAAGCCGCCTGGTGTCATGACGCACCCGTTCATGAAACGGTTCCCGTTGGTCGGCTGGAGCCCGCCTGGTTGCGGGCGCGCGGTATTCGTGACGGTGTGATTTCGACGCTCGTGGAAAACGGAAGGCGCGCGAACCAGCCTTTGGGTTCGGTTCGCGTCTTCCTGAAAAGCATTGCACTCCTTATCGTCTCGCCGGTCAAAGCCTTGCTGGCCGCCGGCCGTCTCGGATCGTTGAAGAACAGCCTCTACTTCGTCCATGTCGGGATCGGCAGGACGCTTGCTCACTTCGGATATGCCGATGAACAGTATCGACATACGGACGGTCGCTGACCGCCAGGTCGTGGTGGCAAGGCCGGTTGATCCTGCGCAGGTCCTGCGTCGGGCTGCGACTGCGGTCAGCATCCTGCTGCTCACAATCATGCTGATTTCATTCCAGCCCTTCTCCCCAGTGCATGAGGGCGTGGAAGAGGGTGGCAACCTGGTGAACCAGGTGGGTTTCGGTCTGCTCGGCCTGATCGCTATTGGCTCGCTGCTCACGCTGGCCGATCTGCGCAAACTGCCATCGCTTGTCGGTCCGGCCTGGATGCTGATGATCGGTCTGCTTCTGCTGTCCGGCTTTACCAGTCCTGATCCCAGCGCGACCTTTCGCGGCATCATTCTCACCCTGATCGTGATGATGACGGTCGTCACCGTGCTGGCTCTGCCCCAGGACGGGGACGGCTATGCACGCATGCTGAGCGTTGTGGCGGGCATCGTCATCTTCATCTGCTATGCGGGATTGCCACTGGTGCCGTCGCTCGCGACCCATGGCTTTGATGCCCTCGAGCCTCAGAACTCCTATCTCTGGCGTGGTGTCTTCACCCACAAGAACATCGCCGGCCCGATCATGGCGGCCTTCGTCTTTGCCGCCATCTACCTCTGGCGACGTGGAAACCGCTGGTCCGGCATCCTGATCGGAATTTCGGCCTTGATCTTCGTCAGCCAGACGGGCTCCAAGACCACGCTCGGGCTTGTTCCGGTTGCCGCCCTGCTCGTGCTTCTCCCCAGCGCGCTCGGGCTGCGGATACTGACACCGATTGCGGTATTCTGCTGCCAGTTCGCCTTTGCGCTTCTGACCTTCGGCTCGGTGCTGATAGAGCCCGTGCATCAGCTCGTCCTGTGGCTGGGTATTGACCCAACTTTTACCGGGCGCGTGTCCATCTGGAAGTTCGGTGTGGACGCGCTGGCGGACCGTCCTCTGACTGGTTTCGGCTATGAGAGCTTCTGGAGCACGGATCTGGTCCGGCATGCCGCCAACCCCTACTATCTCGACTGGGACGTGCGCGGGATCGTCCATGCGCATAACGGCTATCTCGACATCGCGATCTCGATGGGCATACCGGCGCTGATCGTCGCTCTTGCCGTTCTGATCGTCCTTCCGCTGGTCGATTACATGCGTTGCAGACCGGTCCGGGAGAACCGGCTGCTCGCCGACTTCTTCCTGATGATCGTCTTCTTCACGACGCTGAACGCGATGATGGAGAGCTTTTTCTTTCGCCGCATGGACCCGGTCTGGATGTTCTGCTTCTTGGGCGCGATCGGCCTGCGGCTCGTGGCACGAACGACTATCCCGCGAACGCTCGCCTGAGGCCTTCGCGGGTCATGCGCTCGCGCCGTCGCCGCGTTTCCGAAACCGCGTCAGGTTGAGGCCAAGTGCGAGCATCAGGCCCAGTCCGAAACCAGCAATCAAACCGCCCACAGCGATGATCTTGCGCGAGGGACCGATTGGTTCCAATGGCGGTCGTGCCTCGGACAGGACCTGGATATTGGCGAGCGTAATTGCTTCCTGCTCCCCGGTCTCGCGGGTTCTGAGAAGGAAGGATTCGTAAACGGAACGGCGTGCTGCGGCCTCTCGCTCCAATTCGCGCAGCGTGACGAGGCGATCATTGTTCGATGCCTGCGTGTCTTTCAGCTCCCTCAGGCGACTGGTCAGGGCCACTTCCTGCTGCAGGGATCGATCGAGTTCGACTTGAAGAGCGCTGCGGATGCGGCCCAGTTCCTCGCGGATCTGGTTGAGCATTCCGGCGGCTTGTGACTGCGCCTCGATGTATGTCGGGTGCTGCGGTCCGTAGCGGGCGGCGATCGCTTCGAGTTCCTTGCGCAGATCGGCATAGCGCGTTCGCAGAACGGCGATGGTGTCGGAGCTCACGTCTTCCGGGAGGGCCAGTTCTCCGCCGCTCGAAGCTGCCATCTTGGCGATGCTGGTAATCTTGGCACGCAGCCCGGCGGTTTCCACGCGCAGCGAACTCAGCTTGTCATTCAGCAGTTTCAGGTCGTTGTCGACGATGAGCTTGCCGTCGACATTCACCAGGTCGTTCGAGTTGCGGAAGCTCTCGGCGGCTTTCTCGGCCTCTTCGAGCTTCATGCGCAGGTCGGCGAGACGGCTGGAGAGTTCATCCGACGTCCGGCGTACGGCGTCCGATTGCATCGACCCCAGCTCCCGTTGAAAGACACCACTGACGATGTTTGCGAGACGCGCGGATTTTTCGGGATCACGGGTTTCAGCGGAGATCGAGAAGATGAAGGTCTTCTGGTCCCGGTTGACGTTGATCACCTCATGCAGGTGGTTCAACACGCGGCTTTCGACATTTTGCGCGTCGGCCTGGGACGCTTTCGACCACAAGGCCGTTATCCCGGATGGCGCCAGCGTGCCGTTGAACTCCGGATCCTGCTTGAGATTGGCTTCCTCGATCACCTTCAGCAGCACGCTGTTGGACTTGACGATGCGAGCCTGGCTCTCGACAACGGCGAGCGAGGCATCCGTCGGCAGCTGGTCGGTGGTCAATTGATCGCCGACGGCGCGGATCTGCCGGGGATCGACGAGGATATCACTGCTGGCGACCCACATTTTCGGCAGCGTCATTGCATAGGCGCCGCCGAAGAGGCCGCCGATGATGGTCGAGGCAATCAGGATACGGTGCGACCGTTTGAGAATATCGAGCACCACGAATGGATCGATCAAAGGCTTCCAGTCGAGCTGACCCCGGGGGGTGGCATCGCTGTCGCGGTTCGTCTCGTGCTGGATGGCTGCAACGGTTGCAGGAGCAGGCTCGTCCGTCGGCATGACCTGGGAAGCCGGAGGCCTTGTCTCCTCGACTTCCATGCTGTTCACCTGGCCCTCGAGCATGGACACGCGGGCCCGGAGAAAATCCAGATAGTCGTCGTGACGCTCAAGCATGTCTCGCAAGGAGGGGCGCGCGGCACGGATGCCCGCAGAATGCCCGGTGACATGCGCGGGGCCTTCGGCGCCGGGCTTTTTGTCTCCGTGACTGGTGCGATCATCGCGCAGATACATGGCAGCCCTTGCTTCGGGAAATGGTTCGCGTGGCGCAAATTTAATTTTTTATCAAAAACAAATGGTTAAAAGATCGGAAAATTAACGGTTTCGGGCCTAGGTTCTTCGTGTGTCGACGCCGTCCGAACTGTGACCCAAGCTTTCTCCAACTCTGGACCCGACGTGAACGCGATCCTTCGACACCTCTCTGCAAACCAGCAGATCCTGCACGCCTATTTCTCAGTGATTTCCGGATCTGCCGGGCGATTGGTCGTGTCTCTGGCCTACTTCGTCGTTCTCGCCAACACTCTGCCGATTACCGATTACGGTGTCTTCGCCACGGCTTCTGGCACCGGGCTCGTCCTCTCACGGCTGCTGGCACTCGGCTTCAGTTCGCCGCTCTATCGCATCGCGGTGGTTAAGCCCCGGCTGCTTGGGGTCTACACCACGGGCTACCTCGTCGCGTCGATCCTTTCACTGCCTCTCATCGCCATCGCGGCGCTTCTGGTCTATCTCCTGTTCTTTGCCGGAGACGTCGGGTTCTTCACGTTCTCGATCGTCATCATCACCGAGACACTGCTCTGGCGGTCCGCAGAGATCGTTATCATCGTCAACAACGGGCTGAAGCGTTTCGGACTCGCTGCGGTGCTGGTGATCTTTGGAACTGCCGCACGCGCGGCAGCAGCGGGGCTGTTCTGGAACCAGTCATCGGTCCACGATCTCGATCATTGGGCATGGTGGTATGCGGGGGCCAATGCCGTATCGCTTGTCGTGGCCCTCTACTTTTATCCGCGGGTGCGACTGCGTTTCGATCCGCGACTTTATCTCCGACGTGTGCAGGATTCCCTCGCTGTCGCGGGAGCCGAGCTGCTGTTTTATCTCCAGTCCGAGCTCGACAAGCTGATGGTGCTCGGTATCGGTGGCCCGGCTTTGGCGGGTATCTATGCGATCATCATGCGGGTGGTTGACCTGACCGCGCTCCCGATCCGCTCCTTCAATACGATCCTCGTGCAGAAGTTGATGCAGAGCCCTGACATGCTGAAATCGCTGAAGGTCAGGGTGGCCATTGAAGCGGGGTTGATGGTCGTGTCGGTGGCGGGGCTCGCCACGCTTGCCTTTCTCCTGCACCTCTATCCAAATGCGCTTGGCCGAAACGTGGCGCCTGTTGCCGAGCTGCTGCCGCTTGTCCTGCTCCTGCCCGGCTTTCGCAATCTTGCAGAGTATCAGGGTGAGTTGATGTATGCTCGCGGCCACAGCTGGCTGCGCACCACGTGTCTTGCGCTGCTGACGCTGAGCAAGGCGGGGCTTATCACGCTTCTGCTGTACGGCTTCGCCCATGATGGGCAGGACTGGATCATTGCCTTGAACGGTGTTTTCGCCGGCCTCTATGTGATTTCGGCGATCTTCACCTATTCGAGCCTCAGGCTGCCTGCCAAGCGGGTTTGAATTCCCTGCAGTCGAACCCGCTCAGGTAACCTGTCACAGGCCGAGGACCCGGCGGATGTCATTCGGTTCGAGGCCCAGAAAGGACTGCATGCCGAGCGCCACCTGTTCGGGTGCCATGTCCTTGACGAAAGCCCGAAACTCTTCTTCCGTCGGCGGCGGAGCGAGCCAGAAGACCTTGCAGAGCTCTGTCTGGTCGTGGAAGTGGCCGGCGCCTTTCTGCACGTCGTCGATGAAGCGGCCATACATCATGCATTCGGAGAAGGCGCGCTGTTTGCCCATGGCCGCGATCCAGTGCTCACCCCTTACGGCTTCGATCCTGGCGCACATCTCCTTGATGCTGGTTCTCTTCCACGCAATCATCGTGCCGACATAGTCGGTCGTTGAGCGCGCGGTTTCCGGCAGTCCGAGCAAGGCTCCGGCATTGGCGGACCAGAGCCGGTGCTCGGTCATGGATTCTGCGGCCAAGGTATCAGGCCTCACGAGCAGGCGCAGGTTCCCGTTCCTCCAGAGCTGGCTGCAATCATAAGGCCGGAGGAATGCGACGTCGGAATCGAGGTAGAGAAAGGCATCGTCATCGACGAGGTCGGCAATCGCGATGCGACGAAACTGCTGCACATGCCAGCCACGCAGGGGCTTCGTCTTCAAGGACAGCCAAATGCGGCGACGGCCCATGGTCAACGGATCGGGAAAGACCTTGAGCCAGGATGGCAACAGGTCTCTCTCTCCGATGATGACCCTGCGCGCAGACTGCAATTGCCGGAAGAGTGGAACATCGCGGTCTTCGACGAGGACGTAGTGTTTTGTGTAACCTGTGACATGGGTATCCAGCGTTTCACACAGCAGGCGAAAACGTTCGAAATCCGCGTGGTAACTTGCGGTCACGATCGCTGTCTTCATGACAGGACTTCCTTTTGAACTGATGTCGATTGACCAAGCATGTCCAGCATGCGCTGGATCCCGGCATCCATGAGGTCACTCTGTTTGCTGGCAAAGAGCCGGCCATCGAGCCGCTGAAGCTCCCCCGCACGTGCTCGACGGATCTTGTCGTTCAGGGCTGCTGCGAAAGCGGCGGGATCGTCCGCTATGGTGCAGTTGTCGGGGATCGCTGCTATGCCGCGCACCGAACTTGTGGTCGCCACGCTCGGCAAGCCAAGCGAAAACGTCTCGATTGTCTTCAACTGCACGCCCGTTCCTGCGCGGCTGATGAGCGGGATCACCGCGCTTTTCGCGACGAAATCCGTCGCGCGCTCCACACGGCCGACGAAGTTGACGCCGGGCCATGCAGCGGCGAGATCCGCTGGCGTGCTGCCGGCAACGCTGATGCGCACATCGTCGAGCAGTTTGGGCTTCACCTCGTTCAGAAACCATTCCAGACCGATCCGATTGGGATGCCATGTCCAGGTGCCGAGCAGGGCGAGGTCGTGCGCGAGTTCAGTTGTTGCCGGCAGATGCGTGGATGTTGCGATGCTCAAGGGGAGGAAAACGGATCGATCCGCCGGCACCCCGAGATCAACCGCATCCTCGGTCGCGAAGGTCACCACGCCTTGCGATTGATCCCGGAGCCTGTTCTCGAGTGTCTTCAGCAAACGCGCGTCACGGGCGAAGAGAATGCGTTTGATCAGCGAGCCCGCGTTCTTGGCATTCTCCGCTGATGACCGATGCTCCACATTGTGTGCGACGAAGATGGATGGCTTTCCCGAAAACACGTCCGGGAAAGCTCCTGCAAGCGCGACGCCGTTGAGAATATAGCCATCGAAAGCGCCGGCGGATGCAATCGCTACTCGCACCGCGTCTTCCGAGATGACCCGCAGTTTGGCACTCGACATGGGCAGTCGCGTGGCCAGGGACATCAGCAACCATTTCAGTTTGAGCCAGGCGCTCGCCTTTTCGGTGCGCACTTCCACCTCGCCGAAGGCGGCGTGGGCTCCGGGCGCGACTGCCTGTCCAGGCCAGGCGCAGCCGATCACGGTCGTGCGGATGCCTGCCCGTTCCAGGCCCTCAAGCAGGGCCGCGTTTGCCAGTTCATAACCTGTCGATGGATTGGCTTGTGCAACGAGTGATGTGACGAAGACCAGATGGAAGGACAAATCGCCACCTATATGAGACGCGGTACACTTTCGAGATGCAATTCTTAAACCTTATTCTCAGTTAGGGGCGTGAACATTCCTTTAAACTGGCACAGTTCAGTACCCTATTAACTCCGAATTTATGCCTCGGCACTTAACGTTCCCCTGGTTTTGAAGGGTTCTCTACCTTGTTGGTCAGATGACCTCCCTCTTGATCGCGGACGATGTTCAGCAGGTTCCCATGCCGTATTTGCCCGACTGATGGCCAAGGCGACGGGAACAGACCGGAAGCAAAGGCAACTTGCTTCCGTTATTTCAGTCGTTTGCATGCCGGGCTCGTCCTGAAGTCATGCACCTTTGATTGGTATAGCGTTCTGGGAGTGCAGCGAGAATGGACGCCAGAGTACAAGAGAGCCGGGATTTGCCGCTTGCGGTCGATCTCGACGGGACGCTCATTGCGACGGATCTTCTGTGGGAGACAATTTTTCTCGCACTGAAGACCAATCCGCTCATTGTCTTTCTGCTTCCCATCTGGGCCCTGGCGGGCAAAGCGCGCCTCAAGCTCGAACTTGCCCGACGCGTTACGCTCGATGCATCGCAGTTGCCCTATCGGCAGGAATTCCTCGACTACCTCAGAGCGGAGCGTGCTTCGGGGCGCCGGATCGTGTTGGCGACTGCGGCGGCCGAACCATTGGCACAGGCCGTTGCCGCGCATCTCGGATTGTTCTCGCAGGTGTTTGCAACGACAGAGACGGTCAATCTTGCCAGCAAGGCCAAAGCTTCCGCACTGGTTGCCCAGTATGGTGAGTATGGGTTCGACTATGCCGGCAATGATCGCGCTGACCTGGCGATCTTCGAGCGGGCCCGTAACGCCATTGTCGTTGCGCCGGATAGAGCGACTTCCCGCTACCAGCAGACACATGAATGCCTGCGTTTCGACGCGCCCAAGACGGGCTTCAAGACGTATCTCAAAATGTTGCGTGTGCATCAGTGGCTGAAGAACCTTCTGGTCTTCGCTCCGCCCGTGCTCGCGCATGATTTCCTGATCGCCGAAACGATGTTTGCGGCAACGCTGGCCTTCGTTGCCTTTTCCGCATCTGCATCGGCGATCTACATCCTCAATGACATCATCGATCTGCCACTGGATCGCCTGCATCCGCGCAAGCGGCTGCGGCCCTTTGCCAGCGGCGCGCTGTCGATCCCCTTCGGTCTTACCTGCTCTGCCGGTCTCCTGGCAATCGCCGCGATGATCTGCTTCTTCCTGCCGCCGATGTTTGCCGCGATCATCGCGATCTATATCGTCTCCACCACGGCCTATACGCTTGCGATCAAGCGTATGTTGCTGCTCGACGTCATCTGCCTGGCGGGCCTCTACACGCTGCGCCTCCTGGGCGGGAAGCTTGCGGCCAACATTCCACTGTCCTTCTGGCTCATGGCATTTGCCATGTTCTTCTTCCTGTCGCTGGCATTCTTGAAGCGTTATGTCGAACTGCAGAGCTCGGGCGTACCGGAGCAGACCCGCATCGCTGGCCGCGGCTACAGGCCGGAAGACATCGGGATCGTCGGACAGAGCGGTGTCTCGTCCGGCTTTACGGCCGTGCTGGTTCTCGCGCTCTACATCAACAGCGACGTCGTCGGGAACCTCTATTCCGAGCCGTGGCTGATCTGGCCGGTGGTGCCGATCGTGCTCTACATCAACATGCGTGTCTGGGTGCTCGCCCATCGCCGGGAAATGAATGACGACCCCGTCGTGTTCATCGCCTCGGACTGGCGCAGCCAGATCTTCATCGCGCTGGGCGCTGCACTGCTCATCGTGGCCGGGATGGTGTGATGCGCGGCGCTTTTGACAGCTTCGGCCGGATCGACAGACGGCAGCGTCTCGCTTTGCCGCTTGCTGATGCCCTGGCAAAGCTGGGGAGCGGCGCCGGCGGGACCGTTCTCCCCTTCGGCAATGGCCGGTCCTATGGTGACAGCTGCCACAATGACGGTGGCGCCCTGATCCCCATGCGCGCGCCGTCTGCCGACATGTCGCTCGATCCGGAGTTCGGCGTTCTGGACGCGGCAGCCGGCGTGACGCTCGAAGACATCATTGCAGTCGCCGCGCCACATGGCTTCTTCCTGCCGGTCACACCGGGCACGCGTCATGTCACTCTCGGTGGCGCGATCGCCAACGACGTGCATGGCAAGAACCATCACCTGCGTGGCACCTTCGGCTGCCATGTGACGAGTATCGAACTTCTTCGCTCCAATGGAGAAACCCTCCATTGTTCCGCGACGAGCAATGCGCAGCTTTTTGCTGCCACGATCGGTGGCATGGGCCTGACCGGGGTGATCACCCGGGCGCGCGTCAATCTGATGCGTGTGCCTTCGCTCGATATTGACGAGCAGATCGTGCCCTTCGCCAATCTTGGCGACTATTTCGACCGTGCGGAAGAGGCTGATCGGACCAATGAATATGCCGTGGCCTGGGTCGACCAGCTTGCTTCCGGTCGCTCGGCCGGGCGAGGCGTGCTGATCACTGGCAATCATGCCGACAATGGCAATCAAGAGATCCAGACGCGGGCGACAAGGCTGGCCGTGCCCTTCGACCTGCCTTTCTCGATGCTCAATCGGGCCAGTCTCACCGCCTTCAACGCTGCCTATTTCGCAGCGAAGAGCAGGAAGCAGACGGTTCACAGAGCCGGTTACGGCAGCTTCTTCTATCCCCTCGACGGTATCGGCCACTGGAACCGGCTCTATGGTCCGCGTGGCCTCTTCCAACACCAGAGTGTCATTCCGTTCGAGGCCGCGCGCCAGACAATCCCGCAGCTGCTGCAAGCGAGCCGCGATGCCGGTCACGCCTCTTTCCTGACGGTGCTCAAGCGGTTCGGCGATGTCGGCTCACCCGGCATCCTGTCGTTCCCACGACCGGGCTACACGCTGACCATGGATTTTCCCAATCGGGGGGCGCCGACGCTTGCGCTTCTCGACACGCTCGACCGCCTGACCATCGAGGCCGGGGGGCGCGTCAATCCCTACAAGGACCAACGGATGAGCGCGGCCACGTTCCAGGCCGGCTTTCCCAATTGGGCCGAACTCGAGACGTGGCGCGACCCGGGGTTCTCATCGAACTTCTGGCAACGCGCCGCACTGAATTCACCGCACTCATGACGAGACCGGACATGAAAGCCGACGAGAGGACATCATGAAATACATTCCCTTCATCCTGTTCACGGTGATGACCAATGCTGCCGCCCAGCTGATGCTGAAATACGGCATGATCACGCTTGGGCCGATCAGCTTTTCGGCCGATACGATGATCCAGCGGATCTTCCAGATCCTGTTCAACCCGTGGGTCTTCTTCGGCCTCGCCATGTTCGTGGTGTCGATGGCTTCGCATCTCTACGTGCTGTCGAAGGTGGATCTCTCGTTCGCCTATCCCTTCCTCAGCCTCGCTTATGTCGCGGTCGCCCTCTGCGCCTGGCTTCTCTTCAAGGAAGAGCTCGGTGCGCTGAAGATTGCGGGCATCGCCTTCATCTGCGTTGGGACAATCCTGATCGCCCAGAGCGGCCATTCCGACACCAAGACTGCCGAAGACAGCTCGATCGCAAAGGCGGTCGAGACCTGATCCTCGCCCATCACCGACAATCCAAAGACCAAGAATAAAACAGGGGTTTAGAAAAATGAGACACATCATCTTCGGTGGAGACGGCTTCGTTGGCCGTTATCTGGCACCCAGACTTCTCGCCGACGGGCATGAGGTCGTCGTTGCCGACATCGTCAAGAGCGAGCTGCCGCATTATCGTGATGTCCGCTTCGTCAATACCGACGTCACGGATCCGGACTCGATCCGCAGGCTCGGCATCAAGGCCGATGACATGGTCTACAACCTGTCGGCCAAAATGCTGTCGCCGATCCAGGTGCGCGCCAAACGTCACGATTTCTTCTTCCCGGTCAATTATTACGGCACGGAGAACATCATCAAGGCGATGGATGAGGCTGGTGCCAAGTCGCTCGTCCATTTCACCACCGATATGGTCTATGGCCACACGTACACCTGGCCGCAGAAGGAAGATCATCCTTGCAAGCCGCTTGGTGAATACGGGCTGTCGAAGCTGAAGACCGAGGAACTGGCGGTCGACTGGCGCAAGCGCGGCATGAATATCAGCCTGTTCCGTCCGCGTCTGATCATCGGCCCCGGGCGTCTCGGCATTCTCGCGAAGCTCTTCAAGCTGATCGACAGCAATCTGCCGGTGCCGATGATCGGTTCGGGCAAGAACCCCTACCAGTTCATCTCGGTGTTCGACTGCGCCTCGGCCGCCCATGCCGCCTACAAGGCCGGCGTGCCGAACGAGGTCTACAATCTCGGCTCGCTCAATCCGCCGCCGGTGAAGAAGCTGCTCGGCGATCTCGTCAAGCATGCGGGCTCGAAGTCGATCCTGGTGCCGACGCCCGCCTGGGCGGTCAAGCGCACGCTCGACTTCCTCGATCTCATCAACATGCCGCTGATGGACCCGGAGCAATATCTGATCGCCGACGAGATGTGCATTCTCGACGTGTCCAAGGGCGAACGCGAGCTCGGCTGGGTGCCGCAGTATCGTGACGAGGACATGCTGATCGCCGCCTATAGCGAATACCGGAAGTCGCTCGAAGGCCGTCTTGAACCCCATGCCGCAGCATCGAAGGCTGCGTGAGGAGACAGTGATGAATACTGCAGTCAGACTGAACGAACAGCCGACCCTCGATGCGATGAAGGCGCCCCGCGCCAAGACCGAAAAGCCGAACCTTCTGTCGGTCGATCAGGCCAAGGCGCTTGACCTGCCGCAGATGACCGAGCTCTTCACGCAGCACCTCAATCCCGGCCAGCTGCATTTCATGAAGCTGCTCGGCTTCCACAAGGTGAAGGTCGAGCGTGCCGAAGGCATGTATTACTACGACCAGAACGGCCGGAAGATCCTCGACTTCTTCGGCGGCTTCGGGTCGC
>JARXAK010000176.1 GCA_029865885.1 Rhizobium sp. | reverse complement strand
GAGGTGGCCTTCTCGTCCTTGATCATCCGGTAGCAGACGTCGTCCGGACGTTGCCGCTGCGAGGCGGCCGGGATGATGCAGAGGCTGACGCCGGCGGCCACCAGGCCGAGTGCAGTCTGGATTTCGCGAACCTCATCGATGATCGACGGGTTGATGCCCTTTTCTCCCAGCAGGTTCAGGATCTCGTCGGCGAAACTTGGACGTGGTTGCGAGGGGTAGACGACCAAGGGTTCGTCCTGCAGCTCCGCAAGTGCGATAGGCTCGTTCGGAAAGGATTTCGGATGCCCCTTGGGCATGGCCACCACGAGGCGCTCTTCCCGCAATGTCAGGCGCTCGACCTCGCGATCGTTGAACCGCACACGCCCGAAACCGAGGTCGATGCGATGCTCTTTCAGAGCGCCGATCTGCTCCGTCGAGGGCATTTCGCGGATTTCGATGTCGAGATCCGGCCAGCGAAGACGCATCCGGCGCACGAGGTCCGGCATGCCCCCATAAAGCGTCGAGCCAACGCAGCCGATGATGTAGCGTTCGCGTCGCGACCTGCCGATATGCCGTGTCTGCTCCCGGATATGTTCGGTGCGTGCGAGGATCTGGCCAGCTTGCTGATAGAGGAACCGACCGGCCTCCGTCAGGCGCAAGGGGCGACTGGAGCGATCAATCAGGATGACGCCCAGTTCTTCTTCCAGTTGCTGGATTTGCCGGCTGAGGGGCGGCTGCGCGATGTGCAGGATCTCTGCTGCGCGGGAGAAGTTTTTCTCGCGCGCAACCGCAACGAAGTAACGCAGCTGTCTCAGCTCCATCTTGATACCTTTCAGGTATGGAATCCCACTTTTATAGTTTTGGACGGCTTTCCTGACAAAAGCTAGTTTCCTGCCAATTCAGGGAGGAAGAATGGTGTCCGTCAATAGCCGCATCGTCGAGATCGAGACGATTATACTCGATTTGCCCACGATCAGACCGCACAGCCTGTCGATGGTGACCATGAGCGGGCAGAGCATGACGATCGTGTGCGTTCGCTGTGCCGACGGCTTCGAGGGGATCGGCGAAGGAACGACCATTGGCGGGCTTTCCTATGGGCCTGAAAGCCCGGAAGGCATGAAGCTCACCATTGATCAGTATATCGCGCCGTTGCTGGTTGGGCAGGATGCGAGCCGCGTCCAGCTTCTCATGGATCGCGTCTCCGCTGCCGTGAAGGGAAACCACTTCGCCAAATGTGCAGTCGAGGCTGCCTTGCTGGATTGCCATGCGCGGCGCCTTGGCCTGCCGCTGTCGGATCTGCTTGGCGGACGGCGGCGTGACAGCCTTCCAGTCGCCTGGACGCTTGCCTCCGGTGACACGGCACGCGACATCGATGAGGCACAGGCGATGATCGATCGCCGTCGCCACAAGGACTTCAAGCTGAAGATCGGCCGCCGTTCAATCGATGCCGATGTTCGCCATGTCGCCGAGATCCGCAAGGCGCTTCCCGATTTCGCCTCCGTGCGCGTCGATGTGAACATGGCATGGCGGGAGCGCGAGGCGGTTCGTGCAGTCGCGGCCTTGGCCGATGCGGGCTGCGTTCTCGTCGAGCAGCCTGTCGCGGGCATATCGTCGCTTGCGCGGCTAAGCCGTGCTTCTTCGATCGCGATCATGGCCGACGAAGTCCTCGTCGGACCGGAGAGCGCCCTCGAAGCGGTGATGGCACGGGCGGGGGATGTTTTTTCAATCAAGATCGAGCAGGCCGGCGGCTTGTTCGCTGCGGCCAAGGTCATTGCGATCGCCGAAGCGGCGGGCGTCAGCATTTATGGCGGGACCATGCTGGAGGGGCCGGTCGGCACCATCGCCGCAGCGCAGCTGATGGCGGGCGTCAAGGACCTCCGCTGGGGCACGGAGTTTTTCGGCCCGTTGCTGCTGTCCGAGGAAATTCTCGAGGAACCGCTCGTTTTCGCAGATTTCGAGCTCAAGCTGCCCAGCGGACCGGGTATCGGCATCGCGCTCGACAAGGCTGCGGTCGAGCGGTTCCGCCGGGACGCAAAGCCTGCAAGTTCTTTGCGTGTAGTGGGGTAAATCCATGCTTTTTCATGTCGAAATGACCGTCAACATTCCGCACGACATCCCGAAGGAGGAGGTCGAGCGACTGAAGGCACTCGAGCGGGCGCAAGCCCATGAGCTCCAGCGGACGGGGCAGTGGCGCCATCTGTGGCGCATCGCCGGCCGTTTCGCCAATGTCAGTATCTTCGATGTCGCAAGCCCCCAGGCGCTGCACGACATCCTGTCTACGCTGCCGCTGTTCCCGTTCATGGAGATCAAGGTGATGCCGCTTTGCCGGCATCCCTCGTCGATCCGCGACGACGACACGTGAGTTAGCCCGAGCCGTCCGGGAGGGACGGCCTGAAACCATTATACGGCAGCTGACAACAAGCTGCTCATGCCAAAGGAGGATGTCATGGCAAAAGGACTGATCGAGAAGGAAGTGATCGCGGCGCTCGCACGGCGCGCAAGCGGGATCGATGAGGAAGGCGGCGACCGTCGTCTGAAGGAAATCATGAACCGCCTGTTGGCGGATCTCTTCCAGGCAATCGACGACCTGGATATCAGCATGAACGAGGTGTGGAGCGCGGTCGCTTACATCGGCGCCGCCGGTCGCAGCAACGAGCTTGGCCTGATCGCTCCGGGCATCGGTCTTGAACATTTCCTCGACCTGCGTCTCGACGAGGAAGAGCGCCGTGCCGGTCTTGCTGGCGGCACGTCCCGTACGATCGAAGGCCCGCTTTACATCGCCGGTGCGCCTCTTTGTCAGCATTTTGCGCGTCTCGACGACGGTTCGGACAAGGGCGAAGTCCTGTTCATGAACGGTCAGGTGCGCGATCAGGACGGCAAGCCGGTGGCCGGTGCCGTGGTTGACGTGTGGCACGCCAACACGCGCGGCAACTATTCGCACTTCGATCCCGAGCAGGCACCTTACAACCTGCGCCGTCGCATCGTCACCGATGCCGAGGGGCGGTATCGCTTCCGTACCATCATGCCGAGCGGCTATTCCACGCCTCCGGGTGGTAACACCGAAAAGCTGCTGTTCGCCATCGGGCGTCACGGCAACCGTCCGGCTCACATCCACTTCTTCGTTGAAGCTCCCGGTCACCGTCACCTGACGACACAGATCAACATTGAGGGTGATCCCTATCTGTTCGATGACTTCGCCTTCGGCACGCGTGACGATCTGATCCCGCCGGTCGAGCGCGTCACCGATCCCAAGGCGATGGCCGACAATCAGGTCCAGGAACCCTTCGCCACCATCGAATTCGACTTCGTGCTGATGCCGGCCGTCGAAGGTGTCGTCGGCACCATCGTTGATCGCGAACGGGCGCAGGCTGCGTAAGCCATCCGTCCGGCTGAACAACTGGAAGGGGTGAGGGCTCTGCCCCACCCCGTTTAGGAGGAGAAGAACATGCTTGACGTCACCGTCGATCCCTACATCGAGAACAAGCTTGAAGCGTCCATCGTCGATGATGCTGCGACTGGCACCTATCGCTGTCGCCGCGATATCTTCACCGATCCGGAACTCTTCGAACTTGAGATGAAGCATATCTGGGAGGGCAACTGGATCTACCTGGCGCATGAGAGCCAGATCCCGAACCCGAATGACTATCTCACGGGCTTCATCGGTCGTCAGCCGATCGTCATCTCGCGCGACAAGAACGGCGAGCTGCACTGCTTCCTCAATGCCTGTTCGCATCGCGGCGCGATGGTCTGCCGCCACAAGCGCGGCAACAAGTCCACCTATACCTGTCCCTTCCACGGCTGGTCCTTCTCCAATACCGGCAAGCTGCTGAAGGCCAAGGATCCGAATGGCGCTGGTTATCCCGAGCAGTTCAACAAGAACGGTTCGCACGACCTGACCAAGGTCGCCCGGTTCGAGAGCTATCGCGGCTTCCTGTTCGGCAGCCTCAACGCCGACGTGCTTTCGCTGGAAGAGCATCTGGGCGAGGCGCGCAAGATCATCGACATGGTGGTGGACCAGTCGCCGGACGGCCTGGAAATCCTGCGTGGCAGCTCGACCTATGTCTATGACGGCAACTGGAAACTGCAGACCGAAAACGGTGCCGACGGCTACCATGTCTCCTCGGTCCACTGGAACTATGCCGCCACCACGCAACACCGCAAGGAAGCGATTGCTGCAGCCAATGGCCAGGATGTCACCCGCGCCATGGATGCCGGCGGCTGGGCCAAGCACGGCGGTGGGTTCTATTCCTTCGAGCACGGGCACCTGCTTCTGTGGACCCGCTGGGCCAATCCGGAAGACCGGCCGCTCGCCGAAAAGCGCGGAGAGCTGACGGAGCAGTTCGGTCAGGCCTGGGCCGACTGGATGATCGACCGCTCGCGCAATCTCTGCCTTTATCCGAACGTCTACCTGATGGACCAGTTCTCCTCGCAGATCCGCATGTACCGGCCGATCGCCGTGGATAAGACCGAGGTGACGATCTACTGCATCGCGCCCAAGGGTGAGAGCGCGGAGGCCCGCGCACGCCGTATCCGCCAGTATGAGGATTTCTTCAATGCCAGCGGCATGGCAACCCCGGACGACCTGGAGGAATTCCGTTCCTGCCAGATCGGCTATCAGGCGCGCCATGCGGAGTGGAATGACCTGAGCCGTGGTGCGGCCCACTGGATCGAAGGCCCGGACGAGGGGGCTGCCGCCATCGGGCTTGAGCCGCTGCTTTCAGGCGTGAAGACCGAGGACGAGGGCCTGTTCGTCGTCCAGCACAGCTACTGGAAACAGGCGCTGCAGAAGGCCATCGGACGCGATCCGACCCTCTGAGTGGTCGGCATACGAACCAACAGACACCGAGGATGTGCGGGCGAGCCGGGAGGGCACGCCTGCCTGGAAGGATACGGCCGCCTTTGGATGCGGTCCGAGGAGGAAACATGACGATATCCCGCCAAGAGGTGGAAGAATTCCTGTATCGCGAGGCGCGTTATCTCGATGACCGCGACTGGGACAGCTGGCTTGCGCTCTATGCACCGCATGTCGATTTCTGGATGCCGGCCTGGGATGATGACGACCGGCTGACGGAAGATCCGCAGACCGAAATCTCGCTGATGTACTACCCCACCAAACAGGGGCTGGAAGATCGCATCTTCCGCATCCGCACCGACCGGTCCAGCGCCACCAGCCTGCCCGAACCGCGGACGCTGCACCATATTTCCAATGTCGAGATCCTGTCGCAGACGTCGGAAAAGCTGGAAATCCGCTTCAACTGGATGACGCAGAACTTCCGCTACAAGACCACCGACACGCATTACGGCATCAATTATTACACGCTCGAAGTGTCCGGCGGACAGATGCTGATCGCATCGAAGAAGATCGTTCTCGTCAACGATTACATTCACCACGTCATCGACATCTATCACGTCTGAGCAGAGGGAAAGATCATGCCGAGAGTGGCTTTGAACTTCGAGGATGGCGTTACCCGCTTCATCGAATGCGGCGCAAACGAAGTCCTGGTGGATGCCGCCTATCGCGCCCGGCTGAACATTCCGATGGACTGCCGCGATGGTGTGTGCGGCACCTGCAAATGCAAGGTGGAGGCCGGTTCCTTCGAGCTTGGCGACTACATCGAGGATGCGCTGTCTGACGACGAGCGCGGCCAGGGTTTTGCCCTGAGCTGTCAGATGCGCCCCAGCAGCGATTGCGTTGTCTCGGTGCCTGCCACGTCGGCCATGTGCAAGAGCGGACCTGTGGAATACGGCGCCAGCCTCGTTGAAGTGCGCCCGCTGTCGCAGACGACCCTCGGCTTTTCGGTCGCGCTGGATGATCCGGATGCGCTGGGTTTCCTGCCCGGCCAGTATGTGCAGGTCTCGGTGCCCGGTGCTGACGCCAGCCGTGCCTATTCCTTCTCGTCCATGGTGAATGATGGGCGGGTGGACTTTCTGGTGCGCAACATTCCTGGCGGTCTGATGTCCACCTATCTGTCCACAAAGGCTAAGCCGGGCGACCGGCTGACCTTGAAGGGGCCATCCGGCGCTTTCTATCTGCGCGAGTTGAAGCGTCCGGCGCTGTTTCTGGCGGGTGGAACCGGGCTTGCACCGTTCCTTGCCATGCTTGAGCATCTCTCGGAGCGCGACGAGCCGACGCTGCCCATCCGGCTGATCTACGGCGTCACGCGCGATGTGGATCTGGTCGAGGTCCAGCGTCTGGAAGCGCTGCGGGCCAAGCTTCCGGGCTTTGCCTATGATGTCTGCATTTCCGATCCAGAGAGCCAGGCGCCGCTCAAGGGCTTCGTCACTGACCATTTCGGGGCCGGCGACCTCCATGGCGGCGACTGTGACGTCTATCTCTGCGGCCCGCCGCCGATGGTGGAGGCCGTGCGCCGGCATTTCAGCACGATCGGAGTCACCCCCGCTGTCTTCCACTACGAGAAATTCAACCCGGCGGAGACGGTACAATGAGCCGCGAACGCTTTGCCGGCAAGGTGATGGCGGTGACCGGCGCCGCCCAGGGCATCGGGCGCGAGGTGGCGCTGCGTGCCGCAGGCGAGGGGGCAGTCGTTGCGCTCATCGACCGCTCTGACCTTGTCCACGAGGTCGCTGCGGAGATCACCGCACAGGGTGGCCTGGCGCATGCGATCGCGGCGGATCTGGAAAGCTGGGAAGGCGCTTCTAAGGCTATTGCCACCGCTCTTGAGCCGGCGGGCCGCATCGACATCCTGGTCAACAATGTCGGTGGCGCCATCTGGATGCAGCCCTTCGAAGTCTTCAAGGCGGAGCAGATCGTGGCCGAGGTCAACCGGTCGCTCTTCCCGACGCTCTGGTGCTGTCTCGCGGTGCTGCCATCCATGATTGCTGCAGAACAGGGCGTCATCGTCAACGTCTCGTCGATTGCGACGCGCGGCATCAATCGCGTGCCCTATTCGGCGGCGAAGGGCGCGGTCAACGCGCTGACCGTGTCGCTTGCCATGGAAAATGCCGGGCGTGGCATCCGCGTCAACGCGGTCGCGCCCGGTGGCACGGAAGCGCCGCCCCGTAAAATTCCGCGCAATCCGAACGAGCAGAGCGACGACGAGCGCCGCTGGATGGCCGAGGTCGTGGCCCAGACCAAGCAGAGCAGTTTCATGAAACGATACGGGACGTTGGAGGAACAGGCGAATGCCATCCTCTTCATGGCGTCCGATGAGGCCTCCTACCTGACGGGCACCATCCTGCCCGTCGGAGGCGGCGATAGCGGCTAGAGCCTTCTCCGACCGGCGTGAACACGTGCCGGGACGATCAGGCTTCAGAAACAAAACTGACAGTGCAGATCTGCCATCCGACCGGGGCGTCTTGAGGAGAAGGCCCCCGTCGATAACCGATAAGAGGAGGAGCAAAAATGACAAATGACAAGAGTGTTTCCAAGTTCGCAATCAGCCGCCGCGGGCTGTTGGCCGCATCCGCTGCCGGGGCAACCAGCCTCGCCTTCGGCCTGCCGAGACCAGCCATTGCCCAGGCGGCCCCGCTCAAGATCGGCCTGATGCTGCCTTCCAGCGGCACCTTTGCCAAGCTCGGCCAATTCATCGACAACGGCTTCAGCCTCTATGTCGAGCAGAAGGGCGGCATGCTGGGCGGCAGGCCGGTTGAATTCATCCGTCTCGATGACGAGTCCAAGCCGGAAACCGCCACCGACAACATGAACAGGCTCGTGGGCCGCGACAAAGTCGATTTTGTCGTCGGTACCGTGCATTCGGGCGTTGCCATGGCCATGGTCAAGGTGGCCCGCGACACAGGCGTGCCGCTCATCATTCCCAATGCCGGTGCGGACGAGGCGACCGGCCCGCTGTGCGCCCCCAATGTCTTCCGGACCTCCTTCTCCAACTGGCAGGTCTCCGAGCCGATGGGCAAGGTCATGTATGATGCAGGCCATCGCAATGTGGTCAGTATCACCTGGCGTTATGCCGCCGGCACGCAGATGGCCAAGGGCTTCGCCGAAGGCTTCACCAAGGCCGGCGGTACGGTGGTGGAGGAACTGGCGCTTCCCTTCCCGGAAGTGGAATTCCAGGCGCTGATCACCCGCATCGCACAGCTGAAGCCGGATGCCGTCTTCGCCTTCTTTGCCGGTGGCGGAGCGGTCAAGTTCGTCACCGACTATGCAGCCGCCGGGCTCCAGGGAACGATCCCGCTCTATGGCACGGGCTTCCTGACCGATGGCACGCTTCCGGCACAGGGCGCGGCAGCCGAGGGCATCCGCACGACGCTCCATTATGCTGACGGCCTGACCAACCCGGCCAATATTGCGTTCCTGGAGGGCTTTCAGAAGAAGACGGGCCAGGTCGGCGATATCTACGCCGTCCAGGGCTTCGACGCCGCAGCGCTGCTCGATGTGGGCCTTTCGGCGACGAATGGCGACAGCGCGGCGCGTGACGCGATGTTTGCCGCCATGGGCAGTGCCAAGCTGGACAGTCCGCGCGGCCCGCTTGCCTTCTCCGCTGCGCACAACCCCATCCAGGATATCTATCTGCGCGAAGTCCGTCAGGGCAAGAACGTGATGGTGTCTTTGGCTGGCCAGGGCGTCGTCGATCCGGCTCGTGGTTGCAAGATGACCTGACGCGGTCGGCGGGGCAGTCACATGCCCCGCCCACTCCCAACCTTCAGGAGATGTTCATGGATATCGGCACCTTCGCCATCCAGCTGTTGAATGCCGTGCAGTACGGACTCGTGCTGTTCCTGGTTGCCAGCGGATTGACCCTCGTTTTCGGCATCCTCGGCGTCATCAATCTCGCCCATGGTGCCTTCTACATGCTCGGCGCCTATTTCGCCTGGTGGTTCACGCTTGCCACGGGAAATCTGTTCATCGGCATTGTTGCGGCCTTCGTCGTCAGTTTCCTTCTGGGCCTGCTGCTCGAAAGCCTGTTCATCAAGCGCCTCTATGGCCGGGATCACCTGTCGCAGGTCTTGCTCAGCTTCGGCCTGATCCTGGTGCTCGACAAGCTGCGCCAGATCGTCTTCGGCCGCGATGTCTATTCGGTTCCCTTGCCGGAATGGCTGTCCGGGGCAATCCAGCTGACCGATGTCCAGTCCTATCCGCATTACCGGGTCGCGCTTATCGGCTTCTGTCTGGTGGTGGCCGCTGCCATCTTTTTCGTCATCAACCGCACGCGCATTGGCATGATCGTCCGTGCCGGCGCGGAGAACCGGGACATGACCCGGGCGCTCGGCATCCCCTTCGACAAGGTGAACCGGCTGGTGTTTGCCGTGGGCATCGCGCTGGCGGCCCTTGCCGGCGCCGTCATCGCACCTGTTTCCACCGTCTTTCCGGGCATGGGTGACAGCATGCTGATCCTCTCCTTCGTCGTCGTGGTGCTGGGTGGCGTAGGCTCTGTGCCCGGTGCCGCCATCGGCGCGCTGCTGATCGGCCTTATCGACACCTTCGGGAAAGTCTTCCTGCCGGAATTCGCCGGTGTCCTCATCTATCTGCTCATGGCCCTGGTGCTGCTCTGGCGGCCCACCGGCATCATGGGCAAGCGGGAGAT